>JBILKZ010000137.1:0-9524 GCA_044376405.1 Pirellulales bacterium
CGACCCGACGTTAGAAACGTCACCTCAGCGTCTCGCACGGGTAAGCCAGCCTGAGTGACGGTACCGGTGACGGTGCCCATCTCCGACCGCCAGCAGCCTGTTGCACCAATGATCGAGATCGCCACGATGAGGACTAGCCTACGCGGGCGTCTGGCCGCACTGTTCACGTTCTTAGTCGAGAGAAGCATTGGCCTCCCCAACATCCCGCGTGCCGAGCGCAAAGTGGACAGACGAACTTACGCTGAATGACACGGTCTGAACGCTGCCATCGCAAAAAGCCATGCCGCAGGCGTTGGCGTGCCGGCTGCCGAAGGTGCTGGGAGCACCACTGATGACACCCGCCCGATAGGGCTCGGGGGGAAGGTTCGTTTTCTTGTAGATTCCTTGCACATGGCCTGAAAAAGGCTCGTAAAAGTTTTCCTGTTCGCTGCCCGAACCACTCCGGGCGGAAATGTCGGTGGATATCTGGATGGGCCGCTCTCCAAGCAAATATGTTTTCGACAGACCGTCAGTAACATGCCGCCCCTGAATCCGGCCGAGCGGAGCGATGACCCCGTTCGACCGCCACGCCTGGGGAGGAAACGGATAGCCCATGCACTGCCTCCAGTAAGACTCGCGCTCTTCGGCCGTGGAAAGCGCCGCAATCTGCGACCAGTTCAATCCTCCGCAGGAGTACGATTCATTACTGTTTGGACCGGCCGATCCAGCGTAGCAACTGATGCGGTACCTGTTGCCTGGTCCGCCAATTCCGGCGTCACCTATCACGAGTGTTGAGCCCACGGTGGGGCAGACGAATGCCGACGGCAGGCCGTTCAGGCTCCGAGTAAACGTGCCGCTCCTAGTCCGAACTTCATTGGCTTCCATGAACGGCAGAATGTTGAACATCCAGCCACCTGGCTGCATGTCGCCGAACCCCTTGGACGCGGAAGCGCCAAATTCGTTGTTTCTGTTGTACCAACCGTTCGACGGAAACGTGCGGTGGGTGTCAAGATGAACAAGGCTTGCCAGTGCCAATTGCTTGAGGTTGTTATTGCACGTGCTGATTCTCGCCGCCTCGCGGGCCGCCTGCACGGCCGGCAGTAGGAGTCCGACGAGTGAGCCGATGATCGCGATCACGACCAAGAGTTCCACGAGGGTAAACCCCGCCGCAGTGCCGGCTTGTGTATGGGATCGTGCTCGCATGGCTCTTCCTCCGCTTTCGACGAGGTGTGGCAATTGGATCGCCGCCTGCGGAACCCGCCCTCGTGCCCTATTTTCTTTAGCCGAACCCGTCAAAATCTGACGCCCGCCATAATGGCAGTGAAAATCCGCGGCTCCGCGGGGCTGGCCCGCGTTGGATTTCGCCCGCGGCGGCTAAGAAGAGATGATGGGGTGTCGTGCGATTTTTCCCAGCGGGAACCGGTTTGAATGGCTGCCTCGGCTGAATTCGTCACCCAGATCACCCGGGTCCAGCGGCAGCTGCACGCCTTCATCCTGTCGGTCGTCTGGGACATGGCCGAGGCCGACGACGTGCTGCAGGAGACCAACCTCTTCCTCTGGCAGAAGGCCGATGAATTCGACCCGTCGCGGGACTTCCTCCCCTGGGCAATGCAGTTTGCCAAGCTCCAGACCATGGCCTACCTCAAGCGGCGAAAACGAGCCCCGATCGCCTTCGACGACACCCTGCTCGAGGAGTTGGCCAATCGTTCGATCATCACCTCCCGGCAGTTCGATACGCGGCGGGCGGCGCTGGCCGACTGCATCCAAAAGCTCTCTACCGACCACCGGGCCCTCATCGCCACCCGCTACGAGCCCGATTGCTCGGTGAACGACCTCGCCGCAACCCGCCAGACCACCCCCAGCGCCCTCTCCCAGATGCTCCGCAGGATCCGCCAGACCCTGCTCGACTGCGTCGAAAAGACGCTGGCCGAGGAGGCCCACGCATGAGGCTCGCAAACGACATCCTCGACCTCTTCAGCCGTGTCGCCGACGGCGTGCAGTCGGAGGACGACGAGCGCCGGCTCGTGGCCCTGCTCAAGACCGATGCCGCCGCTCGCGAGGCATTCCAGCGGGTGATCGAGCTGCACTCGACGCTCCACTGGATGTATGTCACCGCCGCCATCCGGCCGCGGCCGCGGTCAGCCGGCCCGTCGCAGATAGATTCAGCCAGCGGCTTTCGGACTCGGTGGATCGCCGCTGCGCTCGCGAGCGTGTTGGTGCTCGGGGGCGTCGTCGGCGGCATCGCCACGCGGTTCGTGGCCGGGAGACAGGCCAAGCCGGCTGCAGCCACTAGCCCTGCACCCGCCGCGGTGGATCGAACGAGCGATGTGATTGGCATGATTGAAAGGGCGCGGCTGGTCGTGCCCGTCGCCGGGGGCAAGGCGGTGCATGACGGCGATCCGGTGCATGCTGGGCGACTCGCGATCGCTGCGGGCGTCGTTGAACTGCGGCTTGGCAACGGCGTGCGGATCGTGCTCGAAGGCCCGGGCGAACTGGAGCTTTTTGACGAGATGGCCGCGTTTCTGCATGCCGGCAAGGCGGTTGTCCGCATGCCCGACGGCATGAAGGGCTTTCGGCTCGACACCGCCACGACCGACGTGCTCGACCTGGGCACCGAGTTTGCCGTGAAGACGGGGCAAGGACTCGTGACCGACGTGCAGGTCTACGACGGCGAGGTGCTCGCAACGCGAAAGTCAGGCGACACTGGAATGCTGTTTCCCAAGCGGCTCGTGGCGGGCGAGGCCGCGCGGTTCGATGCGAGAAATGGAGGACTGCCCGAGCCGATTCCCTATAGCGAGGGCCGGTTCATCCGGAGCGTGCCGTCGCTGCCGGGCGTCGAGCTTCCGTATCCGCTCAAGACCGAGGAACGCATTCAGCAGTTCGGCCAGATGCTCTTCGATTCGATTCCGGTCATGCCGGCCGAGGGACCGGTGACGATCGACGGCAGCCTCGAGGAGTGGGGCCGCGATCCCGGTTTTGAAGCCGCCCGCAATCCGGATTCCGAAGACGGAAAGTGGGCCACCGGCTGGATGATGTATGACGCCGAGCATCTCTACATCGGGGCGCACGTGGGCGATCCGCACCCGATGCAGAGCGTGATCGATCCCAAACTCGATCCCGAGGACGGCTGGCGGGGCGGGGGACTGCAGGTGAGGCTGTCGGCCGATCGCACGATGGGCTGGCCCGCCGATGCCAATAACCCGAGCTACTATTCGGCGCGGAGCCTCGAGCCCACGGAGGCCGAGCGAGTGAAGGCGGAAAACCCGCGGCTCAAACACCTCACGATGTGGCACCACGCGCCGACCGGCAGGGCCTGCCTGACGATCGCGGAGGGGATGAATCTCAAGGCGTTGGCCGTGAATCCGGCGGGCGTGACGGGTGCGTTTCGCCGCGACGCCGACGGCCGGGGCTACGTGGTCGAATATGCGATCCCCTGGCGAGTATTGCACGCGGAAGACGATCGGCCGCGAAAGGGCGACCGGCTCGCTGCCGTCTGGCAGGTGCACTGGAGCGATGCCGTGGGACGGATCTGGCAGGACCAACTCGTCGAGATTCGCAACCCGCATGAGCCCCACGGCATCATGGTCTGGGAGCGGGCCGCCACCTGGGGCCGCGCGGAGTTTCGTTGAACAGGGTTTCGCTGATCTCGCTTGCCGCGAACCGCTAGCCGCGCTGTTTCGCCGCAGATAGAGTCTGAGGCAGCGCATAAAAGAATCTTGAAAAAGTGCTCCTGCCTCGATTTATCATGAGAGCCTTCCCTCCGGAGACACCAGCGATGCCCACACGCCCGCACGCCTCGCTTTCCATCGGCACCCCCACGAACCGCCGCGGATTCCTCGGCACCACCACGCGGGCCGCCGCCGCCACGTCGCTCGCCGCCTTCGCCGGCACGATGCCTTCCGCCCATGCGGCCGGAAGCGACGAGATCCGTGTCGCCCTGATCGGCTGCGGAGGGCGGGGGGGCGGTGCGGCCTCCGACGCGCTTTCCGTGCCGGGCGTGAACCTCAAGCTCACGGCGATGGCCGACCTCTTCGTCGACTCGATCGAAGCCCGCCGCCGGAGCCTCGCCGAGCAGTTCAAGGAACATGTCGACGTGCCCGAAGATCGACGGTTCGTCGGCATCAACGCCTACAAGGCTGCGGTCGACAGCCTCCGGCCGGGCGACATCGCGATCTTCGCGACACCGGTCGGCTTCCGCGCGGCCCACTTCGCCTACGCCATCGAGAAGGGCGTGCACGCGTTTCTAGAAAAGCCAATTTCGATCGACGGCCCGAGCACGAAGCGGATCATCGAACTGGCCGCCAAGGCCGATGCCAAGAAGCTGAAGGTCGGCGTGGGTCTGATGTGCCGCCACAGCGACGCCCGCCGCGAGCTCTTCGACCGGCTGCAAAACGGCGAGGCGGGCGAACTCATCGCCTTCCACGGCTATCGCGAGCACGGGCCGGTGCAGCCGATGGACCTCTATCCCGGCCCGCCCGAGGGAATGAGCGAGCTCTTCTGGCAGGCGAAGCGGTTCCACAGCTTCCTCTGGGCCAGCGGCGGCGTGTTCAGCGACTTCTACGTGCACCACGTCGACGAGGTCTGCTGGATGAAGAACGCCTGGCCGATCAAGGCCGAGGCGACCGGCGGCCGGCATTTCCGCGGCAAGCTCGATGACCAAAACTTCGACAGCTACGGTGTTGAATACACCTTCGCCGACGGCACGAAGTTCTTCTATTCCGGCCGTACCATGAAAGACTGCGAGCAGAAATTCGGCGTCTTCGGCCAGGGCTCGAAGGGGGCCTTCACGATCTCCGGCAGCGGCCATTCGCCGGCCAAGTCGACGATCTACAAGGGCCAGCAGATGGCGAAGGGCAACATCCTCTGGACCGCGGCGCAGCCGGAGAAGAGTCCCTACCGCCTGGAATGGGAGCACCTCGTGGCCGCAATCAATTCCGGCGCGAGCTACAACGAGGCCGTCCGTGGGGCCGAGGCGAGCCTCGTCACCGCAATGGGTCGGGTCGCGGCGCACACCGGCCGCACGGTGACCTACGAGGAGATGCTCAACAGCCCCGACGACCTCACCGCCGGCATCGCCGAGTTGACCGACGAATCCCCCGCGCCGCTGCAGCGCAACGCCGACGGTCTGTACCCCGTGCCGATGCCGGGCCGCTACAAGTTCGAGTTCCGCGGGTAAGCTCGTTGAAGTATGGTGCGGCGCCAGCCACAGAGACGACGGACGCGGCTCCCGCTGTTTTCAGGAAACCATCCTCCATGAAAGCAACATTCACCGAGGTTGCCCCCGGCATCTACGTCTGGGCCGACACCTGCAACGTCTACGTCATCAAGGATGGCTCTGCCGCCATCCTCATCGACCTGGGTGACGGCAGCGTGCTCGACGCCCTGCCGCAGATCGGCGTCACGCAGGTCGACTGGGTGCTCTACACCCACCACCACCGCGAGCAGTGCCAAGGGCACGCGAAGCTCACCGGCCACCCTGCTACCCGGGGCGTGAAGGTGGCCGCGCCGGCCAACGAGCGGGAACTGTTCGAGAAGCCGCTCTCGTTCCGTGCGGCGGTGCCAAAGCTCTCCGACAAATTCACCGTGCACGGGGCCAGCTACGTACGGCCGCCGATCCAGCCGATCACCATCGACCGGGCCTTCGAGAAGATGGATTCGTTCGAATGGCGGGGCCGGAAAATCTGGTGCGCGGAAACCGCCGGCAACAGCCCCGGCTCGATGAGTTTTCTTGTGCGGCAGCCGGGCCCGCTCGGATCGGGCGGCGGCTGGCTCGCGTTCACGGGCGACCTCATGCTCGACGGCGCCGTTCTCCACACCTGGTTCGACAGCGAGTGGGACTACGGCTTCTGCAAGGGCATCTATGCACTCGCCACCGCCGCGGGCTATCTGGAGGCCTTTGCACCGCTCACGATGCTGCCCTCGCACGGCCCGCCGATCAAGGACGCAGCAACGCAACTGGCCACGTTTCAGAAGAAGCTCCGTCAGCTGGAGAAGGTGATGAAGCGGGGCTACGAAGTGTTTACGTTTGCGGGCTGCGACCAGGACCGCGTGTCGCGGCCGTCCGCCGTGCCGCACCTCTGGCAGATTTCGCCGCACCTCTACAAGGTGCGTGGCCATGAATACTGGGTCAACTTCCACATGCTCGTCTCCGACGACGGGCACGCGCTGCTCATCGACTGCGGTCTGTTCGACCGGAAGTTCCTCGACCGCCTGCTCGACGGGGCCCGCGACACGCTCGGCATCAAGGCGATCGACGCGATCCTGGTCACCCACATGCACGGCGACCACTTCCTCGACGCGGAGCATGTAAGAAAGACCCGCGGCGCCCAAATCTGGACGCATGAACGGGTGGTCGACCTGATCGAGCGGCCGCTCGACTACGACTACGACGCGATGATCCCGTCCTACCGGGAGCGGCCCTCCGGCGACTTCCAGAGCCTGACGGTCGACAGGGTGATCCGCGACGGCGAAGTGATCCGCTGGCGGGGCCACGACCTCGCCTGCGACTGGATGCCTGGGCAAACGGAGTTCGCCTGCTGCGCGCACGGCGTGATCGACGGCAAACGCGTCGCCTTCACCGGCGACAACATCTTCGGCTCGCCGGCCGACCCGGCCCAGCATGGCCACGAGGCCGTCGTCGCCAGAAACTCCTGCACGATCGACGAGGGCTACGGCTACGCGGGAAAGTACCTCCACTCGATCGCACCCGACCTGATCCTCGGCGGCCACTCGTGGGCCATCGAAAACCCCAAGCCGCTCATCGAACGATACATGGCTGCCAGCGAAGAACTCCGCGAGGCGCTCGTTGATCTGACGAAGGAAAAAGACTACCGGCTCTGGTTCGACCCGTATTGGGCCCGCGTGCATCCCTATCGCGTGACCGTGAAGCCGGGCGACGCGGCCGAGGCGGCCGTCGTCGTGAAAAACTTCCTCGATGTGCCGACGGTCTACGAAATCAAGCTCGTCTGCCCGCCGGGGATCCGGATCGATCCGTCGGTGGCGACGCTCCGCGTGGACGCGGGGGCTGTTCGCCGGCTGCCGGTCCGCGTGTCGGCAGCGCAGAACGCCGCTGCTGGCCTCGCGATTGCCGCGATCGACATCACGCAAGACGGCGTCCGCCGCGGCCAGCTCTTTGACCTGATCGTGAACGTCGGTAGCGGCTAAACACCCACCTCACCGACGACCCGAGTCCCAGGCGTTCCGCACTGGACGTTTTGATTCTGGGTGTTCCGATTATGGGCGAGTACACATACACTCGCCGTGCCGAACACGATCGAGGTAACCGTTTTTCTTAATAAGGATCGACCCATGGCTGAGAGCTCGCCGCAGAAGCATTTTGAATCCCTGAAGCTCACGCTGCCCCCCGCGCCCAAACCCGTCGGCGTCTACAAGCCCGCGCTCGTCGTGGGCCAGCATCTTTATGTGTCGGGCCACGGGCCACTCCTGCCCGATAACACGCTCATGCGGGGCCGCGTGGGCCGCGACCTCGACGCCGACGCAGGCAAGAGGGCGGCCCGACAGGTAGGCCTCACGATGCTCGCCACGCTCCTCGCGACGCTCGGTAGCCTCGACAAGATCAAGCGGGTGATCAAGGTGCTCGGGATGGTCAACTGCACTGGCGATTTCGAGAAGCATCCCTACGTGATCAACGGAGCGAGCGAACTCTTTGCCGAAATCTGGGGTCCGGAGCACGGCATCGGCGTGCGGAGCGCCGTCGGCATGGGATCGCTCCCAGACGACATCCCCGTGGAGATCGAAGCCCTCTTCGAACTGGCCTGACCATGATGCGAATCAGCAAGGACGAGATCACCGCGGCGCTCGCCCGACAGCGGGCGCTGCCGCTTTTCAACTGCGGCGATGTGGCGACCGGGATGCAGGTGCTCGAAGCCCTTCACACGGGCGGCATCCGTTTCGTGGAGTTCACCAACCGCGCGGTTGGCGCCCTCGACGTGTTTCGTGGCCTCGTGGCAGAGGCCGCAAAGAAGCTGCCCGACATGGTGCTCGGCGCAGGCACGATCATCGACTCCGCGCAGGCGCGGGCGTTTCACGAGGCCGGGGCCGCGTTTCTCGTGGCGCCCAACCTCGACGAGGAGGTCGGGGCCTATTGCGGCCAGCACGGCCTCTTCTGGTGCCCCGGCACGGGCACCGTCACGGAAATGATCCGCGCCCACCGGCTCGGCGCCTCAGTGATCAAGGTGTTTCCTGCCGACACGCTCGGCGGGCCGGCCTTCATCAAGGGCGTGCGCGGCCCGTGTGCCTGGCTCAAGCTCATGCCCTCTGGCGGCGTGACGCTCGACGAGGCCAACCTCAAGGCTTGGTTCGCCGCTGGAGTGCACTGCGTGGGCATGGGATCGCATCTCGTGGATGCGAAGACGCTCGCCGAGGGGCGATTTGCCGACCTCGCCGACCGGGCGCGGACGCTCACCGCATTCCTCGCCACGGTATAGCCCATACGGCCGCTCGTCATCATGACCGTCGCGTTCGGCGTGCCGGCTGGATTCATCTGAGGAATAATAGAAGACGATGTTCACGATAGACGCCCATCTCGACCTCTCGATGAACGCGATGGAGTGGAACCGCGACCTGCGGCTCCCTGCCAGCGAACTCAACGCCCGCGAGCGGGCCCGCGGCCTCACCGACAAGCCCGACCGCGGTAACGCCGTCGTCTCGTTTCCGGATCTCCGGCGGGGCCAGATCGGCCTCGTCGTCGCCACGCAGATCGCCCGCTACGTCGCCCCCGACAATCCGCTCCCCGGCTGGGGCTCGCCAGAGCAGGCCTGGTCGCAGACGCAGGCTCAACTGCAGTGGTATCGCACCATGGAAGAGGCCGGTGAGATGGTGCAGATCGTCGACCGCAGCGGCCTCGATGCCCACGTGCTGCGATGGCTCACTGCGATCGCCGCAGGAGGTGACACGTCGCTGCTGCCGATCGGCTATATCCTCTCGCTCGAAGGGGCAGATTCGCTGATCACGCCCGGGCACCTCGAGCGTGCCTATGGCTACGGACTCCGCGCCGTCGGCCCGGCCCACTACGGCCCCGGCCGCTACGCCCACGGCACCGACGCCTCGGCGTCGCTGAATGCCGCCGGACGGGAACTGATCGGCGAGATGGATCGCCTCGACATGATCCTCGACGCCACGCATCTCTGCGACGCTGCCTTCTGGGATGCACTGGAGACCTTCCAGGGGCCGGTCTGGGCGAGCCACAACAACTGCCGCGCCCTCGTCGACCACAACCGGCAGTTTTCCGACGCAATGATCAAGGCGCTCGTGGACCGCGGCGCGGTGATCGGTGGCGCGCTCGACGCCTGGATGATGGTGCCGGGCTGGGTTCGCGGGCAATCGACGCCGAGGGGGATGAACTGCGATCTTGAGGTGATGCTCGACCACCTCGACCACATCTGCCAGATCGCGGGCAACGCCGATCACATCGGCATCGGCTCCGACCTCGACGGCGCCTTCGGCCGCGAGCAGGCACCACACGATCTCGAGACGATCGGCGACCTCGCCCGCCTGCCTGGCATGCTCGCCAAGCGCGGCTATTC
>JBILKZ010000138.1:0-9438 GCA_044376405.1 Pirellulales bacterium
GCCTCCCTTCGTCTCCTCCAACCCCACATTCTCTCTCTAGAAGCGGTGCCGTTTGAGGGGGGCCGGTCACGATTGGATGCTCCCGGTAGCATGAGCCGGCCGCATCCGCCGTCTTCCAGACATCCTATCCTTATCCGTAGCTATGCGTGGTTCCGCCTCAATGAAAAAGCTATCACTCATTCCATTCATCGCTTTGCAGATGTGCTCACTGGCAGCACTGCTCGCCGAGGATTCCTCTGCGATTCTGAAGCCCGACGCGCTGCGCCGTTATGTGGCAACCTTCAACAGCCAGCGCCCGGACGACACCGCCGCAGACTTGCCGAGTGACGGCTCGATTACCGCCATCAGCAACGACCACGCCGCCGCTTGGATGGAGCGAAACGTTCCTCTCTTCGAGTGTTCCGATAAAGACATCGAAGAGACTTACCACTTTCGCTGGTGGGCCTATCGCAAGCACATTTGGCACACCCCAGATGGCTTCGTCGTCACCGAGTTCCTGCCGAAGGTGAGCTGGAGCAAGATCTACAACACCATCAACTGCCCTGTGGGCCACCAACTCTACGAGGGACGCTGGATTCGCGACCCGAAGATCATCAACGACTACTCTCAGTTTCATTTTGGCAAAGGCGGTGATCCGGGTGGCTCGAGCAAGATGTATTCACAGTGGATTACTGACGCCGTCTACGCCCGCTATCTGGTCAACGCCGACAAGCCGTTCGTTACTGGATTGTTGGACGCTTTGATCAAAAACCACGAGGCTTGGAAACAAGGTAACCCGGCACTCCAACCATGGCAGAGAAGCCGCCTGCTCGACAATGGCCTTTATTGGCAGGTGGATTCTTGGGAGGGGCAGGAGTTCTCCATCGGCGGCACGGGCATCCGGCCACCGATGAACTCGTATATGTTCGGCGGGGCCGTTGCGATCGCCCGGATCGCTGAATTGGCGGGCCGGAAGGAACTTGCCGATCAATATCGCGACGAAGCCGAGCAGTTACGCAAACGAGTTCAGGACCAGTTGTGGGATCCCAAGGCAAAGTTCTTCAAAGTGATGCGGCACGAAAACGCACCCACGAATCAATACGACAACTCTGTCTCGGAGGTCTGCGAGCCAGGGCAGCGAGTCAAAGTCCGCGAAATCTTTGGTTTTGTGCCCTGGTATTTCAATCTGCCTGAGGATGGTCACGGCTATGAAGATGCTTGGCACCAGTTGACCGACCCGCAGGGATTCCTCGGTTCGTATGGTCCGACGGTGGCCGAGCGTCGGCATCCGAAGTTCTTTATCAACGCTGCGGGTTGCATGTGGTGCGGAGCGAGTTGGCCCTTCTCGACATCACAGACGCTGACCGCTTTGGCAAATGTACTCAACAACTACAACCAAACGGCAGTCGGAACAAAAGAGTATTTCGACACCCTGAAGGCTTACACACAAAGCCATCACCTGACGCTGGATGATGGACAGGTCGTATCGTGGCTCGACGAGTCGCTGAACCCCGACACAGGTCTCTGGATGAAGGTCGGCCCGTTCCCGAAAACACGAGGCCGGGATTACAACCACTCCACCTATTGCGATCTGATCATCACCGGTCTGGTGGGGCTGCGTCCACGCGCGGATGACCTGGTCGAAGTCAACCCACTCGCGCCAGAGGGCGTGTTCGACTACTTCTGCCTGGACAACGTCAGCTATCACGGGCGCACGCTCACGATCCTATGGGACAAGACAGGCACACGCTACAACAGAGGCGCAGGCCTGCGAGTGCTCGTCGACGGCAAAGAGATCGCGCACGCCGGAAGATTGCAACGATTGACTGCGAAGTTACCGTAGCTAGGAGGGCAACAACGTCATGGAGCGATTCCTAACACTCCTCACCGCCCTGTTGCTCGCGCCGCTGGCCGCGCTCCAAACTGCTGCAGTCGCGGTATCGAGCCTGAACATCCCGCTCGCCGCGATATTCACGGGCTTCCTTGCCATCGCCGACAACGCCAAGAGCGCGCGGGGAACCCGCCCGACTTTACGAATCTTGAAGGGGGTTCCCAAGTGGTACGTTGCAGCCATGTTTTGTACGGACACGCGACGCAGCCGGAGGTGGGTCTGCCTCTGGGCCTGGTTTCTCATCCTGGCTCACGCGACAGCGGGAGCGGCGTCGGCTGCTCCCGGCCCAGCCGCCCTCGACGCTTCAGCCGCTCCCGAGTGGTCCGCCGAATTCGTCACGCAGGTGCTCGTCGACGCGCGGACCAACGGCGATCCACGGCGGGGCGCCGGCGTGTTCAGCGTGGCTACGAGCGCCTGCACGTCGTGCCACAAGGTCGCGGGGCAGGGGGGAATCGTCGGCCCAGAACTCACCACCGTCGCCAAATGCCTTACGCCGGAGGAAATCGTCGAGTCGCTCCTCTGGCCCGATCGGCTCGTGAAGCCCGAATACCGTGCGTTTTCTATCACCACCACCGACGGCCGCGGACTGCAGGGGATCATCAAGGAGGAGACGCCCGAGGCCGTCGTGCTCGTCGATGCCACGGGCCAGTCCCACCGGATTCCACTCACCGAGATCGACGAGCGGCAGGATGTCGGCTCGCTCATGCCAAAGAACGTGGCGACCGCGCTGCCGCCGGAGCAGCGACGCGACCTCGTCCGCTACCTGCTCGAACTTGGCCGCACGCCTGGCCTTGAGACGCTCTCTCACCGCGCCGAGCCGTTTGACCTGAGTCCGGAGCCACTGCATCCAGACGAGTGGCCAAACCGCGGGCGTGCGGTGAACAAACATCGCGTCTACGACGCCTACACCAAGCAGGCCAGGCAGTTTCGCGGCCGGCAGCCGATGCCGCTGCTGCTTCCCGCCTGGCCCGACATCGACGGCGGTCGTTTCGGACACTTCGGCACCATTGGCGAGGCGCGGGACGACCGCCGCAACCAGACAGACCTCGGGCCGCTGCAGAGCTGGCCGCTCTCGGTGCAAGGTAGGGTGATCCCAAGGGCGGTCTGCCTGCGGCTCGGTGACGAGGGTGAACTCTTCGCCTGCTTCAACTCCGACACCCTCGCGATCGAGGCGACATGGACCGGCGGCTTCCTCACGTTCGCCGACTCGCGACATGGGTTTCTTTCGCCGGCCACGCCGGCCGGCCCGCTCGTCGAACCGCTGCCCACGGCCAGCAAGCCGAAGGAACCGTTCACCTACCACGGCTTCTATCGCCACGGCAAGCGGGTGATCTTCTCGTATCGCCTCGGCGAGACCGAAATGCTCGACGCCCCATGGGTCAAAGATGGAAAGCTCATCCGCGAGGTGGCGCCGGCGAAAGAGCATCCGCTAGCAGATCTCGTGAAGGGCGGGCCAGCAATGTGGCCACAGGTGCTGACGACGATCGGCACCGTCGGCACGGGCGGACCGTACGCGATCGATACGATTGCGGTTCCGTTCGACAACCCCTGGAAGTCCATGATGTTTTTTGGCGGCGTCGGCTTCTTTACCAATGGCGACGCAGCCATCTGCACGATGCAGGGGGATGTCTGGCGAGTCGCCGGGCTCGACACCGATCTTGAGCAGGTCCAATGGCGGCGGATCGCCTCAGGACTCAATGCCGCGCTCGGTCTGGTCGTGGTCGAGGACGTCGTGCATGTGCTCTGCGGCGATCAGATCACGCGTCTCGTCGATACAAACGGCGACGGTGAGACTGACTTCTATGCGTGCGTGACCAACCGGTTCGAGCCGTCGGGCGGCCACAACTTCAAGTGCGGTCTGGAACGAGACGACGCCGGCAATTTCTTCTTTGCCTCCCATCAGGGCCTCATGCGGGTGTCTGCCGACGCCTCGAAGGTCGATGTACTCGCCGTTGGATTCCGGAATCCCGATGGGCTGGGCCTCCTCCCCGATGGCACGGTCACGGTGCCCGTCTCCGAGGGCGATCGCACGCCAGCCTCGGCCATCTGCGCCGTCCGGCAGCGGGCAGGCGAGCCGCCCTCAGAGCCCCTCCCGAACTTCCGAGGCACGCCGCCGAGCCTGCCGATGGTCATGATCCCCCGTGGGCTCGATCACTCGAGCGGCGGCCAGGCCTATGTGTCGAGCGACCGTTGGGGCCCGCTCGGCGGCCAGTTGCTCCACTTTTCGTACGGATTGTGCACACAGAGTCTCGTCCTCCGCGACGAGGTGGCTGGCCAGCTGCAGGGAGCCATCGTACCGCTGCCGGGCGATTTTCCGTCGGGTGTCCACCGCGGCCGCTTCAGCCCAGTGGATGGGCAGCTTTACGTCTGCGGGATGGCCGGCTGGGGGAGCTACGCCGTTGAAGACGGCTGCCTCCAGCGGGTCCGTTACACCGGGGGCACCGTGCAGCAGCCGATCCGAATCCGGGTCCACGAAAACGGCGTGCTGCTCGGCTTCTCGGCGCCGCTCGACCGCGACGTCGCAGCCACCGTTGAAAACCATTTCGCCCAGTGCTGGAACTACCGCTACAGCGCCGCCTACGGTTCGCCCGAGTTCTCCCCGAGCCACTACGGCACGGCGGGCCACGACCCGGTCGCCATCCGATCGGCCACGGTGCTCTCCGACGGCCAGAGCCTCTTTCTCGAGATGCCCGACCTGCAGCCGGTGAACCAGCTGCACCTGAGCGTCGCCGTTGGGAACGGCGAGACCCGCGCCATTTTTGCCACGGTCAACGCCCTCGCCGAACCGTTTCGCGACATTCCCGGCTACCGCGCGGTCGCGAAGACCATCGCCGCGCATCCGATTCTCCGCGACGTGGCGATGATGAAGGCCACCGTGAAGAACCCGTGGCTCAAGCCGATCGAGAAGTCGCGGGCCATCACGATCGAGACGGCCGAGAACCTCGCCTACAAGACAAGGGAGTTGCGTGTGCCGCCCGGTGAGCCTATCGCCCTCACCTTCGTCAATCCCGACGTCGTCCCGCACAACTGGGTGCTGGTGAAGCCCGACTCGCTCGCTTCAGTCGGCACGCTGGCCGACCAACTCATCACCGATCCGGAGGCGGTGGCACGTCACTATGTGCCGAAAACTGACGACGTGATCGCCTACGCCGATATCACCGAGCCTGGCAAGCGGCAGACGATCCACTTCACTGCCCCCACGACGCCGGGCCGCTATCCCTATCTCTGCACGTTCCCCGGCCACTGGAAGCTGATGAACGGCGTCTTGATTGTTGAGAAGCCCGACGTGGCCACCCGCGCCAAGGACCTCTTTCGCCGCGACAACCTCGTCGCTTGGTGCATCGTCCCCTTCGACGCCAAGAAGCGGGGCCCCGAGGAGCGGGCGGCGATGATGGAGAAGCTCGGCCTCAAACACTTTGCCTATGACTGGCGGGGCGAGCACATTCCCACGTTCGACCAGGAGTGGGACGCGCTTGCGAAGCACGGGGTCGCGCTCGATGCCTTCTGGTCCACGCCGCCGGATTTCCCTGGGCTTCTGGCGAGCCTCCAGAAGCGTGGCCTGAAGCCATCGTTCTGGGTCATGGCCGGGGCGCCGGGCGAGCTCGACCAGCAGGCGAAGGTGAAGCACGCGGCCGACCGGATCCGACCGGTCGCCGAGGCCGCGGCCAAGGCGGGCTGCCGCGTGTCGATCTACAACCATGGCGGCTGGGGCGGCGAACCTGAGAACATGGTCGCCATCTGCGAGGAGTTGAAGCTGCCCAATGTCGGCATCGTCTACAACCAGCACCACGGCCATGACCATCTCCCGCGGTTTGCGGAGGCTCTGGCGACGATGCTGCCGCACCTCCAGTTCCTCAACCTCAACGGCATGACCGCCGAGGGGGAAAAGAAGGGGAAGAAGATTCTCGTACTCGGCCAGGGCGACCTCGACGTCGAATTGGCCAAAACGATCTGCGAGAGCGGCTATCAGGGCCCGATCGGCATCCTCAACCACACCGGCCACGACGCCGAGGCCCGCCTGCTCGACAATCTCGAGGGGCTGGACTGGGTGGTGGGGGAACTCACCGGCACGCCGATTGCGAAGCCCACGCCCAGGACGAACTGACTCTGCTAGCGACGCAGGCAGCCTCGTGCCCACGAACCGCGCAGTCTCCGCGGTCTAGGCCGCTGCGACAGGCAGCAGAAAAAATTTGGGAAGCTGCGAAACAACCAATAAAAACAGCTTCTAGAAGCGCTATCCGGTGGCTGCCTGCACTGCTGCCAGGAGAGTGGCCGCGAGCCTTTGGCACGCTTTTTGCAACCGGTGGGTTTGAAGGCAATTGCCCTCAACCGCGAAGACCGTGCTTCGGAGGCACCCTTCCCGGTTCTCCCTGGTTTCCTTCTGGAGGTGAGTGATGCGTGTTCTCTGCGTCCGGTCGGCCGCGGGCCTGCCGGTTGTCCTCTCGTTGTTCTCCTCGCCTTGGCGGGGAGGCGGTGCGACGGGTTTCTGACAGCAACATCGCCCCCCCTCCCGGATCCAGCCGGCTGCGAATGATGGCACGGTGTGTATTCCGTGCGTCGCCGACGGATGGGTCTTTTTCTCGCGACGAAAGGACTTTGCGAAATGGTTCGTTCTCTATGTTTGCTGGCGGCGTTCCTCACCGCCTCCCTGTGGTGTCATGAATCCTGGGCCCAGACGGCCGTGGCCGAGACGGCTGCCGCCGCGGCTGCCGCACCTGCGACAGCAGCAGCTCCGGCGGCGCATCTGGCCGGCACAATCGATACCGGCTCCGTTGCCTGGATGCTTGTCAGCGCTGCCCTCGTGTTTTTCATGATGCCCGGCCTGGCGCTGTTCTACGGCGGCATGGTGCGGGCCAAGAACGTGCTCAACATGTTCATGCTCGTGATGATCTGCGTGCCACTGATCGCGATTGAATGGGTGGCCTACGGCTACAACATGGCGTTTGCCGTGCCCTCGGCCATCGCGTTCGATGCCGGCAAGGGGCCCGACGGCAAGGAACTGCCGAAGCACAGCTACCTGGGCTGGGATCCGGGGCTCGTGTTCATGAAGTCGTTTGCCGAGATCGGCGTAGACGGACCGAACGCCTACGAGCGAATCGTGACATCGGGCGACACGGTCGAGGCGGCACCCAACGGTGTCCCCGAACTGCTGTTTGCGATCTACCAGATGATGTTTGCGATCATCACGCCGGCCCTGATCGTGGGCGCCGTCGCGGAACGGGTGAAATTCTCCGCCTGGTGCCTGTTTGCGGTGCTCTGGGCGACGATCGTCTACAACCCGGTCTGTCACTGGGTCTGGAACGTCAACGGCTGGCTCTTCCAAAAGGGCGTGCTTGACTTCGCGGGCGGCACCGTGGTGCACGTGCTGGCGGGAGTGTCGGCACTGGCACTGCTCTTGATTCTGCCGAAGCGGCACGGCTATCCAGGCGCCCAGTTTGTGCCGCACAGCGTCGGCTGGACGCTGATCGGCGCCGCGCTGCTCATGGTGGGCTGGTTCGGCTTCAACGCCGGCTCGGCGATCGCGGTCGGTAAGGACTTCCTCCCTGTCGCTGGCGGCGTGGCCGTGTTGGCCTTTGCCACGACGGCACTGGCGGGCAGTGTCGGGGCTGGGGCATGGGCCTTTGCCGAGTGGTTTCGATTTGGCAAGCCGACGGCGCTCGGCCTGGCCTCCGGAATGGTGGCTGGACTGGTGGCGATCACGCCGTGTGCTGGTCACGTGAGCCCGCTGAGCGCGGTCATCATCGGCATTCTCGGCGGCCTCGTCTGCTTCATCGCGGTGCAGATGAAGTCGGTCATCGGCTATGACGACTCGCTCGACGTCGTCGGTGTGCACGGTGTCGGCGGCGCGCTCGGGGCCCTGCTCGTGGGCGTGTTTTCGATGCGTCCCGTGCTGGGCAGCTTCGACCAGTTGATGATCCAACTGCAGGGTCTGCTCTGGTCTGGCGGCTATGCCTTCATCTGCACGTTGATCCTGGGCTTGATCATCGACAAGACGATCGGCTTCACGGTCGGACGGGATGCCGAGGCGCAGGGCCTCGACATCGTCGAGCATGGTGAATCGGCCTATCACATGAACTGAGATCGGCAGACGTCGCTGGTCGCCGCCCACGAGCGGCCTCCACAATCCAGAAGGGTGCCCCGACGGCTTGGGTGTGTACTCCGCTATTACACACCCAGGCCGGGGCATCTTCTGGCGTTTCTGGGATAAAGCCGATCTGGTTTGACGGCCCGCTCTGGTCGGGCGGCTACTCTTTCTTCTCCAGGCTGTGCGGTTCCCTCGCCCGTGCTTCGGGTTTTCATGCGAAACCCTCGTCGTCCAAGCCCCCGGCGCAAGCAAGGAAACGGGCCGCCGGCTGAATGGCGCGAAGCCGTGCAAGTCAATGACGCCCGCGTTCCGGTCGGCGTCTTCGCACATGGCCGGCGTTTCTTGAATCGCGGCCCGAGGCAGGCGGCGCCGAGAGAATCTCGGTATGCTCAGAGAAGTTCGGGATACAATTCCCGCCGGCACGCATCACGAATGAATAAGGAATTCTCATGTCAAAGCATCTCGCCGTCGCCTTGGCTCTTGTCGCTGCGATCGTCTGTAACACTGCCGAAGCCCGTCAGCCGCGCGGTGGTGTGGGAGCGGGAGCAGGTGCGCCGGGGGCTGGCGTGACCCGCGGTGCGGGTGTGGGAGCACCGGGTGCGGGTGTTCGCCCCGGCGTGGGAGTGGGCGCGCCTGGAGCGGGTGTGGTGCCAGGCGTGGGAGTGGGCGCGCCTGGAGTCGGTGTGGTGCCAGGTGTCGGCGTCGGTGTTCCCGGCCCGGCGGTGGTTCCGGGCGGAGCCGTTGTCGTTCCGGGTACCGTGGTAAGGCCAGGCGTTCGCGCGGTCCCGGGGGCCGGTGCGCCGGGCGCGGGTGTACGTCCCGGCGTAGGAGTCGGCGCACCTGGTGCTGGTGTTCGCCGGGGCGCGGGAGTCGGTGCGCGGGGCCCTGGAGTGCGGAACGGCCGCGGTAGGCGGTAGGGCTTTGGGCATCGAAGTCGCGGGCTGATGACGTAGTGCTTGACGCCTGGTGGCAGCGGTGCGGATAGAAAAATGTCTGTGCTCTTCATCACGAACGAAAACGACCCACCGCACTATTGATTCTCATTTCAGAGTTCGCTCTCATATGGAGAATGATCAACCGAGCGGCTGACGTCCGGTTCCATCGCGTGCGCGGCGCTGCCATGCGGTTCGCTTGGTTCGCCTTCTTGTGTGTCATCGCGTCGGTCGATGTCGCGGTCGCCGGCGAGGGTGAGGACCTCTTCGAGAAGGTCGTCCGGCCGTATCTCATCGAGCGCTGCTACGAATGCCACGGCACGCATGGTGTTCATGGTGTTCATGGCGTTCATGGCTCCCGCGAGCATGATCTTTCGCTCGACTGGGCAGGCGGCATGCGGGAGGGAGGGTTTTCAGGGCCAGCCGTCGTGCCGGGGAAGCCGGCCGAAAGCATGATCATGGCGGCGCTTCGGCATGAAAACGATCTGCTCATGCCGAAGGGCGGCCCCAAGCCGTCGGCCGAGATCGTCCGAGCCTTCGAGCGATGGATC
>JBILKZ010000274.1:0-2935 GCA_044376405.1 Pirellulales bacterium
CAGGTGGCTGAACACGTCGGACACGGGCAGGCCACCCTCCCGGATGCAGCGATAGAAGTTTTCCTTGTGGCCCTCGAAGGGCTTGCCCTTGTAGAGCGCCATGACGTCGGCGGCGGTGTAGTGGTCCTTGTCCCAGTTTTCCGCGATCGGCGTGCCGGTGATCTTGCCACGATTGACGAAGATCTTGCCCTTTTCGCCCTCGAAGGCGATCCCGTTGTCGCCGCGGCTCGTGACCGTCATCTCGACACCGCTGGGGAAGGTGCACGCGATCGCAAAGTCGTGGGAGGTGTTGTAGGAATCGTCCCGCTCGGGGTAACCATCCTTGAAGGGCACAGGATGCTTGGCGTCGGTGCCGTCGATCTTCACCGGTCCCTTGCCCTTGGCGTCTTCCTTGAGCGCCCACTGGGCGATGTCCACGTGGTGGGCTCCCCAGTCGGTGAACTTGCCGCCCGAGTACTCGTACCACCAGCGAAACTCGTAGTGGCACCGCTTCTCGCGGTAGTCCACCTTCGGGGCCTGGCCGAGCCACATCTCCCAGTCGAGTTCCTTGGGCACCTGGGCGACCGGGAAGGGGCCGCCCGTCGGGCTGCCGTTGATCCCCACGGTCACCTTCTTGATCGGCCCGAGCAGCCCCTTGTGCACCATGTTCACCGCCCGCAGGAAGCGATCCTTGTCGCTCCGCTGCTGGGTGCCGATCAGGAACTGCAATTTCGGGTGCTTCTCGCAGGCGGCGCGAATCAACTTGTTTTCTTCGATCGTGAGCGTGAGCGGCTTCTGGCAGAACACGTGCTTCCCCGCCTCGAGGGCCTCGATCGCTATCTTCACGTGCCAGTGGTCCGGCGTGACGATGCTGACGACGTCGATGTCGGACCGCTCGAGCAGCTTGCGATAGTCGCCGTAGGCTTCGGCCTTGCCCTTGCCGATCTTCTCGTCGTTGCGGGCCCGCTCGGCATGCCGGCTGTCGACGTCGCAGACGGCGACGATGTCACCGAAGGCCGCGTGCTGGCGGGCGTCACCCGTTCCCATGCTGCCCACCCCGATGCAGCCGATCTGCGGCCGGTCGGTGGCCGCCCGGTTCGCGAACGCGGGCTGCGTCCAGGCGATGGAGGGCACGGCTGCGGCCGTGGCTCCCGCCGCCGCCGAGGTGCCGAGGAACGTCCGTCGCGAGGTCTTGTGGGAAGCCGTCATGGGTCGATCACTCCGGGAGGGGGAAGCAGGCAATCCAGGGTTGTCGGTCAGGCAGTCGGTTCAGCGGCTGCCCGCGGTCGAGATTGTCTCCAGCAGCCGGCCGATGGCAACGTCTTCGTTCCACGATTCGATCGGAACTGCGGCGGCCGGCGGGGCGATGCCGGTGGGGGGCGTCAGCTTCGCCGCCAGGCCCGCCGCGGGAACGACGGAATAGAAGGCCGGCGCGCCGCCGAAGGTCGCCCTCCAACTGGCCGCCAAGGCCGGAAGCCGCTCGCCGTAGCCGGCCCCGGCGTCGGCCGCGTGCGCAGCTGATCATGTCGCGTCTGGGGCCCCGAGCGTCTTGAGCCGGTCGAGGATCTCGACAGCACGCTTCGCTTCCTCCGCGCGGCGATGCTCGAGCCGCTCGGTGGCCTCAGTCGCCATCTGCTTCTCGCTCGCACCGTCGATGGGGGCCGCGGGATCGGCGCTCTCCGGATAGTCCCAGTCGTCCGTGCGGAAGCTGTGTAGCGGCAGCGACGGTTTGCCCGCCACCTTCAGGTTGCCCATGGGGCTCGTGGCCCACGCGTATCGCACGGCCTTGGGCGACGGCACGAGCGGGCTCCAGACGCGGATCGTGGTGGTATCGCAGGCGCGGGCGTTGGAGCCAGGCTTCTTGCCCGGTTGGAGCGGGAACCGGGCGTGGGCCATGTAAAACCTGCCGTCCTCGCCCGCGATCGAAAAACCCTCGACGATCGGCGACCAGTCGTCGGGCATCACGCTCTTGTCGAACTTCAGCACCATGAGGTCGCCTTCCGGCTGGGCGGACGCGAGCGTGGCACCCTCCCATGCCATACCGGCCTGCTTGTAGATTCGCGCGAGCGCCCAGCGGGCGGCCCGCTCGCCGTGCTCCCGCTTCTTGCTCGGGTGCAGTCCGGGCACCTGGACGTCATCGGCCGGCAGGAACGCGGTGTTCACCGGGTCGCCCACATCCGCCAATCCCAGCCGCTGGGCCTCGCGGATGAAGGCCGCGCCGCCGCGAGACTCGCTTTCGAAGTTCTCCTCCGTCTGGGGATCGCCGCCGGCGCAGAATCCGATCACGCCGACCGGGAGCGCGGGATCGGCGAAGTCGTCCCGCCATCCTTCGACCATGAGCTTCATCAGCACCCGGTAGAACCGCGGGCGGCAGTTGCCACTCAGGACGTTGTTGAAGCCCTGATGGAACAGCACACCCTTGATTTGGAAGCCCTTGAACACGCCGAACATGCCGTTGTGGACGCTGCCCATGTCGCTCGGGCTTTTGCCCGGGATGTTCCAGGATGTGAGATTTTCGGCGTTGGCCGGCTTGGGCGGCCACTTGTCTTCGGGAAGCCCCTTGCCCTTGGCCCGTTCGAGCTGTCGCTGCCAGATTTCCAGGGAGGTTGCTTCGGGATCGAAGTCCGCCATTCGTTGCCTGACGTGCTCCGCGTAGCGCGTCGCGAGCGGATGGTCGTCGAACTTGTGGCTGGGAACGATCGCCTCGATCGAGGCGCCGCCGCGGGCCGTCTTGATCACCCCGATGGGGACGCCCAACGACCGCTGCAGACGGGCGCCGAACACGAAGCCGATCGCGGAGAATTCGCGGGCGGTCTCCGGAGTCGATACCGCCCAGCCCTGTGTCGGAATCCTTTCCGCCGGGATGTCGTCGTGGAGTTCCGACTGCTCGTTGGGGTCGATCGCAAAGAGCCGCAGCAGAGGCAGATTCGCCTGGGCCGACTCGATGTCGGCCTCC
>JBILKZ010000047.1:0-26220 GCA_044376405.1 Pirellulales bacterium
GAACGATTTCTCGGAGTCATAGGCCCTGACGGTGATCTTGCCCGGCACGGCGGCCCCGTCCGCGTCCATCGTCTGCTCGATCGTGAACTCCTCGTCGCCGTCCTCGACGCCCGCCATCACGCGGCCGGCCCGGTCGCCCATGTTGAGCACGAGCGCCCGCTGCGACGGGTCCGTTTCCGCGAGGAGGGGATCGGCCGGCGGACAGCTGATCTCCGACCAACTGAAGAGCCGCTCGTCGAGGAGGTTGAGCGACTCGCTAAAGAGGGTGACGAAGCCGAAGTAGGTGTCGAAGCCGAGCTTCAGGTAGGCGTCGAGGGAGACGTCGAGTGCCCCCTCGAAGTCGAAGACGCACTCCGGGCTCTGGGCGGCAAGCCGTTTGAATTCGTCGAAATGCACCTTGCCGTCGCCGTTCGGGTCCCGCAGGTTGGCGCCGAGCGTGCCGGTGAGGGCCCCCGAGACGCCGGCGGAGGCGACCGCCACGTTGAGTTCCGCCGCGGCGCCGATCGTCGCCGAGAGCGTGACCTCGGCCCGGTCGCTCGTGCCGGAGGTGCCATCGACCGTGTCGCGGAAATAAAAGCCGTTGGCCACGCGGGTGAGCCGCACCGTGTCGTCGGCGAGGGCCTGCCGGATCCCGCGGGTGTCGTAGCCGACGTCGAAGTTCGTGCCGAACTCGACCGACCCGAACAGGGTGGCGAAGAGCGGTGGGAAGATCGGGATCAGGGGCGATGTGTACTCGAAGCCGACGTTCGTGAGATCGGGCACGTCCCAGGTGACGAGATCGACGTCGCGGCCGAAGAGCAAGCCGAAGATCGATTCGACCGTGCCTTCGAGGATCGGGAACGCGACGCCCACGCCCGGGTCCTCGAGGTCACGCCGAAGGGATTCAGGCGAAGGGGATTCAGGCGAATCAGATTCGTCGGTCGTGGCCGCTTCGTCCCCAGCGTCGGCCGAGTCCGCCGGGGCGACTTTCTGGAATGCGGCTGCGGTCACCGGCGTTCCCGAAGTCAAGGAGGCCAACGCGTCCGGCTTTGCGATCAGGCTGCCGAGCGGGACGCGGCCCTCGGAAGTGATGCCGTCGAGTCTGGTTTTGAAATTATCAATGGCTGTGACCGTGGCAAGAAAATCGTCGGCTGTCTCCGCATAGCTCGTGCCCTTCACGCTGTCCCACGCCCTGACCAGGTCGAGGAACGTCACCGGCCCGCTGCTGAGAAAATCCTCGCTGAGCTGTGACACGAGCGGCACCTCGGCCGTGAGCAGGTCCTTGATCGGCTGCACAGGCTCGAGGGCCTCGCTGATCTTCGTCATCAACTGGAGCACCGGTCCCGAGAGCAGGCCGCCGAGATTGATGCCGACGTCGGTGAGCGTGAAGTAGAGATTGTCGGTCGCGCCGCCGGCGAGGCTCGTGAACGAGACCGGCCCGCCGTCGGCGACGCCGCCGTTTGCATAGCCGAGCGCGAGGGTGGCACCGAAGCCGATACCATGCCGGTCATCCGGATTTGCCTTGGCCCCGAAGACGTCGGCCGAGAGGTCGAAGGCCAGGTTTGCCTCGACGCCCGCGTCGCCCGACGTGAGCACGGTCGCCTTCGTCACGAGCGCCGGGAGGTCTTCCGCGTAGAACCGCGTGCCCGTGCCGATGTCGAGCGGCAGCGTGGCGGTCAGTTCGGGATCGGTGCGGGCGTCGGTCGCGGCGAACGTGATCGGGCCGAGATCGATGGCGAAGCCGGTTCCGCCGGTGAGCGAGAGGGCGGCCTCCAGGACCAGTTCCGCCGTGTCGGCAGCGTCGAGGGCCTCGACGAAGAGCCCGCGGGCCATGCTGAAGCCGAGGCCGATGTCGAGCGCGAACGAGAGGTCGAGGTCGGCACCGACGCGGGCCTCGATGCCAAGCGCGTCGAGGCCGATATCGAGATCCCCTTCGCCGATCGCGATCGTCGTGGTGCCGGTAAGGTCGAGATCGAGGATTACGGAGCCGGTCGGCCCGAGGTCGGACCAGACCCAGTCCGCTCGCGGCTTCGGCAGGCCATGTTCGTCCACGGGCTGGAGCTCGTTGCCGTCCCCGTCGCGGAAACTCCCCGTGCATGTGAAATCATCAAACTTTGAAGCGAACGCCGTCTCCAACGTGCCGACAAATGTGTCCGGCGTCGACACGTCCACGCCCTCGAGCGCCGCGCAGATGTCCTTGAAGAACGTGAACTTGGGGTCGCCGTCCGCTTCGTGGAAGTCGATGCCACCGAGGAAGGGGAGCTTGGCGAGATAGTCTGCGGCGAGGCTGTTCGTGAGGTCCGTCGTGAATTCGCAGATCAGACCGAACCAGACCGAGGGATCGAAGACGGCGTCGGCGAGGATGTCGGCGAGGCTGCCGTAGGAGTCCGTGCCCTCGTAACGGGCCGTCACGTCGAACGGGGGCGTGGCGCCGGTATCGAGGAAGCCGGCCAGTTCGATCCGCCCGAGGTCCGCCATGCCGGCCACGTAGAGCGGGAGCGTGGCGTCGAAGGCGGCGCGGGCGTAGGCCTTCCGGATCTCGGTATCAGGATTGTCGGGATCAGGCTGGAGACCATAGCCGAAGACGGCCGGAGCGAGGCCATCGCTCGGGTCGGCGTCGAGCGGATCGGAGAGCGTGAGCGTGGCCCGCTCCTGCCCGGACTCGTCGCCGCCAATGGCGATGGCCGACAGGCCGCCGATCGTGGCGGCGAGAATGAAGCCGGGCGTGGCGGGGGGCGTGCTCTCGATGCCGGCGGTGATCGAGACCTCCGTCGTGTCGAGATCGATCAGCGGCGTCGCGGTCGCCAGGTCGAAGCCCAGCCGTGTGGTGAACGAGCCGTCGAGGGCCAGAAGCAGGCCGCCTTCGCCGTCGAGGGCCAGCGGAATGGGTGCCCCGTCGACGCCGACATCGAGCGACTCGAAGTCGATCTCGTGGTCGTACGCCACCGTGATCTCGAAGTCGAAGAGGAGCTTGCCGTCGAGGCTGCCGGTGACGGGCGTGACCGTGAGATCGAGTCCGGGAAAATCGGCGTCGGGAAAGGCCAGGTTGAAGACGCCCTCAAAGATGTCGCCGAAGCCCGCGAGGCCGAAGGCGATGTCCACGCCCCCGATCTCGAACGAGAGGCCATCCAAGAACCCAGTGAGCCCGCCCAGGGAGAGGTCGAGTTCGCCGAGGGCGGCGGTGAGGTCGGGGAGCTGCCGCAGCCCGCCGAGGGCGGGCAGGCCCGGCAGGTCGAGGTCGAAGAGTTCGCCGAAGGTGAGGCTCGCCGAGCCGCCCCAGCTCCGCAGCCGGCCGACGAAGTCGAGGTCGAGCGACAGGTCTCCGCGCGTCCAGCCTTCCCATTCGCCGAGCAAGGCCTCGAGATCCCACGAAAGCGATTCGAGCCGGAAGAGGAGGCCGTCGGGCAGGGCGAGCCGGACGTCGGGCAACGACAAGAGCGGCAGGGCGATCTCGAACTTCCCGAGCCAGTCGAGACCGAAAGCCCCGAACGACAGCGCGGGCCAGCTGACGCTTGACCCGTCGCCCGCCCCGAAGTTGGGCAGCCCGAGCAGGCCGCCGATGTCGAAGTCGGGGAAGTTCAGGAGGACGTCGCGGAACGAGAAGATGTCGGCCAGCGAGACGCCCAGCGGCCCGAGATCGACGTCCCAGAAATCAAAGCCTTCGAGCTTATCGATGAACAGCTCGAACATCCCGGGCAGGTCGTCCATCGAGAGGTTGCCGAGGCCGTCGAGCATCTGCTGGAGCTTGATGCTCGGTTCGAGCGTGAACTCCCACGTCGCGGCGTCGGCTGCCGCGGGGGCGAGGAAGAAGTAGGGGACGGTTTCGGTGACCGGAGAGGTGGGCGTGCCGGCCGGGGCATCGGGATCGGGGACGTAAGCTGCCAGCGGGTCGGCGACGTAGGTGCCGATCTCGAGGGCGGTCTCGAGCGAGGCGGGGGTGGGCTTGAGCTGGAAGACGCCCCGCGCCGCGGGTGTGGTCACGGCCAGCGCGACGAGCCCGGCGCCGCCACCGCCCGCCCGCACATCGGCGAGCGTCAGCAGGCCGTCGGCGTCGGCCGCGGCCTCAGGCAGCGTGGCCGCGACCGTCGCGGTCATGGTCGCCTCGCCGTCGTAGACCTGCACGGAGAGCGGCCCGAGCGTCGCCCCCGCCGTGAGACGGGCGTCGAGAGTGAACTCCAGGTCGGCCACCGTGCCGGTCCGGAAGTAGAGACGGTTGGCGTAGTCGGTGCCGCCTTCGCCCGCAGGCAGCGTTGAGGAGGTCGCCGCCAGCACGCCGCCTGTGATCGTGAAGCCACCGGCGATGCCGAGCGTCGCCATCCCCTGGCCGGCGACGTCGAGTGGCACATCGGCCGGCAGGATGGCCGCCGCGTCGAAGCTGCGGGTTTCGCTGCCCGCCACTGCCAGTGGCAGCGTGAACTCGAGTCCCTGCACGAGCGGATTCCAGGCCAGGCCGAAGTCGGCGATGTCGGGCGGTGTCGGCGATCCGGCAAGCGCGTCGCGAAGGAGTTCGATGAGTTCGTCGATTGTCTCGAAGCGGGGCAGGCCGCCATCGCCCGAGAGCGTCTCGAAGATCGTGGCAACCTGACCGGCGACGTCGAAGACCTCCCCGGCGGTGCGGTCGATGAGCGGCAGCCGAAAGTCCCGGATCAACTCCGGCGCGAGCCGCTCAAGCTCGACCAGATAGGCCGAGAGGGCGCTCGAGTCGATGTCGCCGAACTGCGAAAAGGCGAACGAGCCGCCCGCGGTGGGCCTGAGCGAGGGGGGCACGATCGCGAAGGAGGGCAGTTCGTCCACCGTGTGGAACAGGTCGCTGGCGGTCACATCGAGCTTGAGGAATGAGCCCGACTCGGTGAAGCCGCCGATGCCGAGCGTGAACGGGATCGACAGGCTGACACCGCCGACGGCGGCGGCCTGCGGCGAGAACAGCGAGCCGGCGGGCGCCGCGAGCAGTTCGCCCACGGTGACGACCGGCGAGGCGAGGGTGATGTTGGCCGCGATGTCGAGATCGAGGTCGATGTCGGCCGGCCCGAGCCGCACGACGCCGAACGAGGCCTCGACGTCCTCGAGGGCGTTCTTCGCAGAGGTCTTGTGGCTGGCGCTGGCCGAGATGGCGAGATCGTCGAGCTTGATGAAGATCGACGAGCCGGACCCGCCGCTGGCGGCCAGATCCACGCCGAAGGAGACACGGCCCGCGACGGCCGCCGTCACGTCGGCCTCGAGCGTGCCGAGTCGCAGTCCCTGGTCGAGAAGCGTCTCTGCCCCCGCGATATCGGATGGCCGCTGGCCGAGGTCGAGCTGATACCGCGGCAGTGATTTGTTGATGGCGACGTCGAGTTCGAACCAGAGCACCTCGCGACCATCGGTCGACACGACGCGGCTCGTCACACCCCTGAACGAGAACACGTCGCTCGTCGCGTCGTCGGCCCGAGCTGCGGATTGGAACGCCGCTTCGATCTGGGCCGCCGTCATCGGTCCGGTGAGCAGGGGCGCGAGGGGCGAGGCCAGGCCATCTCGGATCTCGTCGCCGACATGGAGCAGCGTGCCGAGCGGCTGGCCCAAGGCCACGGCCGGCTCTCCGAGCACGGCCGACTCTTGCACGGCCTGCATCTGCACCGCGAACACGTTGATGCCCTGAAGGAGGGCCGCGGTCTGGGCCGCGTCGAGGCTGGCGGAGGCCGCGAGCACGCGGCGGGGCTCGAGCGTCTCCCAGGCCAGTCGGGACGAGCCGCGGCGACCACGCCGCCACCGCCGCGTGGGCCAGAAGCCTTTGAAGGTGGCCCCGATGGGCCGCCGCTTGAAGCCGAACAGGAACCGACGCATGGCGATATCTCCCGGGTGCCTTCCGATCCACCCACCTACCAGTACCGTGGCGGGATGATACCCGGGGCCCCGGCTGGTGTGCCAGATTTCAGCAAGAAATCGACCAAAATCTGGCGATTCACACCCGGAGCGACGACTCGGCGGCCCGCGTCGGGCATGCATCCAACGCTGCCCGGACTGGGCCCGTGATGAATTCCTCGACCTGTGCAGCCGCACGGCCGGCCAGGCCCGGCACGTCCATCGCCTGGATCAGATCGATGCCCGCGAAGAGCGGGTCGGCGGCGAGACGTTCGACGAGATCGTTGTCGTGTCCTTCGCGCATCCGCGCCGTGGTGGCGTGGCTGTGAAGCCGGATCGCCTCGTGGAGTTCCTGCCGGTCACCCCCGGCCGTCGTGGCGGCCATGAGCAGCCGTTCGCTGGCCAGGAAGGGGAGATGATGCTCCAGATTGCGGCGGATCGCGCCGGGGAGCACGACCAGACCGCCGGCGACGTTGGCGTAGATCACGAGTTGGGCATCGGTGGCAAGGAAGGCCTGCGGCAGCACCAGCCGCCGCGGGGCTGAGTCGTCGAGCGTCCGCTCGAACCACTGCACCGCCGCCGTCTGGCTGGTGGTCGCCGTGAACCCCATCACAAACCTCGCCAGCCCGCACATCCGTTCGGCCCGCATCGGGTTCCGCTTGTAGGGCATGGCGGATGAGCCGACCTGGTCCGTCTCGAACGGCTCCTCCAGTTCGGCCCACGCGGCGGCCAGCCGCAGGTCGTTCCCCGCCTTGTGGGTCGATTCCGAGATTCCGGCGAGCACTGAGACGACCTGCGAATCGACTTTGCGAGAATACGTCTGCCCGGTCACGTCGTAGGAGCGATCGAACCCGAGCTTCTGCGACACGATCTCGTCGAGGCGGCGAACCTTGGCGTGATCGCCTGCGAAGAGTTCGAGGAAGCTGGCCTGGGTGCCGACCGTGCCCTTCACACCGCGGCCGCGGAGCAGGCGGCGGCGATGCAGCACCTCCTCCAGGTCGAGCAGGAGATCGTGGATCCAAAGACAGATCCGCTTCCCGATCGTGGTGGGCTGCGCGGGCTGCAGGTGGGTGCGGCCGAGGCAGACCAGATCGCGAGTCTCCATCGCACGGTCGGCCAACCGCTCGATCACCACGGCCAGGCGGGACGCGATGAGATCGAGCGAATCCCGCATCAGGATCAGGTCGGTGTTGTCGGTGACGTAGGCGCTCGTCGCGCCGAGGTGCAGGATCGGGCGGGCCAGTGGGCAGGCATCGCCGAAGGTATGCAGATGGGCGAAGACGTCGTGCCGCATCTTCCGTTCATAGTCGGCGGCCTTTGCGAAATCGATCGGCTCCAGATGGGCCCGCATCTCGGCGAGCTGTGCGGACGAGATCGGCAGACCCAGTTCCGCCTCCGCCTCCGCCAACGCCAGCCACGTCTGCCGCCACAGCTTGTAGCGATGGTTATCGCTCCACAGCCGCGACATCTCGGCCGAGGCGTAGCGGGAGGCGAGCGGATTATCCCAACGGTCGCGGGGATCGGGGCTGGACTCGGAATTCACGGGCGGGCTCCAGGTGCAGGGGCGGCTGGTGTTTTGGTCGGGCTGGATGGCGCCGCCTGACGGCTCATCTTGCAGAAGAGCCGTTCCAAGGCCAGCCTGGCCCGTAGGCCCCGCGACGCATCGCTCTTGAGGGAGAGATCGAGGTCCAGAAGGCCAACGGGAAGCTGCCGGGCCCGTCGTGGCCCCAACTGCCCGAGCGACTCCTTGGCCTGGGCCAGCGCCTTCGGCCAGGCGGCCACGCCGGCCTCCCGCAGCGCCTGTTCGATGCCGGCGGGCCGGCCTTGTCCCGCGGGCAGCGCCAGCAGCCGGGCTGCCGTCGCAAGCCGTCGCACCACCGAGGCGATCTGGGCGCTGATGCCGATGGGGTTCTCACCTGCCGCGAGCAATGCTGCGAGCTGCGCGAGGGCCTCACGGGCGTCGCCAGTGGCAGCGGCATCGATCATGCCCCAGGCGGTTCGTTCCAGCGGACTGCCGGCGAAGTCATCGATGGCCTCGGGCGGGATGGCGGTTTTCTTGGCAGCCGGATCGGTAGCGGCGGCGAGACGTGCCAGCGCCTGATCGACCTGGCCGAGGTTGTTGCCGAGGCGTTCGAGCAGCCGTTGCGCCGTGGCGGCCGCCAACTGGATACCGTGCCGCGACTGCGACCACTGCCGCACCCAGGCCGGGAGGTTCGCCCGCTGTGGAATCGAGACGTCGATGACGAGACCGTGCTTCGCCACCGCCTTGGCCAGCCGCGTGTTCGTCGGCAGGCTCTTCACCTCGAGGATCACAATCCCGCGGCTGCCGCCCCGGGGCGAGTTGGCCAGCTTTTCGAGCGACTCGCGGGCCGCCGTCACGAAGCTGTCGGCAGACCGCACGACGGCCGCGCGGGTGGCGCCGGCGAACAGCGGCACCGTGGCCGCCTCATCGAAGACATCGCGGGGATCGGGAGCGGCTTCGCCGGAGAACTCCCGCCATGCCCACGCCCGGTCGGCCTCATCGGGGCAGAGGCGGTCGCGAAGCAGGCTGAGCATGTGACCGGCGAGGAACGGCTCGTCGCCGACCAGCGCGACCAGCGACGGTGTGCCGAGTGACCAATCGGCAGGCTGCTGGAGGATCTCGAGGGCACTGGCAGCGTCGGACACGGCACGGCTCTCCATGGGAAGAAGCCGTCAGTGTAGCGGGTCGTGGGACGATCGATCCCCCGGCTTGCGCCGGGGGCTTTTATGGGTGCATATAAGCCCTGAGCGCAAGCGACGGGATGTGCCCCCGGCTCATGATCCCCCGGGCTTGCGCCGGGGGCTTTTATGGGTGCATACAAGCCCTGAGCGCAAGCGACGGGATGTGCCCCTGCCGCCTACGGCGTGGTCGGCAGCGTGCGGACGCCGCCGAGACGGCCGACGACACGCGAGGTCGAGACCGTGACGGGCTCAGGGCTCGTGACGGCGCCGACGTTGCCGGCTGCGTCGGCCACCTCGATGCGGAGGTAGACCCGTGCCGGAGTCGCTCGGTCCGGCTGCCAGCGGTATTCACCCTGATTGTCGACCGCCGTGGCAATCGTCGCCCATGGGCCGTCGGCGTTGGGGGAGAAGAGGAGTCGGGCCGTTTTCGGTGCGGGCAGTTGATCACGCGATGTATAGCGGATCACGATGCCGCTGGAGTCGCTTTCGGAGACCCGGGAGGCGCCGAGCATTTCCACATGGGGCGGATCCTCGTCGATGCCGATCCAGCTCTCGGCCGCATCGCCCGGCCGGGGGCCCGTGCTGGTGTCCGGCGCGTCTGGCACGATCTCCAGTCGGAAGCCATAGAGCCCAGCCGCCGGCAGCACCACGTTGATAGGACTGACGGCGTCGTCGTCCACGGCGGCCTTCTGCCACGAGAGTCCGCCATCTCGAGTGCACCAGAGTTCGACTCTCAGGCGGGTCGCATTGGGACGTTCGGCCGGCACCTCGTAATCCCAGGCAAAGCGACGTGACCGGGAGAGTTGCAGCGGCTTGCCGCGGTACTCCAGCGACTGCGGGCTGCCGGGCAGTTGGTTCAGCATCTCGGCAGGGGCTGACGCAGCGGTCGATGCCAGCAGACTGCGGCCACTCGTGGGGTCGGTCGTTGCCGCTGCGTGACCTTCTGTCTGGCTGACCAGAACGCTCTGCGGTTGGCCGACACGACCGGATTGGGTGGTGGGAACGCGTGGCTGCTCCGCCGACCAGGCCGCGGCGGTTTCCGCCGTCCATCCGCCGGCGGGGCGGGCTGCATCGTTTGCCGGAGAGGCCTGTGTGAGCGGCCTGACTGCGACCGCCTCCTCCGGCTGCTGCGTGGGCAGGCTGGGGGCGCCCAGTTCCCGGGCGAGCGCCGTTTGGTCGACGTTGGGATCGGTTGGCTCCATCGTGAACTGCCGCACGGTCTGGTTGCCGGCAGAGTCCGATACGGTGATCCGCGCCGTCAGAGCCTCGACTTTTTCACCCGCCCACCAGATTTCCTCGCCGACGAGATGAGCCGGAGATTCGCGGGACAGCACGCCCTGGGCAGCGACGGTCTTCCAGCCTTGGGCATCAGCAGTTCGGTATTCTACTTTCAGCGACTCCATGCGGATCGAGTCGTCGATGGCGGCATAGCGGCAGAGGATCTCGCCGTCCGCGCCTTTCCACACCCGGGCTGCGAGCCGCGGACCAGCCGCGTCTACGAGCACCCTCATGTCGGGTCCCTCACCGCCGCGGGACCGCCCCTTGCGGTCGATCGCTCGCAGGCGGAACCAGTATTCTCCATCTGCCCCGGCATTGTAGGTGAACGTGCCAGCCGATGGCGCAGTTTCCCCTGCTGCCTCCCACGTGCCGCCCAGATCCTTCGACACGCTCATCACGACCCGCTGCGGTGCGGCGTCGGCATCCTGGGCGGCGGGCAGGCGGAAGGGGATCGAAAATGTGCGGTGGTTGGTTCGCACCAGGTCCGGGAGCCGGCCTTGTTCGGCCGGGACGTCGGCCGCGGCGAGCAGCGGCAACATGCTGCCTACGCCGGTCAACCCGGCCAGTGCCAAGGCCATCATCAGACTCTGCCACGGGCCGATGCCGCGTGGCAGTCCGAAATTCAGGCCTGGCAGTGAGTGTGGTTGGGAGCAGCGAGCCATATCGCAACAGATCGGCCATCCTGCGCGGAAAGTCGCGTTTTTTCGTCACAAGCGGGAAAACCGGCCCGTTTCGAGGCTGCCGACTTTGCCATTGCCACAGCCTGTGGAGCCTGCGAAAAGTGGGGGGATCTTTCTGGACCCAATGCGGAGCCGGCGGCCATAATGCAGGTGCCGGGCAGGGCCGTATTGGCGTCCAAGAATCCACCTCTTATGGGCGACCGTCCTCCGCTACGAGGCTGTGTGCAGTGCAAGCGTTTCTGATCAGTGCCGTGCTGCTCGGGCTCCTCGTGGCCATCGGGATCGCTGCGATCGTCGCAGTCAGATCGTGGTGGCTCGATTCGGGTGCCGATCATGGCGATTGGGAAAGCTCGCTTGTCGGCTACAAAAATCTGCGGGACAAGGGTGTGCTTAGCGAAGAAGAATACCGAAAAATATCTACGCTCGTTGAGCCGCACGTGCGGCTCGATACGAAGGAGTCCGACCACCAACCGCGGGCGGGCACTTCGTAGGGCAGTGGGGCAGCAGCCTGTGATTGAACAGGCGGGGAACGATTTCTTGAGGAACTGAAGCATGCCATCAGGGAAAGATGTCGGCGGGCTGGGGCGCCGTGGTGCCGGTGGGACGACCAAGAAGAACGCCTTCTGTTCGTTCTGTCGCAAGAGCTACCGCGACGTAGGACCGCTGGTCGAGGGACCGGGCGACGTCTATATCTGCGGCGAGTGCATCGACCTCTGTCAGTCGATCCTTGATCAGGAGAAGAGGCGGCGTGGCACGAGCAAGCAACTCTTCACCACCATTCCGTCGCCCCGCGAGATCGTCGGCCACCTCGATCAATACGTGATCGGCCAGCAGCACGCCAAGCGGGTGCTCGCGGTCGCCGTCCACAGCCACTACAAGCGTCTCAACCTCGGCAGCGAGGGGGGCGACGTCGAGGTCGACAAGTCCAACATCCTGATGCTCGGCCCCACTGGTTCGGGCAAGACGCTGCTGGCCCGCACGCTGGCCAAGATTCTGGACGTTCCATTTGCCATCGGCGATGCCACCACGCTCACTGAGGCGGGCTACGTGGGCGAGGACGTGGAGAACCTGCTCCTGAAACTGCTCAACGCCGCCGATTTCGACATCGAGGCCGCCCAGCGGGGCGTGCTCTACATCGACGAGATCGACAAGATCGGCAAGACCAGCCAGAACGTCTCGATCACCCGCGACGTCTCAGGCGAGGGTGTGCAGCAGGCTCTCTTGAAGATGCTCGAGGGCACCGTGGCCAACGTGCCACCCCAGGGTGGCCGCAAGCACCCCGAGCAGCAGTACATCCAGATCGACACCTCGAACATCCTCTTCATTTGCGGTGGCACGTTCGTCGGCATCGACAAGATCATCGCCCGCCGGCTCGGCAAGCGGACGATCGGCTTCGGTCAGCCCAGCGGCTACCGTGGCGACGCCGATCTCTCGGAACTGCTGCCGCAGGTCGACTCGGACGACATCCTCGAGTTCGGCCTGATCCCCGAACTGGTGGGCCGCCTTCCGGTGATCTCCTCGCTGCAACCGCTCGACGAGACCGCGCTGGTGAAGGTGCTCCGCGAGCCGAAGAACGCACTGGTGAAGCAGTATCAGAAGCTGTTCGGCGTGGAGAACTGCAAACTCGAGTTCACCGACGAGGCGCTCGTGGCGATTGCCCGTCGGGCGATGCGGAAGGAGACCGGTGCCCGCGGGCTGCGGTCGATCATGGAGGACGTGATGCTCGACATCATGTTCGACCTGCCGGAGAACAATGGCAGCACCTACGTGATCAACGATCGAAACGTCGCGGGCACGGAGCCGGTGGTGCCGATCCGCGAGGCCGCCCGGCACAAGAGCGCGTAGCAGCACCCGCCGCCGACGGAGTCGGCCAAGGCAAAGTTGGCACGATGCCGGGCCTTGCCGTGAACACGGATCCCCCGGCTTGCGCCGGGGGCTTGTATGCGGGCATCGAAGCCCGGAGCGCAAGCGTTGTGATCCCGCTCCATACAAGCCCGGAGCGCAAGCGTTGGGATCACGCCTGCTGCGGATCCCCCGGCTCGCGCCGGGGGCTTGTATGCGGGCATCGAAGCCCGGAGCGCAAGCGATGGGATAGGCCCCACAGAAGCCCGGAGCGTGCGCTTCAGAATATGCCGAGCTGATCGCGGGCGGCGTCGGTCATGCGGTCGGGCGTCCAGGGCGGGTCCATCACGATCCGCACCTCGACGGCCGCGATCGACTCTCGGCTGCCGACCGCTCGCTTCGTGTCGGCGATCAACTGTGGGCCGGCCGGACAGGCGGGGCTTGTCATCGTCATGTCGATCGACACGTGCTGCTTGCCGGTGGTGTCGGCTGATGGCGAGAGCGTGACGCCGTAGATCAGTCCCAGGTCGACGATGTTGACGAACAGCTCAGGATCCTTCACCTCCTTGAGCCACTCGCGGACGGCCTCTTCGCTGGGAACGCCGTCCGCTCCAGTCGCCACCACAGTCGCCGTCGCGCCGACGGTCGCCGCCGTCGAGCCACCGGTCGCCGGCGTTGCGAGTGCAGCCGCTGGCGAGGCAGGAGCAGCTTCGGCCGCGGCTGCGGCAGTGTTGGTCGGCGTGTAGCTGCGGAAGTCGGCAGCCTGGTTGTTGGGGCCGGGCGTGGCCCCCGGGCCGGAACCCAGTGCCACCCAGACGCCGCCGTCCTCCACCTTCACGGCGTGGGCCCGGGTCGGCCGCACGGCCGGCATCGAGAGGGCGGCGCCGGTGCGGATGTCGAACTTCGCCCCATGCCGCGGACAGGCGATCTTGTAGCCCACGAGTTCGCCGTCGACGAGCGGGCCGCCGTCGTGCGTGCAGACGTCGTCGATCGCATAGAAGCGACCCTCCACGTGGAAGAGCGCGACCACCTCGCCCTCCACTTCGACTAGGTGCTTGCCCGGATCGGAGACTTCCGACACGTCGGCCACGCGAATGAACTCAGGCATCGTGTTTGTTCCTTCAGCTGATACGGCGAATACGGCTGCCGATCGCCCGGGCCAGAGCCTCGCGGACTGGGAGGATCGTGATTCGATCGAAGACCTGCTGGAAGAACCCTGCCACGACGAGTCGGGCCGCCTCGTCGGCGGAGAGACCGCGGGCCTGGGCGTAGAAGATCTGCTCCTCGTCGACGCGGCCGCTTGTGGCACCGTGCGTGCAGCGGACGTCGTCGGCCTCGATCTCGAGCCCTGGGATCGAGTCGGCCCGGGCCTCGCGCGAGAGCATGAGATTGTCGTTTCGCTGGTAGCCGTCGGTCTTCTGCGCGGCCTTGTCCACCTTGATCATGCCCCGCCAGACGAGCCGAGAGCGGTCTTGCAGTCCGCCCTTGTAGAGCAGATCACTCTTGCAGCCCGGGGCTTCGTGATGCTGGAGCGTGTTGTAGACGAGCTGTTGGCGGCCCTCGGTGAACATCACGCCGTTGACCTGGGCCGATGCACCACGGCCCGCAAGCGCGACATCCTGAGCCACCTGCGAGAGCCTGCTGCCGAGCGCACCGAGCGTCCATTGCAGCCGGCCTTGCTCGTGTACCACGGCCTTTTGCCGCGCGAAGTGCCAGACGCCCGTGTTCCAGTTCTGCAAGTTGACCATCCGCAGGAAGGCATTGCGTCCGACGACGATCTCAGTGCCACCGCAATGGAAGCCCGAACCAACTCCGCCGGCACTTCCGCCGCCTGCCGTCTCGGTGAGCACCGTTGCCTCCGCGCCCTCGCCGAGCACGACGAGCACGTGCGAGGTGTCGACACCGCCCTCGCCAAGACCCGAGAGCACGTGCAGCGGCTCGGCAATCCGCACGCCGGGCGGCACATAGAGCACCGTGCTGGCGGTGTAAAACGCCGCATGCAACGCCGCGAACCAGTCGCACGTGGAGTCGATCACGGAGAACCAATGCCGCTCGAATAGGTCGCCATGGGAGGCGAGCAGCCGCTCAGCCGAGCCGAACAGCACGCCCCGGGCGGCGAGGGCCGGATCGAGCTCTTCGTGGAGCACATGGCCGTCGAGCGAGAGCAGGCGTCCTGCGAGCGGCGTGCTGGTGCCGGCGGTCCGCGGCACGTCGTCGAAAAACGTCTCGCCGCCAGAGGCGTCGCCCGCCAGAAAATCGGCGAGAAGTCCAATGGGAACAGGGGCTTCCGGTCCCGGCCTGCGTCGCGGCCCCCAGGCCTTCGGTTTGAACAGGCGGATGTCGGTCCGCATCCAGTTCTCGTCGCGGCGATCGGGCAGGGCGAGCGATTCGAGTCTGTCGAAGGCCGCGCGACGGCGGTCGTTCGCCCAAGCGGGGGCCGCCTGGCCCGAATGCTGATCGGCGAGCAGCCGGTCGAAGCCTGCGCGGTCGAAGGTGGCGGAGAGAACGGGGGCTGCGGGAGTGGTCATGGGTGCAGAGGTCATCGAATGCGGATCACCCCACCGAGCCTTCCATCTGCAGCTCGATGAGCCGGTTCATCTCGACGGCATACTCCATCGGCAGCTCCTTCACGAGCGGCTCGATGAAGCCGCCCACGATCATCGTGCTCGCTTCGGCCTCGGTCAGCCCGCGGCTGGTGAGATAGAAGAGCTGCTCCTCGCCGATCTTCGACACGCTCGCCTCGTGGCCGATGGAAACATCCTGCTCCTCGATCTCGATGTAGGGGTAGGTGTCGCTGCGGCTTTTGTCGTCGAGGATCAGGGCATCGCAGACCACGCTCGACCGGCTCTTGCGGGCGCCCGGTTCCACGCGAACGAGGCCGCGGTAGCTGGCCCGACCGCCGTTCTTGGAGATGCTCTTGGAGACGATCCGGCCCGATGTGTTGGGGGCGGCGTGCACGAGTTTCGCACCGGCGTCCTGATGCTGGCCCGCCGAGGCGAACGCGATCGAGAGGATCTCGCCGCGGGCACCGGGCTCCATCATGTAGACGGCGGGGTATTTCATCGTCAGATGGCTGCCGAGATTGCCATCGATCCACTCCATCATCGCTCCCTCGTAGGCCATGGCCCGCTTGGTGACGAGGTTGTAGATGTTGTTGGCCCAGTTCTGGATCGTGGTGTAGCGGCAGCGGCCATGCTTCTTGACGACGATCTCGACCACCGCTGAGTGGAGGCTCTCGGTGGAATACATCGGCGCGGTGCAGCCCTCGACGTAGTGCACCTGAGCGCCCTCGTCGACGATGATCAGCGTCCGCTCGAATTGGCCCATGCTCTCGGCGTTGATTCGGAAGTAGGCCTGCAGCGGGAACTCGATCTTCACGCCTTTCGGGACGTAGATGAACGAGCCGCCCGACCAGACGGCCGAATTGAGGGCCGCGAACTTGTTGTCGGTGGGTGGGATGATCCGGCCGAAATACTCGCGGAGCAGGTCGGGGTGCTCGCGGACGGCGGTGTCGGTGTCGGTGAAGATCACGCCCTGCTTCGAGAGATCTTCCTGGAGCGACCCGTAGACCACCTCGCTCTCGAACTGCGCCTTCACGCCAGACAGAAACTTCCGCTCGGCCTCGGGGATGCCGAGCCGGTCGAACGTCTTCTTGATGGCATCGGGCACCTCCTCCCAGGTCTTGCCCTGCTGCTCGGCAGGCTTCAGATAATAGAAGATGTCCTGGAAGTCGACGCCGATGTCGCCACCCCAGTGGGGCATCGGCTTGGAGTTGAAGATCTCGAGCGACTTGAGCCGGAAGTCGCGCATCCAGGCCGGCTCACGCTTCATCTCCGAGATCTGCGAGACGATTCCAGCATCGATGCCGCGGCGGGCCTTGAAGACGGCCGGCGAGTCGGTGCGAAAGTCATACTTGTTGATCTCGCCGATGGCGTCGCCCGTGCTGATCGCGATCGTGCTCGAGTCGACAGAGGGCTGGTTGAGTCCGGTGGCCATGGTGGGTTCCTGCTGATGTCGGACGGTTGTGTCAGGCGGTAACGGGGTGGGCGGCATGAGTGGCATCACTGCCGAGGGCATCCTGCATCGACCGCTCCGCGGCCGCAGCGTCTGGATAGGCCGCACGGATTCGCTCGTAGCCCCTCTTGTGCAGTTCGGCAGCCAGTTCGGGGCCGCCCGATTCGACGATCCGGCCACCGAGCATCACGTGCGTGCGGAGCGGAATGTTGTGTTCGAGCAGTTGTTCGTGGTGCGTGATGATGAGGATGCCCATCTCGGCGCCACCGATGCGGGCGATACTCTGGCTGGCGAGCCTGACGGCGTCGGCGTCGAGACCGCTGTCAGTCTCATCGAGGATCGCAAACTTGGGGCGAAGCATGGCGAGCTGGAGGATCTCGGCCCGCTTCATCTCTCCGCCGGAAAAACCGTCGTTGACATACCGCCGGGCGAATTCCGTGTCGATCGAAAGATCGGCCATCTTCGCCTTGAGTTCGTTGCGGAAGTCCCGCATCGGCATCAGCTCCTGGCCTTCCTTGCGCTCCGGATTGCGGACGTTGGTCACCGCATGCCGCAGGAAGTCGGCCAGTCGCACGCCGGGAATCGACATCGGCCGCTGAAAGGCAAGGAAGACACCGGCGCGGGCCCGTTGGTCGGGCTCCATCGCGAGCAGGTCGTGACGGGTGCCATCGGCCTCCACCAGTTCGATCGAACCGGCCGTGACCTCGTAGGACGGATGGCCCATGATGCAGTAGCCCAGCGTGCTCTTGCCGGAGCCGTTGGGGCCCATCAACGCGTGGATTTCCCCGCGGCCGATCTCCAGGTCGACACCCTTGAGAATCTCCTGGCCGTCCACAGCGGCATGCAGTCCGGAGATGACGAGTTTTTCCTGCGATTGGGCGGTCATCGGTGTCCTTTATATCCGTTGGCTTTTGGAGGGCTGCCGCTCAGGACTGCACCTTCTGGTGGTCGAACACAAGGCTGCCGTCGGCAACCGGCGACACGACATAGCCGGAGTGGTGCGGCACCGGGAGTTCGTCATCGACCTTGCCCACGCTTCCGACCCGTTTGGCGATCCGCTGACCCTGGATCTTGTCCTGAATCCGCATCAGGCCCTCCAGCAGGCTTTCCGGACGCGGCGGGCAGCCGGGCACGTAGACGTCCACCGGCACGACCAGGTCGACGCCCTTCACAACGTGGTAGCCCCATTTGAAGTAGGGGCCGCCGCCAGTGGTGCAGGCGCCCATGGCGATCACGTATTTAGGATCGGGCATGAGGTTGTAGAGGCGGCGAACGCGGCTGGCCATTTTGTAGGTGACTGTGCCGGCCACGATCATGAGGTCTGCCTGACGGGGCGTGGCCCGGAAGGCTCCGGCACCAAAGCGGTCGAGGTCGTAACGACTGGCGCCGGCGGCCATCATTTCGATCGCACAACAGGCGAGGCCGAACGTCATCGGCCAGATGCTCGACTGCCGGGCCCAGTTGATGGCCTGCTCGACCGTCGTGAGGACCATATTTTCCTCGAAACGCCCCTCGATCCAGGGTGTCGGGTTGACTAGTGGCTGTGTCATGAGGGCTCCGCGTGTCAGGTGTGCGCGTGATGGTGTGGGTCGTGAAAAACCTTCGGCATTCGATGCTTCAGTCGGGTTTGATGCAAGTGGCACCACTCGCCGTCAGCTCGCTTTCATGCACGGGCGGCGTCTGATCGTGGGAGTCCACGGTAAATCGGCAGCACGGGGCACCGTCGAGCCGGCACTCCGACAGTCGCACTGCCGAGCCGACAAGAATCTGGAGCATCACCCGTTCGGCGGCACAGATGCCACGGTCCTGCTCGGCCAGTTCGGGGTAGGGGCAGGCGTAGCTGGTGAGCACCGGGAGGCCACCGTTCGAGCGGTCGGAGGAGGGCTCAACGCCGCAGGAAATGCGGCGTTCCTGAAGGATTTTGGCCGTGCTTTCCAATCGCTGCCGCGGTGTGCCGCCGGACACCTCGTCGCGATACATCCCAGCCATCGCGGCGCCGATCCGCGAGATCAGGCCCTGGCGAACGGCCGGTTCGCGGACACTGCGGATTTCCCGCCAGAGCACCAGCGCCAGATCACGGAAATTGTCGCCGCCGGTCCGCCGACCTTTTTCCGTCAGGCTGTAGACATGGGATGGCCGACCCCGCATGCGGTTGACGCCGGGTTCCCCAGCTGCGGAAAGCCCGCCGGAAAGAGTGGTTCGGCCGACCAGACCGGCCCGCATCAACCGGTCGAGCCGCTGGCGGACCGCGGTCGCGGTCACGCCCAGCCGCTTGGCGAGATCGCCGATGCCGAGCCTGTCATCCACGCGGAGCAGTTCGATAACGGCTGCGTCGGAGGCACGATGCTCGGCAGGAGCGGGATGACGGTTCATGCCTATATTCTATGGGCTTTTCGATTTTTGACAAGTTGTCTTGCGAATAATCGCTCGCGGTCCGGGCGGGTTTGAGCCTTGCCGTGATCCCCGCGATCACGCTCCGGGCTTGTATGCGCGTTCCTATACAAGCCCCCGGCGCGAGCCGGGGGATATGGCCCGGCGACGGGGAATCCCATCGCTTGCGCTCCGGGCTTGTATGAACGTTCTCTACATGCCCCCGGCGCGAACCGTTCGTGGGAAGCTCGTCGCCATCGCGTCGAGGAACTCCTCCCGGGTGGTCACCCGCGACGCCTTTCCGCGGAAGTCGCGGGCGCCCGGCAGGCCTTGCGCATAGGCGCAGGCGAATTTTCGCATCAAGAGTGTGCCGCGCTCGGTGCCGAACCGCTGGCAGACCAGGTCGTAGTGGTGGAGCACCAGTTCCCGTTGCTCGTCGAGCGTGGGATCGGGCGGCATCGGCTCGCCCCGCAGAAGCGCCGCCACCTGGGCGAAGATCCACGGCCGCGCGAGCGCCTCCCGGGCGATCATCACGCCGTCAACGCCACTCTCGCGGAGCCTTGCGACGGCGGTTTCTGCGGAATCGATGTCGCCGTTGCCCACGACCGGCATCCGCGACACGCTTCGCTTCACCTCGGCAATCGCCTGCCAGTCGGCCCTGCCGGTGAAAAACTGCGATGCTACGCGGCCGTGCACGGTGAGGCACGAGGCCCCGGCTTCTTCGATCCGCTGGGCCACCTCGATGGCGGTGCGGCAGGTGTCGGCGCAGCCCAGGCGGATCTTCGCCGTGACGGGCACGCCATCGCACGCCTCAACCACGCGCCGCACGATCGTGCCGACGCGGTCGGGATCCCGCAGCAGCCACGACCCGCTGTGGGCCTTCTCCGTCACTTGGCGCACAGGGCAGCCGAAATTGAGGTCGACGACGCTGACGAGAAAGTCCTTGGCGAGCCGACGGCCGACCTGCGCGAGGTTGTCGGGATCGTTGTCCCACATCTGCACCGCCAACGGCCGCGGCTCCTCCCGCACGCCCCAGAGCCGGTCGGGATGCTCACCGCGGTGCGTCTCCATCCATGTGGCGCTGCGGGCGGCGATCATCTCGGTGGCCAGCAGGCCCGCTCCGCCGCACTCGCGGACCACCTGACGGTAGGCATAGTTCGTGTAGCCCGCCATCGGCGCCTGCAGCACCGGCGGGTCGACGACTACCGAGCCGATGGTGAGCGGCGCGACAGTGCCGCGGGGGCCTGGAGGGGCGGTGATGGTGGTGGTGGCGGGCATGGCGTGTCGATCAGGAGGCCATCACGCGGGAGACGACCCGCGAAGGATGCCCCTCAGCTTACTCGACGCTGCCCGGCCGACGCGGAGCGGCTGCTCGACGCCTCGAAAAGAGACGAGCACCTCATTTCGACATGGAGACGTGATCGACTGCTTCTCCGCCTGGGCAATCGCCGCGGCGATCGTTCTCGCCGTCCACCGGACAGCAATCTAGTTGGCCGCCGGAACGGGGGCGGGCGGCGCGGGGGCCGCCTGCTGCGGAGCCGCTGCGGGCTGCGGACGCCACTGGATCGGCGTGCCGATCAGCATCGAGACGAAGCGGTCGTCGGGGACAGAAAGATCGGCAACGGCCATCGCGTATTCGGCGATGTCGAGGTTGTAGGCCCGCATCACCTTCACGAACTCCCGCTGCTGGCTGGTGACCGCTGCATGGGCGGCAGTCACGGCCTCGATCGGCCTCTGGCCCTTGGCGTGGTCGGCCTCCGCCATTTGCATCGCCTTCTGGGCTGCCACCACGGCCGCGGCGCGGGCTTCGAGGGCCTCGTGCTTCGAGGGCAGCATGCGCACGATTGCCCGGATGCGGCCCGTGGCCGGGCGAGTCGCGAAGATCGTCTCGAAATGCGTCTGGTAGGGCCCTGCCAGAGGCCGGTCGACGGGCCAGGGCAGGGGATCGCTGGCTGGCAGTCGGACGAGATCGACGAGTTCCTGCTGGGCGGCGACGAGTTCCGCGCGGGAGTCGGCCAGATCAGCCCGGGCGGCGGCCAGGGCCACGTCGAGAACGGCCCGATCATGGGGATCGCCTCCGGGGGCAATCAGTTCCAGCCGCTCGAGCGCTTCGGTGCTCCAGCGGAGCATCGCAAATCCGGCCGACACCTTCCAATACGCTTGCGAGATCCAAAGCCGCCGCGAGCGGTCTCCTGAACGCTCGAGCGCCTCCACCAGTGGCAACGGGCGGGCATACGCGGTCGCGAGACCCGTGTTCGCAGGTCGGGGCGATGCTGTGGAGGTGCCGCCGCCGGGGTCGCCGCGGAGGCCCGCTTCGAGCGGCTCGAGCGCGGTTGACAGCACGTCGGTTGCGACACTGGCATCGGCCGTTTCGCTACGGCTGGCCGCGGGCGGCGCCGCCACGACGGAGACCGTGCCATCGGCCGCCGGCTCGCGCGCGGCTGTATCCGCGGCGGAGGTCAGGATTGCCGGCGTGAGGAGGATCGCCAGAGGCAGGATGCAGCACAGCAGTCGCAGGTTCATGACGACATCATACCGACAGATCGGGCCACGAAACGGCGCGGTCCGCGACGTTTCGTCACGACGCGGCGTCAAGATACGGGTCTTGGCTCATCTGGATATGGGCCTCGGCACGCTGCCGTTCCACATATTCAAGCAGACGCCGCTGCCGCACGTGCCGGGCTTCGACCCGTTGCTGTGCCCGCCGAAAGACCGCCAGGAGAGGCTCCGGATTGCCGCCCAGGCGGTCGGCGAGTCGCGCCACGGTGCGGCGGGCGCGGGCCGGACCATAGCCCTGGATCAGGATGTCATCGTCGAGCGACACGTACTGCCGCCAGGTGCCGGGGTCGCCTTGCCGGCCACAGCGGCCGACGAGCTGGCGGTCGATCCGCGCCGAATCGTGCAGTTCGGTGCAGATCACGTGCAGGCCGCCGAGTTCATACACGCCCTCGCCCAGCTTGATGTCGGTGCCGCGACCGGCCATGTTCGTGGAGACCGTGATCTGGCCCAGCTGGCCCGCCTGCCCCACGATCTCGGCCTCCTTCTCGATATGCCGTGCGTTGAGCACGGTGTGTTGCAGGCCGGCAGCCTCCAGCAACCGCGACAGCTCTTCCGACTTGTCGATCGACCGCGTGCCGATGAGCACGGGCCTGCCGAGGGCGTGCATCTCCTTCGTTTCGGTGACGATCCGCGAGAATTTCTCGGCCTGGTTCACGCAGACCACCGGCGCGAGCCGCTGGCGGATTGCGGGCTTGTTGGTGGGCACGACGGCCACCGCCACGTCATAGGTCCGCGCGAGTTCGGCGGCGCTGGTCGCGATGGTGCCGGTCATCCCCGCCAGATGCGGCCAGCGGGCGAACAGGTTCTGGAGTGTGACTCTCGCCGCATGCCCGGACGGCACGGTGATCTCGATCTGTTCCTGGGCTTCGACAGCCTGATGGAGGCCATCCCGCCAGTTGCGGCCCTCGGCGGCGCGGCCGGTCGATTCGTCGATGATCACAACCTTGCCGTCGCGGACGACATACTGCCGGTCGCGGATGAAGAACCGCCGAGCCCGCGCCGCCCGTTCGACGGCATCGTAAATCGCCAGCAGGCTCGTCGACTCGATCGCATCAGGACGCTTCATGGCCCGCACGCGGCTACGGCCACGGCCGAGGAGTTCGCAGGTCTGCTTCTGGGGCTCGACCTCGAAATCCTCGTCGGGCTGGAGTTCCACGGCCGCCTGTGCGGCGAAGCGAAAGAGCGCCTGCTCGGCGGCCTGGGCCTCGCCGGGGGGCGACGCGATGATCAGCGGTGTTCTCGCATCGTCGATGAGCACGTTGTCGGCCTCGTCGACCAGCGCAAACCAATACGGCCTCTGCAGGAGCTTGGAGGCGCTGCCCGGTGTTTTGCCGGTGAGCATGCCGCCCAGGTCGCCTCGGCCTTCGGAGATCTCGCGGTTCATCAGGCGATCTTTGAGAAAGTCGAAGCCAAACTCCCCCGCCGTGCCGTAGGTGACGTCGCAGGCGTAGGCCTTGCGCCGCGCGTCGAAGTCCTGCTGGGACTGCACGATGCCCACGCTCAGGCCGAGGGCCTCGTAGATCGGCGTCATCCATTCGGCGTCACGTTTGGCGAGGTAGTCGTTGACCGTGGCAAGATTGGCCCCGCGGCCGGAGAGCGCGTAGAGCACCAATGGCAGCGTGGCCACGAGCGTTTTTCCTTCGCCCGTCTGCATCTCGACGATGGCACCGTGCACCAGCGCGATGCCCGCGAGCAGCTGCACGTCGTAATGCCGCATGCCGAGCCGCCGTCGGCCCGCCTCGCGAGTGGCGGCGAAGCTCTCGATCAGGAGCGAATCGGCCGGTTCACCTGCGCGGGCCCGGTAGGAGAGCGATCGGCCCAGCCGCTTGAGGGCCAGGTCGTTGAGCGACTCCATCTCGGGGGCGAGCGACTCGATGCGGGAGACCATCCGCCAGGTGGAGGCATTGATGGCGGGTCGGGTGCCAATGCCGATCCGCGGGGCTATGCCGTCGAGCCAGTCAAACATGAATCGCCGCACTTTCGCCGAATGCTTGCCGCCCACAAGGACTCAGATGCAAGTATCCACGGCACCCCCACGATGGGCAAGGCTTCGGTGGGCCGCGGTTCGGGGCTGCCCACGCCCCGTCGCCGGACGTTCGCTACGTCGACCAATCCGCTTAGACGGATCGGTGCCCGCTGTCCTTCGCTCACTCGATGCTGACTGCGCTCCGGCATCCTGCCTGCGCTGGTCAGCAACGCCGGCTCTCGGGGCATGGGCAGCCCCTCACGGATGATTCCGAGTCCCATAAAAGCCCTGAGCGCGAGCGACGGGATGATGCGCCTATGCGGCTTTCACGCTGGTTCACGATCCCCCGGCTTGCGCCAGGGGCTTGTATTGGGCGGGTTGCGCCGTTTGATTGCCGGTCACGATGCCCGGCTCGCGCCAGCGGGCGGAGGCCCTGGCCCGGCGGCATGGCAGGATGCCATGCGCAGCACCAGAAACCGGAGGTTTCCAAGCGACTGACTCTCGACGGGCATTCGCCCGTCACGGCGGCACGATGCCATGTTTCGCGTGAAGCTAGTACCGTGCCGGCTGCACGGGAACTGCCCGGGCCGGCGGCATGCCGCTGGTGTTGGAGAAGGGCCACCAGTTGCCGTTGGCGGTCTGCTGCTGAGGTCCGGCGGGCATCTGCGGCATGGCCTGCTGCATCTGGTTGGTCGCCCCCTGCATGCCCTGCTGAAACTGGTTGCTCAACTGCTGGGCCTGGTTGTTGAAGCCCTGCTGGTATTGGTTCGCCGTGTTCTGCATCTGGTTGGTGAGCTGTTGCTGCTGCGCGTTCAACGACTGCTGCATCTGATTGGCATACTGCTGCGGCTGGGCCTGCATCTGGTTGGCGTATTGCTGCGCCTGGTTGGTGAGGTTTTGCTGATACTGATTCGCCTGATTCGCCATCTGGTTGCCATATTGCTGCATGCTTGCCGGCTGCTGGACGGCGGGCGGCGTCGCGGCGTTGCCCGATTGTGCCCAGCTCCAGGTATTGTTGGCGGGCGCAGCAGGCTGCGCAACGCTCTGCCAGCTCGTGGCCGGTCCGGGCATCGGTGCCGTGCCTGCCGCGCCTGGGATGGAAACGGCCGGCGGTGCCGCGGAGTAGCTGCCGTAGGGGGCGGGCTGTCCGATCATGCCGGTGGACGGTGGGGCGACCGTACTGCCGTAGACCGGTGCGGCCGTCTGCGGCGGGGTCTGACAGCCCGCGAGGCCAAGCAGGGCTACGGCTGCGAGCGCCGCCGTGGCGAGGCAGAGATAGGATCCATGATCGCGGAGTCGGGGCATGCCGCTGCGCGGGTTGGCATCATGCCGGGGCCGAGTCGGCTCGGGGCGGCAGCTGGAAAAATGCAACACGGCTCATACTCCGCAGGCTGGCGGTTGAAAAACAGGCCGTCGGGCTGGACACGACGAATCGGTATGCACAATCTGGGCCTGGAAAGACGCTGACGGGCCGGGAGGATAGCGAGTGGCCCGCATGGGTCCAGACCAGTTCGCCTCCGGTCTTCGTGGAGTCCCCCGGGTCAGCCTGGGCATCCTTGCGGTCGGCGGCGGCGTGAATTTTGCCACTCCCCCATTCGTCCCCGCCTGCCGGCAGGCCGTCATTTGGCATCCCTATGGAATCCCCCAACGACCTCGCCGCTGCAAACCTAGCCGGTATCGGCCACGTCGGCCGTCTGGTTGACAGCCGCCTGCTCGTGGAAGAACTGCGACGGGAGTCGGTCCGGGTGGGCTTTTCGCGATTGGGCATCGCCCCGGCCGGGCCGCCCCCGCGGCGGGAGTTGGTCCGCCAGTGGCTCGATCAGGGGTTTGCGGGCGTGATGCGGGAGTGGTTCGAGCATCAGGAACCGCTGCGGGCCGATCCGGAGAACCTGCTTCCCGGCGTGCGGAGCGTGATCATGCTCGCCACCGACCATGCAACGGCCGCCGAAGGCGTGGCGGATGTCGCCGGAGCAGGGGAGGGGAGTGGCCGCGTGGCCCGCTATGCGTGGGGCGCCGACTATCACGACCTGCTCCGCAGCCGGGTGAACATGCTGGGAGCCTGGCTGGAAGCCCGCGTGCCGGGCTGCCGCACCCGCGGCGTGGTCGATTCGGCGCCGCTGGCGGAGCGGGAGTTTGCCTGGCTCGCCGGCCTCGGCTGGTTCGGCAAGAACACGATGCTGATCGACCCGCGCGCAGGCAGTTTCTTTTTTCTGACGGCGCTGCTGACCGATCTCGAACTCCCGCCCGACACGCCGGTCGAGGTGGACCACTGCGGCACCTGCACGGCCTGCCTCGACGCCTGTCCGACCGCCGCCTTCGTGGAGCCTCGGGTGCTCGACGCCAGCCGGTGCATCAGCGCGCTATCGATCGAAGACCACGGGCCGATTGCCGCCAGTCTGCGGCCCGGCATGCAGGACTGGATCTTCGGCTGCGACATCTGCCAGGAGGTCTGTCCGTGGAACCGTCATGCGCCGGGATCGACGGAGCCGACGTTTCAACCAAGCGACGGCCTGCCCTCGCCGTCGCTCGCTGCAATTCTCGGGCTCGATACCGAAGCATTTCGGCAGCGATTCAAGGGCTCGCCGCTGCGACGGGCCAAGCGACGTGGTCTGCTGCGGTCGGCGGCGATCGCCCTGGGCAATCGGCCGCATGCCCCGTCGTTCGACGCGCTCGCCGCGGCGCTGGCCGATGAGGAGCCGGTAGTGCGCGGCGCGGCCGCCTGGGCGCTGGGGAGATGGCGGCACGCGGATGTCATGGCCGAGCGGGCCCGTGCGGTGCTCATCGGGCGGATGGAGATCGAGACCGACGCCGACGTGCGGGCAGAGATCGAGCGGGCGCTGGCGTAGCAGGAGTTGGCGTCGCGCCGGTTCGGGGCTGCCCATGCCCCGAGAGCCGGACGTTCGCTCCGGCCATCCTGGCCTTCGCTCACTCGATGCTGACTGCGCTCCGGCATCCTGCCTGCGCTGGTCAGCAACGCCGGCTCTCGTGGCA
>JBILKZ010000091.1:0-15492 GCA_044376405.1 Pirellulales bacterium
CTGGCGATGTTGGTGCGGTTGTCTGCGTGTATGGCGACCGCGAGACCTATGAAGTGGAGTTCGTCACCGACGATGGCAAGACCGTGGTCGTCGTGCCGCTCAAGCCAGGGGACATCGGTCGCGTCGTTTCGGGCGAGATTCTCGACGCCCGCCGCATCTCGGCATGACGGACGGAGCACCGCCGTCGTGGGCGGATGTGCGGGACGGGTCGGTGCCGTTCAACCCAGCGCGCTGAACGGGAAAGCTCCCCGAGTAGGATGGTTCCGAACCACTGTTTTGCCGGCAGATATCGGGTTTTCACGAAAATGTGACGTAAAAAGCGACGTAGGGCAGAGGTGGCAGGGGCTGGCAGGACGTGGCAAAGGACGTTGCCGAACCGGGATGGCGGTTACGTCACCTCCCTGACCAGAACAGAACTTGCCTGCGTGTCCGAGCGGCAATACCTTGAACGGATGCCAACGGTACTCCGAGTAGGCGGATTTCGTTTTCACTTTTACTCCGACGAGGGCACAGAGCCTCCCCACATCCACGTTCGGTGTGCGGAGGGTGAATGCAAATTCTGGCTCGATCCAGTGGGCCTTGGTAGGAATCGCGGCGTTCCCCCTCAAGTCGTGAGGGAAATGGAGCGCCTGGTCTTTGAACACGTCGATCTCTTGTTGGAGAAATACGATGAGCATCACCCACCAGGAAACCGAAGCCGTAGCGACGAGAGCGTGGACTGAGGGGCGGATGGTCTTTGTCGAGTTGACGGACCAGCGGATCGTGGGATTCCCTGCGAATCGGTTCCGCCGTCTGCGCGATGCCAGCGAGCCGGAGTTGGCCGAGGTTCGGCTGGAGGTTGGTGGTACAGCGCTGCGTTGGGAGTCGCTCGACGAGGATCTCACAGTAGAGGGCGTGGTGTCGGGACGCTTCCAGTTGCCACCAATGGTGAGCTGATCCCATCGCTACCCGGTTGTCAGCCGTGCCGGAGCTGAAGCGAAGGCAGTGGCCTGCATTCCTCGGCCTGCGAGGAATATTCCTTCAATCAGAGTCCAGATTGAAGCGTGACAGTGAGTCCGCCAGCGGACGGCCAGTGTGACTTCCGTCACGGCGCATCGTCATCCGAGAGCCTGGCGCCGTCGGCAATGAGCCGCTCCCGCAGAGCGGCGTAGGGGACGTCCTGAACGTCGATGCCGGCGCGGATCGCGAACACCGCTGCCGTGCCGGCCGCTTGCCCGAGGGCCATGTAGACCGGCTCCATTCGCAGTGATCCGTAGGCAGCGTGCGAAGCGCTGACGCAGGTCGGCACGAGAAGGTTGGTGCACTCCGTGCGTTTGGGCCGAATCGCCTGCCACGAGATGCCGTACGGCTTTGGCGGCACGAGCCAGAACACGCCCTCGCGATGCACGTGACCGTCTTCGTTCACGAAATACTGCACGGCGTGCGAGTCGAGTCCGAACGAGCCGAGGGCCACCGGATCGTCACAAGGCTCCGTGCCCATGCAGACGCCCTGCGTTACGACCTTATCGGAGAGCATCCGTCGCCCTTCGCGGACGTACAGCTGCGGTGGGAAACCGCTCGAGTCTGTGAACTCGTCGCGGCACCAGCCGTGCCGGGAAACGAAGCTGCGAATCGACTCTGGTACTCGCGGATGGTGAGCAAGCGTCCACATCACGCCTTTGGCGTAGAGAGCATGCTCGGCGGCGATCCGCTTTCTCGCCTTGTGGTCCGCTTCGGGGTAGGTCCAACTCGAGCCAGGCAAATCGGTACCGACTGCGTGCATGCTGTTCCAGTCGAACTTCCGGTTCGGGAGCTTGTGGATCAGGATAGGAAGGCGGATGTCTCCCGACTCAAGGACGCGGATCAGAAGCTCGTGGTCGATATCGCGGTAGCCATCCGGCTTTACGAATGGCATCCGATTGGCGGGATCGTCGGTCACGCAGAGCCGATAGTTGTAGGCCTGCACACCCTTGTCGCCAACGCCGTTAACGAACGCGGCCAAGTCGACCCTGTTGACCCACGGCAAGAGGCCGCTCGCGGGATCGCCTGGCGTCCGGTAGGGATCGACGGCGGTAGTGAAGTGGTCCTTATCGCCCTGCGTGTAGTGCGGCCTGGGTTTGAGGTCGCCACGACGGATCCCGGCGAGAGACTCGCTGTACTGGTTGTCAGGCTCACGGCCCACCGTGAAGGAGACACCGGCCTTTGCCATCACGTCACCCTCGAAGCTCGCGTCGATGAACACCTTTCCGCGGAAGGTCCTGTCCGACTCGCTGCGGATTGATTCGATCCGGTCATCCTTCTTGACGACGCCGTTAGCAAGATCGAGCGGTTCATTCGTGATCACCTCCACTCCGGCCTCGCGGAGCCATGCTTCGAACACGCTGGCTGCCACCTTCGGCTCGAAGTGGAAGACGCGGTTGTCGGAGCCGTAGGCCCTGCCGACTCGGGAGTAGAACTGCGTAGCAACGCCGCCGATTGCCCATGCCTTCCCGACATCGCTACTCGACAGGCCGCCTGTCGTCATTCCACCGACGTGATTCGATGCCTCGACGACGACCACCTTCATACCCATAGCAGACGACTGAATCGCTGCCGCCAAACCGGTGGTGGTGGCCCCGTAGACGATGACGTCGGCCTCCACGCCGCCCGCGAGAACCGGCTGACAGGCGACACTCGCCGCGAGCAGAACGGCGAGCACGAACGAAGCTCTGGTCGTGCGATTCATGGGGAAGTCACTTGCTGGAATGTGACACGGGTCCGGTTCGATGCGGGCTGGGTCGGCACCGTTCCACCCAGCGAGGTGAACGAGAAAGCTCCCCGAGTAGGATTCGAACCTACAACCTAGCGGTTAACAGCCGCTCGCTCTACCGTTGAGCTATCGGGGAATCTGCCCTCCAAAATACCCTAACTCGGCGGGGAAATCGATGGGGTCGTGCAGCTGCGTCCAGCGGGAAAAAACGCGGTCCGCCCCCGCAGTCCCGCCGTCAGCCCTCCGCCGGTGAGCGCTGCTTTTCCATCAAGACCCGATTGCCGCGGGGGCTGTACTCGATGCGGGTCATGAACGTGCGCATCAGCATCACACCACGGCCATTGGGCGCCTCGAGGCGGTCCTCCAGCCTGCAATCGGGCACCGAGGCCGGATCAAAACCGCTGCCCTCGTCTGTAACCTCGATCCGAGCCAAGGTCGGCGAGACGACGCAGGCAACCTGCACGACCTTGCTAGGGTCGAGTTTGTTGCCATGCACAATCGCATTCACGATCGCCTCTTCGGCGGCGAGATGGATTGCGAAGATATCCGACGGCGACCAGCCGTGGACGCCCAGTTGTTCGAGCAGTTGCTCCATGATCAGCCGGCTGGCACCACGCTCGCTGGGCAGCTCAATCGAGCGACGCCATTCCGCTGCATCCGCGGGCTGAGGCGGCTGCGCGGAAGGGTCCGCTGGATGTTTCTGGTGTGGCATCGCGTATCTCCCGACCCTCGCCGCCCCGTCAGGCCTTGCCGCTCATGCGAATGCCGAGATCGCTTCGGCCTCGTCTTTGCGGATGTCAAAAATCTTGTTGAGCTTCGTGATCTGGAACACTTCGAGAATTTCGGGACGGATGTTGCTCATCTTCATCCGGCCCTTGTTTGACTTCACCTTGCGATCGAGCGTGATCAGCTTGCCGAGTGCGGCACTGGAGAGAAACTCGACTCCGACGAAATTGAGCAGCAGGCTCTTGCGGTTGTCCTGCTCCACGAGCCCAAACAGCTCCGCACCGAGTTCCAGGATCCCAGCCTCGTCGAGGATCTTCTTATCCAGAAACCTCACGATCGTGACGTCACCGAGTTTGGAGACGTCAATCCGCCGGTGCGTTGCCATGAAATGGAAACTCGGAAATGGAAACTCGCGTTGAACACTATCGCTCGGCCACCCCGTTTGAACGGGTGGGATGGACGGCAACCCAGCGCAGAGCTTCTGAGCGTATCCGGTCGGCCCGCCATTTACCATGAGATCGCCATGAATCGTGGGCCAGCGCTGCCAAACTGGCAGTGGCCTGTGGGGGCGGCCGGGCGGTCTGTTCCCCCCGCATCCCCCCAATTTCGACCGGCCCCCCAGCCATTGTGCGAAAATCCCGGTCGTTCGGCGCGCCAGTTGCTTCTTCCCGTGGGGCCTGTCTGATGACGTCCTGATCGGCAGGCGGACGGCATCCCCTCCGCCTCAGCGGCCATCGTACCCGGTGCACAGACCGATCGCCCCGAGTCCAATGGTTGGACCGTTTTCACTACCCCATCCCGACCCCACTTCGCTGCAGAAAGGTTTCGATCATGTCAGCCACCGCGAGCAAGCCCGCCAAGAAGAAGTCGAGTCTGATCCCGCTGGGCGACCGCGTCGTCGTGGAACGCGAGGAGAGTGAACAGAAGACCGCCGGTGGCATCCTGCTGCCTGATTCCGCCAAGGACAAGCCGGCCCGCGGCACCGTGGTCAGTGTTGGCGAGGGCAAGTTCGACTCCAAGGGCAACCGCCATCCACTGCAGGTGAAGCCGGGTGACCGGGTCGTTTTCACCAGCTATGCGGGCGAGGCTTTCAAGGTGGGCGACGACGAACTGCTGCTGATGCGCGAGGACGACATCCTCGCGGTGCTCGGCTGATCCAAGCCGTGCTCCTTCGGTAGTCCGTCAAGGCCCCACGCTCTATCACGATCTTTCCACAGTCCACACAGTCTTTTCACACAGCAACCATTCCGAGGAGATTTCAACCATGTCCAAGATGATGGCATTCGATCAGGAAGCGCGTGAGGCAATGCGTCGCGGTGTCGCCAAACTGGCCCGTGCCGTGAAGGTGACGCTTGGCCCCAAGGGCCGCAACGTCATCCTGCAGAAGAGCTTCGGTTCGCCCACGGTGACCAAGGACGGCGTGACCGTCGCCAAGGAAATCGACCTGGAGGATGTCTACGAAAACATGGGCGCCCGCATGGTGCGCGAGGTGGCCAGCAAGACCAGCGACGTGGCCGGTGACGGCACGACGACCGCGACGGTGCTGGCCGAGGCCGTCTTCAACGAAGGCCTGCGGGCCGTCGTGGCGGGTGTGAATCCGATTCAGATGAAGGCCGGCATCGAGAAGGCGGTCGAGGATATCGCCGCCAAGCTCAAGGAGATGTCGATCCCGGTGAAGGGCAAGAAGGAGATGGCGCAGGTCGCGTCGATCGCCGCCAACAACGACCCGGAGATCGGTGATCTGCTCGCCGAGGCCATGGACAAGGTTGGCAAAGACGGCGTGATCACCGTCGACGAGGGCAAGAGCCTCAAGACCGAGGTGGAATGGGTCGAGGGCATGCAGTTCGACCGCGGCTACCTCTCCCCCTACTTTGTCACCAGCCCTCAGCAGATGCAGTGCGTGCTCGAAGACTGCTACATCCTCGTGTTCGAGAAGAAGATCTCGAGCGTGAAGGACATCGTCCCGCTGCTCGAGGCCGTCGTGAATGCCGGCAAGCCGCTCCTGATCGTCTCGGAGGAGGTGGACGGCGAGGCGCTGGCCACGCTCGTCATCAACCGGCTGCGTGGCACCTTCCAGGTCTGCGCTGTGAAGGCACCGGGCTACGGCGACCGTCGCAAGGCGATGATGGAAGACATCGCGATCATCACCGGTGCCACGGCCGTGTTTGAGAACCTCGGCATGAAGCTTGAGAATCTCGGTCTGGCCGAACTGGGCCGTGCCAAGAAGGTGATCGTCGACAAGGACAACACCACGATCATCGAGGGTGCCGGCAAGACCGCGGCGATCAAGTCGCGGATCGAGCAGATCCGGCACGAGATTGCCGCCGCCACCAGCGACTACGACCGTGAGAAGCTCGAGGAGCGGCTGGCGAAGCTCGCCGGCGGCGTGGCGAAGATCAACGTCGGTGCCGCGACCGAGAGCGAGATGAAGGAGAAGAAGGCCCGGGTCGAGGACGCGCTCCATGCGACGCGGGCGGCCGTGGAGGAGGGCATCCTGCCGGGCGGCGGCGTGGCGCTCCTGCGGGCCAGTTCGCAGGTGAAGCCGAAGGGGTTGTCCGACGACGAGACGGTCGGCTTCAACATCGTGGTGCGTGCCTGCCGGGCCCCGGTGACGATGATCTCGTCGAATGCCGGCCAGGACGGCTCAATCGTCTGCGAGAAGGTCCTCGGTGGCAGCGGCAACTTCGGCTACAACGCAGCCACGAATGAATACGAAGACCTCGTGAAGGCGGGCGTCATCGACCCGGCGAAGGTCACGCGGACGGCTCTGCAAAACGCCACAAGCGTGTCGACCCTGCTCCTCACCAGCGATGCCCTGATCGCCGAGAAGCCGAAGGACTCCAAGCCGAAGGCCGGCGGTGCTGGCCACGGCGGCGACTACGACATGTATTGAGCCATTGGGCGACGCCGACGGCATGTCAGGCGCACTGCACATTCGAGATCGGGGCGTCCGCTTGGACGCCCCGATTTTTTGGACGCCCCGATTTTTTGGACGCCCCAATTTTTTTGGACGCCCCAATTTGCTCATGGTGCGCGGGGAGCGGTGGGGACGAGCAGTCAGTGTTTGGGCTTCGTGAGGCTGTCGAGCGGCACGAACCCGTCGCCGCCGCCGGGGACGGATGGTGGCTGGCAGGGCGGGGCGAAGAACCGCTTCGTGAGTGACCTCGCCAGCCAAAGAGCAGCGACGGTCGCGACGGCGATGGCGATGAAGTCCTGCATGGGACGGGAGCCCTAGCCGCCCAGCCACGTGCCGATCTGGTAGGTGGCGAAGGCCCCGAGCCACGCCAAGACGGTCATGTAGGTGAACGTGACGATGGGCCAGAGCCAGCTCGATGTTTCCCGGCCGATCACGACCAGCGTGCTGGCGCACTGCGCACACAACGCGAAGAATACCATGATTGACAGGGCCACCGGCAGCGTGAAGACCTTGCGGTTTGTGCCATCCCACGTGGCGGCACGGAGGCGACGCACCAGCGCCGTGCCCCCCTCCTCCTCGCCGGGATCGATGTCGCCGAGGTTGTAGATCACCGCCAGCGTGCCGAGCACCACCTCGCGGGCCGGAAAGCTCGCGATCGCGGCGCATCCCAGTCGCCAGTCCCAGCCCAGCGGTTTCACGAGCGGCTCGACCAGCCGTCCCATCCTGCCCAGCGCGCTGTGACGCTGGGCGGCGCCGCGGCGGGCGGCTGCGAGCCCGTCGTCGGTGTCGAGGGTGGCGAGTTCCTCAGCCACATCCGTCTGGTCGGGGTCGTCCGCCGGCAGGCCGGCCAGCCGAGTGGTGAGCATCGCGCGGTGTGCGGCCACGTCGGCGTCGATGATCCGCTCGTTGCGAGGATAGCTCGAGAGCGCCCAGACCACGATGCTGACCGTCACGATCAGCGTGCCGGCATTCTGGAGGAACGACCAGACCGCTTCCCGAACGCGCTCCAGGACGACCGACCACCGCGGCCAGCGCCAGCCGGGCAGTTCCATCACGAACGGTTGCGGGGGGCCGCGGAAGATCGTCCGCGAGAGCACCAGCGCCACCACCGCCGCCGTCGCCACGCCCACCGCATACATGCCCGCGAGTACCAGGGCCGGCAGCCGCAGCCAGGAAACGCCGACGGCGACGTTGGGCACGAAGGCTCCGCAGAGCAGAAGGTAGACGGGCAGCCGGGCCGAGCAGCTCATCAGCGGCGCGACGAGAATCGTGAGCAGACGATCCCGCGGATTCTCGATCGTCCGTGCTGCCATGATGCCGGGAATCGCGCAGGCGAAGCTTGAAAGCAGCGGAATGAATGACTTGCCGCCGAGGCCCACTCCGCAGAGCAGTCTGTCCATGAGGAACGCCGCGCGGGAGAGGTAGCCGCAGCCCTCGAGGATTGCGACGAACAGAAAGAGCATCGCGATCTGCGGCACGAAGACGACCACGCCCCCCACGCCCGCGAGTACGCCATTGACCACGAGCGACCGGATCGCCCCCTCTGGCAGGAGGCTCTCAGCCAGTCCGCTGATCCAATCCATCGCGCCGGAGATGCCGTCCATGAGCGGCGTCGCCAGCCAGAAGATCGACGAAAACATCGCGAGCATCGTCGCCGCGAACACCAGCGTGCCCCAGAGCCGGTGGGTGAGCGCGTCGTCGATCCGTTCGCCGAGCGGCCTGGTGGATGGCGGCTGTCGCTGCACGACACCCGAGAGCAACTGCTCGATCCAGGCATAGCGGGCGATCGCCTCGCGGGCCGCCGGTTCGTGACGCGCATCCACCGCCGCCAGATGGGCGTCGAGCCCCTGCGGCGCTTGCCGGGGCGACTGCATCACCGAGAGGACGGCGTCGCCGAGGGCATCGATTCCACTCCGCGTCGGTGCCACCACGCGGACAATCGGGCAGGCGAGTCGGCGTCCCAACTCCGCGACGTCGATCGTGATGCCCTTCTCGTCGGCCACATCGGAGAGCGTCAACGCGATCACTGTCGGCAGGCCGAGGGAGAACGCCTGCGTGGCGAGGTACAGGTTGCGTTCGAGGTTGGTGGCGTCGGCGACCACAACCACGCAGTCGGGTGTGGGCACGCCCGCGAGCCTGCCGCGGAGCACGTCCACGGCCACCTGCTCGTCGGGGCTCTTGGCAACCAGGCTGTAGGTGCCCGGGAGGTCGATGAGTTCGATCGACTGGCCACGATGGGTGTAACGGCCGAGCTTTTCCTCGACGGTTACGCCGGGATAGTTGCCAATCCGCGTTGGTACGCCGGCGAGCGCGGAAAAGAGCGTGCTTTTGCCGGTGTTGGGATTACCCAAAAGCGCGACTACGATTGGGCGACCCGCCCGCCCGGCAGGCAACGGGGAGCCGTCAGGCGAAGCAGTGCCGTCAGGCGTGGCGCTCATGGTGTGCGGTACGGGTCACTTCGCAATGGCCACGCGGGCCGCCTCATGGCGGCGGATCGAGAGCCGGTAGCCCCGGAGTTCGAGTTCCAGCGGACCACCCAGTGGTGCGGTGCCCACAACGCGGACGTTGACACCCGGCGTCAGCCCCATCTCCAAGAGCCGGAGCGAGGTTGCATCACTCCCGGACACGTCGGCCACACAGGCCGTGGAACCGATGGCAACTTGTTCGAGCGACACGGTCAGACTCCTCAAAAGGCGAACGACAGGAGAGGAAAACGGACGCCAGCACCGACAGGAAAATGTTGAGACTGAGTCTCAATCCACGTTAGTAGTGTAGAACCTTGTGGCGGCCGCGGCAACTGGTTGGCGTGAGCGGGCTTAAAATGGCCGGATCTGGTCTGTTCATCACGGGTACCGACACCGACGTCGGCAAGACGGCGGTGGCCGTGGCTCTTGTGCGGGGGCTCGTGCGGGACGGGCTCCGCTCCGGCCTGCGAGTGGGCGTCTACAAGCCCGTGGCCAGCGGTGTGCCGCCAGGGGGTGCCGCTGGAAGTGACGTGGCCCGGCTCTGGGAAGCCGCCGGCCGGCCGCTGTCGATCGAGGCGGTCTGTCCACAGATGTTTTCAGCCGCGATCTCACCGCCTCGCAGCGCCCGCGCGGAGGGCCGCTGCGTCGACGACGCCCTCCTCCGCAGCGGATTCGAGACGTGGCGGGATATGAGTGACATCGTGATCGTGGAAGGGGCGGGCGGGTTGTTCTCGCCGCTGGGCGACGCGACGCTCAATGTCGATCTGGCCCGTGACCTCGGCCTGCCACTGGTCGTCGTCGATGCGGCTCGGCTCGGCGCGATCGGCCGCACGCTGGCTGTCGTCCGCGCCGCCCGCGCCGAGGGCCTGCACGTGGCGGCGGTGGTGCTCTCCCAGGGCGAGCCATGCGGGGACAGTCGTGATGATCCTGCAAGCCCTTGGAGGATCGCGCGGCAGAGCGCCAGCGATCTGGCCGACCGGCTTCGGCCGGTGCCGGTGACGATGCTCGCGCACAACGCGACGGCGATCGAGCCCGACCTCGACTGGCTCACACTCGCGCGGTCTGCCGCTCAACGGACCGTTGACACGACTCCGACTTGAGATTGCCGATTGAGAGTCGCATCGACACCTTCCAGACGCCGTCGGCATCGGGCGTGACGATCCAATGGGGCATCACCACGACCGATTGGTGCACCAGTTCAAAGCCACCCTCGGACTGGCTCACCGATTGGACCGGAAACGTCCACAGGCCCGCGGCAAGGCCGTTGCTCGGTTCGGCGAACGTCAGTCGTGCGTCGATCCCCAGCCAGTCGTCGACCAGCCCGATCGTCCGCACGTCGGCCAGATCGAGTCGGCTGCCAAGCTCACCGATATTCCGCCGCGCGTCGTCGTAGAAGAACCGACCTTCGGCGCGGTCGGGCATGCCGGCGAAGTTGAACTCGACCGCCAGATGCTGGCGGAAGTCTTTGGGCAGTCCCTCGAGCTTGTAGGCGATCTCAAGCGTCCGCGAGCCGGCCTCGAGCGTCACCGCCTTCGAGAGCGTGAACGGGATGCCCCAGGCATTGCCCATCCGGGAGAGCAGCACCTGGATCCGTCCCGGATTGCGACGGACACTTGCCTCGTAGGCACCATCAGCGAAATCACCACGTTCCATCGCCGTGCCGGCGACGATCTGCTCGGCATCGGCATCGCAATCCCAGAAGTGGTCGACGAGGCTCTTCCGTCGCGACGAGTCGTAGCGGACCATCCGCTCGAGCCCCTCCTGCTTGAACTTCGCCACCTGCGATGCATCGACCACACTGCGGGCGTTGCCCGGCCCGGCGAGCACCTGCGCGTGATAGGCCTCGGGCCGCCGGTCGAGCGTAGCCAGGAGATTGTGTTCCTGGTCGCGGAGGTCGAGTTCGTAGAGCATGCCGCCGCGGGCCGGCGCGATCCAGGCATCGAGGCCGTCGCTGGAGAGGCGGACCTCCGTCCGGCCGTCGAAGTCGGAGTCGTCGGTCGTCGCCTCCACCCACGGGGTCCGCCTGCCCTCCGCCCGGTCGGCGGCCGCGTCGGCGGCGATCAGTTCGCGATAGATGGCGTTGCGAAGGTGCGGCAGGTAGATGCCACCAAACGCGCCGTGCCAGTAGGCGCAGTTGCACTGCCCCCGGTAGAGGGCCTGCGTGGCCTCGGCAAGCGCCGCGGCTGCCGGTCCACTCATGGTGGACATGGCGGACATGGCGGGCTGCGCTGCAGCGAGCCGTTCGAGCCGCCGGCTCACCGCCATCATCCGCGCATACATCTCGTTAGCCTCCGGATACCGCATCCGGAAGTTTCGCCAGGAGCCACCCCGCAGAAATCGGGCCACACTGGCCAGCCGCGGATCCGCTCCACAGGTCTTTCGCGCCTCGATGCAGGCCAGCTGCGAATCGGGTGGCAACACCCATTCCATCATCTCGCGATAGCTGCATTCGGGCAGCCAGACCGTGCCGGCCGGCGGCACCTCGCGGACGACCTCCGACGGCAGACACATATGGATCCAGTCGGCGTTGGCCTCGAGCAGACCAAAAAAAGTCTCCAGCCAGCCGTCATCGAAGCAGGCCTTCCGGGTGTCGGGCCAGACACCGAACTTCTCGCCGTCGTCGCCGAAGACGGCGAGCGCCCCTGGTCGGCGCGACGCGAGAAACCGCAGGTGGTCGATCGTGGCCTCTGGCGCGGCGAAGGGGATCACGTAGCGAAGATGTTCGCTGACAGGGAAGACGGCGAGCGTGGCCCCGTCCCCCTCGGTGAGCCAGTGGCGGTCAAGCTGTTCGTCAGGAAGCCCGGCCGCCTTGAAGTGGGAGTCGTCGAGGATCGTCCACTCGATGCCGGCGGCGGCGATGTCGCGGGTCATGCCGGGGTCCCAGACACGCTCGGCCACCCACATGCCGGTCACCTTCGTCTGGAACCGTCGCTCAAGCCACTCCGTCGACATCCGAATCTGGCCAATGCGGTCCCGCGCCGGCAGCATCGCGAGCACCGGCTCATAGAACGCACCACCCACGATCTCGATCTGCCGTTCGGCGACCAGTCGGGCGATGCGGTCGAGATAGTCCGGGTGGTGTCGGTCAAACCATTCGGCCAGCGGGCCGCTCGTATGCAGCGCCAGCCGAATGCCGGGGTGGCGCTCGAGCAGTTCCAGGAACGGCAGGTAGCTGTCCTGGTAGGCCTGCTCGATGACGCCGTCGAAGTTGCCGACAGGCTGGTGGTCGTGGAGGACGAAGACGAGCCGGACGGCGGGCGACATACGGGCAACCCAAAAGGTGGCGCTTGAGGTGGCGCTGGCGGAGAGGACTCGTGATTGTCGGGGCTGCCAACCCCCGCGCCAAACGGGTTTTCACCAATTCCGGGCGGGCAGGCCATCGCCGCCGACCCGCCTGTAGGGCGTGTGCCGGCTGGGAAAGGTGTTCACGCCTCGCGGAGGCGGCGGGCCGAGTCCTGAGGCGTTGCGGTCGTGATGTGGCAGCCGGCGCCCAGTTCGAAGCCGGCCAGTCCGTTGATCCGCGGCATGATCTCCAGATGCCAGTGCCAGCAGGCAGGCACGGGAACACCGGCGTGGGTCATGACAGCATGCCCATGCGGCGGCTGGTGCAGCCACCAGTTGTAGTCGGCCTGCGGCAGGAGCCGGTCGAGTCGGCCGATGAGCGACTGCGTCAGTGCGGCGAGGGCCGCCACGCGGTCCGGACTCGTTGCATGGAAATACGTCTCGGCGATGCGCGGCAGGATCCAGGTCTCAAACGGCTGCCGCGGCGCGGGAGGCACCACTGCCACCAGATCGCCAGCCTCCTCCACGATCCGGTCCTCGAACGCGGCCTGCCGCAGAAGATCGCCAAAGGGATCGGCCGTGCGGCCCGCCACAGCCAATTCGGCCAGGATGGCCGGCGGCACGAAGTCGAGGGCCACGAGCTGGCTGTGCACATGCTCGAGCGACGCGCCGGCGCGGCCGCCAGAGTTTTTGAAGACCGTGGCCCAGGCGAGTCCACGCTGGTCGGCGAGGGTCGCCAGACGCTCCCGACAGAGTTCCCAGACATCCCGCCAATCGGTGGGATCGATGGCCAGAATGCTCCGCACGTGCGCCGGCGATTCGATCACGACCTCGTGCAACCCATGAGCGGGCCTCTGGGTTGACGTCTCGGCTGCCGGCTGACTGACTTCTCCAGCCTCTCGAGGCGAGCCGGCGGACGTGTCGGTCACGATCGGAAACTGATTGGGTACGATTCGGGCCCGCCACGGTTCGGCGGTCGCGCGGGGCGACCGCAGCAGGGCGGGGGGGGTGAGCGACTCATTTCCGGCGCAGAACGGGCAGCGGATCGTCGCGCCCTCCAGCTCATTCGGTCGCTGGGCCCGGCCCGGGGCCACGAAGACCGTCCGGGCGGTAAGCGGATCGTGGTGGAGGTGCGGCGTGTCGTGTGTTGAACGCATGGTCTTGTGGAACGCCCGGAACGGTTGAACGGGCAGACAAGTTGAACGGGCAGACAGCGGCCCGTACACTCTGAGGCTCTTCCCCGGAGACCTTACCATGCTCACCGTCGGCGATTCCTTTCCCCACTATTCCGCCCAGGCCTGCGTCGGCACCGGCAAAGACGACGTCAAACTCCTCACCAATGCCGACTACGCCGGCCGGTGGGTGGTCTATTTCTTCTATCCGAAGGATTTCACGTTCGTCTGCCCGACGGAGATCGCCGAATTCAACAAGCAGGTGAAGGCCTTTGGCGACCGCGACACGAGCGTCGTCGGCGGCAGCACCGACAACGAGTATTCCCACCTTGCCTGGCGGCGGGCCCACCCCGACCTGGCAGACCTGAAATTCCCGCTGATTGCAGCCCAAAAGCTGTCGGCGGAGCTGGGCATCCTGGAAAAGACCGAGGGCTACTGCCTGCGGGCCACCTTCATCGTCGACCCCAATGGCGTGATCCAGTGGGTCGACGTCAATCAGGGCCGCGTGGGCCGGAATGTGGCCGAGGTGATGCGGGTGCTCGACGCCCTGCAGAGCGACGAACTCTGCCCCTGCAACTGGAAGAAGGGCGATCCCTACGTGAAGGCGGGCTAGGCTTCATGTCGCTCCTGCGAAGGCGAACCCCTGGGGCCCGGACCTCATCCCGGACCTGGTCTCGGAAATTCGCCGACGCCTTCCGGGGCCTCGCCCGGGCCATCAGAACCCAGTCGAGCTTCGCCGTGCACTTGGGCATGGCAGGAGCCGTCGTGGCGGCCGGGGCGTTTTTCCGTGTCACGGCCGGCGAATGGTGTCTGCTCGTCTTCGCGATCGGCCTGGTGCTGATGGCGGAGATTTTGAACACGGCCATTGAGTCACTGGCCCGAGCACCCGGGAGTCGCCGTCATCCCCGCTTCCGCGATGCGCTCGACATGGCGAGCGCCGCAGTGTTGCTGGCGGCGATCACGGCCGCCGTGATCGGCGTGATCGTGTTTGGCCCACGGCTGTTGGCGGGGTTGTAAAACAAAACCGCGACAGCGGATCACGCTGTCGCGGTTCGTGTTTGATTCAAACTTCCGCCGCAAGATCAGGCGATGACAGCCTCGATGGCCTGACGACGGGCCTTGGCCCGACGACGCGTCAGCGTGCTCCAGCCGAACATCGCGATGCCGATGCCGGCAAACACGATCGTGGACGGCTCCGGAACAGCGTACAGGGTGCCCGCCACACCACTGGCACCGGTGGTTGTAATGAAGTTGAACTGCTGACCATTTCCGAGGTAATCCGACTGCCAAACACCGGATTCGATCTCCGTGAAGTTTACGTTGCCGTACGTGCCGGTCATCGTGATGCTCGTGAAGTCACCCGTAAAGCTGCCCGAGCTGAACAGGACCCAGGAGTCACCATCCGTGAAGTACGGAGCATTGGTTCCAAAGAGATCCGGCGTGTAGTCCATGCTAATCGTCAGGGCACCACCAAAGGTGGTCGTCCCAGTGGTGTTGATCTGATCGAACTCGACCAGACTGCCTACTCCCAGGTTTACGCTGCTGCCGGCATTGAGCGTTGTGTCATTGACGACTGTGAAGGCACCGTAGCCGATGCCCCCAGCGTTCCTCGTTACAGCGTTCTCGCCCGGGGTCAGCGTGCCGCCAGAGTTCACAGTGATCGAAGCGGCGTCGCCATTGACCAAATCATTGGCGGAATACATCGTCGCACCGCTGTTGACCACGATATTGCCTGCATCAAGGCCCGTTGCAAGCCTCACTGATCCCGCATTGACCAAAAGCGTGCCGGTAAAGGCACTGCTGTTGGCACTCGTGATCTGAAGCACGCCGCTGCCCGTCTTGGAGTAAGTCCCACTACCAGAGAGAATACCACCGAGCGAGAGGCTTGAAGACCCAGTGTTAATGATGCCACTGGTCGAAGAAAGTGCGGTTCTGTTGTTCAAGATCTGCGCAAAGCCCGAATCATTCGCGATCGAGCCCAGCGTCGTCTGACTATTGCCCGACAAGGTGAAGGTGCGATTCGCCGAGGCACCGAACGTGATGTCGGTAATCGTGCGGGCAATATTGACGCCGCTAGTGGTGCCCGATCCCGCGTTCGTAAACAGCACGGAATCGCCATTCGCAGGCTGAGCGTTGTTCAACCACGATGAATTGGTACCCCAGTTGGCAGCGTTGCCAGCCCAGGTGAAGACGGCCGCAGCG
>JBILKZ010000048.1:0-26005 GCA_044376405.1 Pirellulales bacterium
GATTGTCGGCTAGGAATCGCCGGCAGTTGGCGATCTGATCCTCGGTGCTCGTCTGCCGCTGTTCCTCAGTGGAGTAGCGGGCCTGGATCAAAGCCTTGGTCGGCCGACCGAATGCCATCTGGATGGGTTGGCGGAGGCGCATCATCGTGCACCTCGCTTCCGGCTTTTGGAACGTTTGGGTTTCGTGGTGCCGGATTTTGCGCCGGGTGGTCTCCCCTTTTCAGGTTTTTCCCGAGTAATACCGCGTTTGTTCGATCCCTGCCGGGGAGCCAACAACTGCCTACTCGCCGGTCCTCAGCGGGTTGGCGCACACGCCGCCGCCCCACTTTTTCTGTGGCAAGCTTGACAACAATTGTGTACGCACGTACACTCTTTGCCGATATCGCACTGTTATGCCTTAGAGGCTCACATGGCTAGCGTCTCACTGCACGACCTCGGGATCGATCGCCTCAGTATCGAGGAACGGCTCCAAGTCGCTGAAGCAATCTGGAATACCGTTATCCGCGACGCGGAAGCCGCACCGATCCCCGATTGGCAGAGAGCGGAACTCGAGCGACGGCTGGCTGACAGCGTTGCGAATCCTGATGCCGTGCGGCCCTAGGGCGATGTCGAGGTCGATGCCCTCACCCGAATAAAGCATTGAGCGATAATCTGGGATAGAATCTGAAGGTCGGCACCGTTGACGAAAGAATTGCACGCCCGCAGATCCAAGCCGAGTGAGCTTCCCAACCAATCCTCGACGAACAGAAAGCAATCCATGACCGTCGACATCCCCGCCGATCTTGAACCATTCGTCCAGCGATTGATCGCTGAGCGTCGTTTTCTCACGGAGAGTGATGTCCTGTCCGAAGGACTACGTCTCCTGCAGGCTCAGGAATCGTTGCGGGGCGCCGTGCGCCAAGGATTCGTTCAACTCGATGAGGGCAGCGTTGTGCCTGCCGAAATGGTCTTCGCCAAGGCCGAGGAACGCATCGCGGCGGTCGAGCGGGCCCACCGGGCATGAGCGAGGCGACGTTTTCCGAGGACGCCGAAGCAGACCTCCTCGATATCGCGGAGTTCATTGCACGCGACAACCCAATAGCTGCCCGCGAGTGGGTGGACGCGGTTCGGCAACGGTGCCACCTTCTCTCTCAGCACCCGCTGATGGGCGAATCGCGACCAGGCTTCGGGGTCGCCGGATGTCGCAGTATCTCAGTCGGGCTCTACGTGATCTTTTTTCGGCCGTCGGCATCGGGTGTCGAAATTGCCCGAATCCTTCACGGAAGTCGAGATCTCGGCCAGTAAAAAGCCCATACAAAAGCTGCGTCTGCTTTTCGCTTTCTTCGGCTACCCTCCTCGCAAGTTCACAATGGCTTACCCGCACACAGTCCTCACCGCGATTCTCGACCCGCCGGGCGAATGCATGACGCCCGAGGTTGCGCGAAGGGTGATCCAACTCCGAGCCTCCGCAGAGGCGAACATTCGCATGCATCTCCTCGCTGGCAAGTCAGCTCAGGGCACGCTGTCGGAGGAGGAACGCGAGGAATATGAATCGTGTGTGTCGGCTGGCACGTTCATCGCGATCCTTCAGGTCAAGGCCCGCAAGATCGTGGGCCAGAGCGGTGCGGCGTGATGGACGCCCGGCTCCGGTTCCGCCAATGAATCGACCTCCTCGCCAGCCATCCCGGTCTTTCTTTTCAGCGGGTTTCCGCCAAGGGCGACTGCCTGCCTTGAAACAGGGTCGGATTTAGGGAAGTGACTTTCCGAAACCGATATTTTTCTCGTGTGACACTGCGATTGAACGATTCCTGCCGGGGATCAAACATGCGGATCATCACGATTGCATCAGGGGGTGAACGCCCGTATATTTTTGAACAATCGAATTCTCGTCAGAGGTGATCCATGAACTCGTGGGATCAGTGCACTGCAGTCGAACGGGACCCAGTCAAGGTCAACGGCGCTTGGGTCTTCGCCAAAACGCGAGTGCCTGTCCGGGCACTCTTCGAGAACCTTGAGGACAACGCCGCCATTGAAGAGTTCGTTGAGTGGTTTCCGGGGGTCACAAGAAAGCAGGTTGAGGCGGTCCTTGATTTCGTACCGACAATCCAAGACGCTTGACCTAGAAGTGCACAGATGTATCCTAATCCGAATCCTCCCGAGTCGACTGCCACATGACAAACCAACTGATCCAGTCCGATCCTGATCTGATGCTTGGAAAGCCGGTCGTTCGGGGAACTCGCATCACTGTGGAAATGATTCTGCGAAAACTCTCCTGCGGTGAATCTGTCGAGCAGATTCTCGAGTCGCATCCAAGGCTCACCCGTGAAGCTGTTCTGGCCGCGCTTGAGTATGCAGCTGAAGCCATGGGGCATGAGACAGTTCACTCCGTAGGCGAACTGCCCCCATGAACGACGGATTGGCCTCTGCGAGCCGGGGTCCGTCCGGTCAGCTCTTGGCGGGCCATGGACGAAAATTATCAGGCAGATGGTGTCGACGGCTGGCCGAAGCCACCGGGCCGGGTGAGGGCGGCGCGATTTGGTACGAGCCGCAGGCTGTAGCTCCAGAACGCGACACAGACCAGCACGAATAACCAGGGCAAGAGTCCCAAGACGGCCCTGAAGCAGTTCTCCGCGCCGACGATTCGGCCATAGGCCGCCGTCGCTGGCTTGTTGGTCATGCAGTCCATGCTTTAAGGCTACCTCGGACCGGCAAATGCCGAAATGCGGCGGACGAATCCATTTCTGACTCGCCGCGGGCGATCGCCCCATCATATTGGGCCGCCAGCGTCGGCATGACGACCAGAGGTGACGCTGCCCCCAACTTGGTACCAGCCGGGCTGTTAGCTTAGCGGTCGGTGAGCAGTTTGGCCCGGGTGGGCGAGCAGACCGGCTGGATAAAAAAATGCCCGGGCATCGCACCATCCCGCGCCAGCGAATCGGCCGGGCGCTCGCCAGCTGCCGTGGCCGTCACCACCAGCGGCAGCACGCAGGCGGCCGCGACCGCGATGGCAGAGAACCGTGCGCGGTGTCTTCTTACGGGCATGGTTGCGTGTCGTCCGTCGGAACTGGCATGCTGAGTGCAGGCCAAAGTATAGCCGTCAGGAAAATGGTCCCTTGCGCACCGCCCCGAAACCGTTGAGCGTACTGGTCGCTGCCGGCGCGTGGTGCGCGATCGCCGCAACGGCTGCTGCCGACGTGCGGATCACGAAAGTCGTCGTCGATGGACGGGAGATGCCTGTCGAGGCGGCGCAGGCCGCTGACGCGACACCGATTCGCGTGCCATCCAACGCAAAGCGGATCGTGTTTTTCTTCGAGGGAGAGGCCGGTGCCCCCGCCGTGCAAAAGAGGCCCGCCGGCAGAAAGAACGAGGAGACGCTGCCAGAACTCCGTGGCACCAGGCTGCGGTACCGTCTCGACGGTATCGATGCTGACTGGCGGGATGCGCGGGCGGAAGGCCGTCTCATCCTGAACTTCCGCGACGCCGAAGGCAACACGGTTGGCAGCTCCGACGCCAGGATTGAGGGGACCTCCGAGGGCTGGCGCGGTCTGCCCGAAGCCTCACCCCTGACGGCTTCCTTCCTCTCAAGCGTGACACCGCCTCTGGCCGCCAAGGCGATCGTGAACTTCCTGTCCAACGGTGGCGACGAGCCGGTGGGCATAATGGCGATCGACGACGTCGTGCTGTCGATCGCCGCTGAGGGCCGCGAACTGCGTCGGCATGCTCTGCCTTTCGTGGGTCTCGGCGACGAGGTGCATCCGCTCGCCACGCCGGGAGGGTGGGGACGGTCCGGATCCCGCGGCGAGATGAGCCGCGTGGCGGTGCGGCCCGATTCTGGAAAGCCGATCCTGGTGATTGAGGACGACGATCCCACTGCGTACGGGTCGTGGATGAGCAGTAGGGAGGAAGTACCCGTCGAGCCCGGAGACGCGGTGACCGTATCGTGGCGGGCGGCACACTCGCTTGGCATCGGCGGTCGCACGAGCGCCACCTACACCGGGCTCGGGCCCGGCACCTACTGGTTTCGCGCGGGAGCCTTTCTGCCGGGCGGCCAGCCGACGGGGGTCGAGGCCGGCGTGAGGGTTTTGGTGGTGGTGCCGTGGTATTCGCGTCGCGACGTGTGGGCGGGCGTGGTGGCGGTGGGCGTCGTCGCCGGTGCGCTTGTCGCGCGGGCAGTGTCCCTGCGAAGGATGAGACGCAGGCTCGTTGAGATGGAGCGGACCCACGCACTCGACCGGGAGCGGGCGCGGATCGCGCGGGATCTTCACGACGACATCGGTGCCGGACTCACGGAGATCGCCATGCAGACCGACTGGGTCCGCCGCGACGTGCAGGGCCTCGCCTCGGCGGCGACAGTCGCGCGGGCCGAAAAGGCCTGCGCCTCGGCGATGGATCTGGTGCGGAGCGTCGATGCGATCGTCTGGGCGGTCAATCCCGCCAACGACACGCTCGACCGATTCGTGCCCTATCTGACTCACTCGGCCGAGCAGTTTCTCGACGCCGCCGACGTGAGCGTGCGATTCGATGTGCCCGATAAGGTGCCGCCGCTACCGCTTGCGGGAGCCGTGCGACACGACCTCTTTCTGGTTGTCCGTGAGGCAATCAACAATGCCGTCAAGCATGCTCGTCCGCAGGTCGTACGGCTCGGCGTGAGGCTGGACAACGTTGAGGTGCACGGGAGCCATGCCAACAGTCCGCAACTCGTGATCACCGTCGAAGATGACGGCCAGGGCTTTCCTCTGCCGACATCTGTGCCGGGAGCACAGCACGCGGGCCGCTCAGGCCTGGCCAACATGCGGCGGCGCGTGGAGGATCTGGGCGGGCGGTTTGTGATCGAGAGCAGGCCGGGAGTGGGAACGCGGATCGAGTTGGCCGTGCCGCTGGAAACGGATTCCGCGACCGTACCCGGGCTTCGCAAGGGAAAAACATCATGAGCGCGATCCAAGTCGGCACGATTCAGGTGGGCACGATTCGAGTGGCTGTGGTTGAGGATGACGCTCGGCTGCGGCGGACATTCGTCGACGTGCTGGAAAGCTCCGCAGAGTTTCGCTGTGTGGGCGCGTTTGCCACGGGTGCGGAGGCCGTGGACGGCATTCCGAAACTCGCGCCCGACGTCGTGATCATGGACGTGAACCTACCCGACACCACGGGGGTTGAGTGCGTGAAGATACTCGCGCCCCAGCTTCCCGCCACGCAGATCCTGATGGTGACGGTCTATCAGGATCCCGACACGACGTTTCAGGCGCTGGCCGCCGGCGCCCACGGGTATCTTGTGAAGCCGGTGCTCTCGGAGCGGCTCCTGGAGGCGATCCGCGAGATCCGGGCCGGCGGCGTGCCGATGAGCCGCACGATCGCGCGAAAGGTGATCGAGACGTTTCGCAGTCGCGAGGCCGCTGAGGCCGCGGGCACATCCGCCGCACGGGCGCCAGCTGTATCCACAGATCCGGCTGCCTCGACCGATGACGAGTCGCTCACGCCCCGGGAGCAGCAGGTGCTCGAACTGCTCGTCGAGGGCTTTTCCTACAAGGAGATCTCCCAGCGGCTCGGGATCTCGACATCGACGGTGGGCACCTACGTGCAGCGGATCTACGAGAAGCTGCACGTGTCGAGCCGCCGCGAGATCATGGCCCGCCGCCGGCCGGGCCGCGGGTGACAAGGGGACGCAGCCTTGGCGTGACCGGCGGGCCAAATTCTTGCTCGAGTGACTGCGGCAGTGCGACGGGCAGGAAGGAGCGGATTCGACCGCGGCAGTAGCCCCTTTGCGGCCTGTCGTTCCTGCTGTGGATAAAATTGCGACACGCGGGGGGGCCTGGGGGATGCTATCGTTCTGAGGGCTTCAGCTGGGTCTTGAGGATTAACGAGGAGTTTTTCCATGGGCGTTCGGACGGGGTTTCTACGATTGCGACAAGGGTTTACCCTCGTCGAACTGTTGGTCGTGATCGCGATCATCGGCACGCTCGTGGGGCTGCTCCTTCCGGCCGTGCAGGCGGCGCGGGAGGCGGCACGGATGTCGACCTGCTCCAACAACATGAAGCAGATCGGGTTGTCGATGCACATCCTCGTCGACGCCAAGGGCAAACTGCCGATCGCCGCCGACGTCTACCAGGATGCCGCCGGCTGCGTCATCGGCGGATACTGGCCTTCCCCCACCATCTATAAAAACTGGAACGTCGACATCATGCCGTTCATCGAACTGCAGGATGTCTACAACCGCTACAATTTTTCAGCGTCCATGAACGGCCAGTCGTCGCTGTTCAAGGACAAGTCGTATCCATTTCAGGCCTGCCCCAGCAACCCGGCCTCTGCGACGCTCACGCCCATCCTGGGCACGTCGTTCCGGTACTTCGCCGGCGGCTGGAGGTCGGCACCGGCCTGTTATGCACCGTGCGCCGGGCCGCAGACTCGTTCGGCCGTCGGAGCAGACTGCTCGGCTGCCGGCAGCCCGAGTTACTGTAGCGTGTTCAAGGCGACGACGATCGACAGCAACGCCTGCCAAGGATGGGCGATGCAAGGCTACAAACTCGCCGCCATGAATCCCGGCATGTTCGGCGGAATGAGCGGCTACCAGGCAAAACTCAAGGATGCGACAGACGGGATTTCGAAGACGATCCTCATCGCCGAGCGGCGTCCTGAACTGACATCGCATGCGGGGCTTATTGGTTTCGAGTATGTGACGGTCTATACGCAGCATCGGATCAACAGCACGTCGCTCAACCTTACGACTGACACAGGTGGCAACGGCTCGATTGCGGCGAGCAACCACTCCGGTGGAGCGTACTTCTGCATGGCGGATGGCGCCGTGCAGTTTCTCAACGAAAACATCGACTTCCAAACCTACAACTACCTCGGCAATAAGGCCGACGGCCAGCCGGCGAGCGTGCCATGACGCGTTGGCCGCGTTCCCGAGCCGCCGTATACCTGAACGCCGCAGCGATCCTACTGGCATCGCTGTTTGCCACCGCGTGCGGTGGCCCCAAGGGCCCGCCTGGGACCATCTGGGTGAGCGGCAGCGTGCTCTACGACGGCAAGCCTCTTCCGGAGGGCGCGGTGCACTTTGCTCCCGAGGGTAAGGCCGCGGCTGGCAGCGGTGGCTCCTCCCGCCTCAAGGGCAGTCGATTCGGACTGTTTCTCCGGCCAGGCAACTATGGGGTGGCGGTCATCTCGGAGGAGGGCGTGGCGACGATGGACATGAAGACTGGGCGGGAGATCCCGGCCAAGAGCCGGATTCCGCAGAAGTATACGGCTGTTACGACATCGGGGCTCAAGGCGACGTTTGACAACGGCCACCGCACGGCTGATCTCAGCCTCGCGCCGTGACGGTTCTGAACCGGCTGCGATGAGAGAACAGTTCTTTTCGATCCCCGTGGCAACAAGATTTCATCTTGTTGTGCTTCGAAGGTCGGAATCGGCAAGTTGAAAACTCGCCGCCACGGGGGAACTGAAGAGAGAGCCGCAGCTCTTTTCGACCTCGGTTTGGTCCGCACGACGCGGCGTGTAGACAAGATTACGACGCCTGGCCCGCGGCAGACTGGCGCACTGTGTCGATAGAATTGGTGTGAGATTTCGCACCATCAGGATCATCGACATGACGCGAGACAGCGACGACTCCATGGCTCGGGCATGGCATGCCGGAATCGCGGGTCGTCGACTCTCGCGGCGGACGCTGCTGCGGGCAGCCGGCGCGGGCGTCGGCCTGCCGCTCCTTGCCGCGATGCAATTCGGCACGGGGCGGACAGCGAGGGCAGAGGCCGCCGCCGCGGTCCAGAGGCTCGTCGCGATCCACGTGCCGCTCGGCATGATGCCGCAGTTTTTCTTTCCGGAGAAGAACTCACCGGAGAAGGAAAAGACCGGCACGGCGTCCGCAGGGCCGTCGAGCCCCTACCTCGATCTGCTCGCCGACCATCGCGGCCAGTTCAGCGTCTTCTCCGGGATGTCGCACCCCGAAGTGGACGGCAACCATCACGCTGGCCAGTGTTTTTTGACCGGCGCCATCCACCCCGGCCAGCCGACGTTTCGCAACTCGCTCTCGGTCGATCAACTCGCCGCCGAGACGATCGGCCTCGACACCCGGTTTCCCTTTCTCCCGCTCTCCGTGCAGGCCAGCGAGAACTACACCAACTCGCTCTCGGTGTCGCGGTCAGGCGTCGGCATTCAACCCGAGACAAGTCCGAAGCAGCTCTACCGCAGCCTGTTCGTCGCCGGCACCCCGGAGGAAAAGGCGGCAACCATGCGGCGGATCGAGGCCGGCGGCAGCGTGCTCGACCTCGTGCTCGACAAGGCCAGCCGGCTCGAGCGGTCGGTCGCCCCGGAGGATCGTTCGCGGCTCGACCAGTATTTTTCGAGCGTCCGGGAACTGGAAAGCCGGCTGGCCCGATCGATCGACTGGGAAAACCGACCGAAGCCCGTGGTTGCCTATGCGGAGCCCGACGACATCGCCGACGCCACGCGGGTGATCGAAAAGTCGAAGCTGATGTACGACCTTATGCGACTGGCGCTCGAGACCGATTCCACGCGGGTGATCACGCTCACGCTCAGCACGTTTTCGGTGGTGCCGCACGTGCCGGGTGTGAACAACGAGACGCACGGCCTGACGCACCACGGCAACGAGCCGGAGAAGATCGCCGAACTGAAAAAGATCGAAGAGGCACAGATGCGGGCCTTCGCGGAGTTTCTCGGGTCGCTCCGCAATGCGCAGCAACACGGTACGACGCTCCTCGACCACACGCAGATCCTCTACGGTAGCTGCCTCGGCAGCGCCAACTCGCATTCCAACCAGAACCTGCCGCTGATCCTCGCCGGCGGCGGCTACCGGCATCCGGGCCATCTCACTTTCGACGAGAAGCGGAACGAGCCGCTGGCGAACCTCTTCGTCACGATGCTTCAGCAGCTCGGTATCGAGACCGACGCGTTCGCTTCGAGCACCGGCACGCTGCGAGGGCTCGACGCATGAGGCCGTGCAGGTTCCTCTGGCTCGCGGTCTGCGGCCTGCTGTCGGCCTGGCCGGCTGCTGTCGCTCGCGCCGAGCCATCCCCGCTGGAAACCTTCTTCGAACGGCATTGCTACTCCTGCCACTCTGGCAAGGAGCCGGAGGCGGGGCTCGATCTCGCCGTGCTCTCGCGGGACGTGTCCGATCCGAAGATCCTGCGGCGGTTCGTGCGGATTCATGATCGCATCGCCCGTGGTGAAATGCCTCCCGAAGAGTCGGAGCAGCCCACGGCGGATGAGGTTCGGTCCGTCACGCGGTGGCTCGACGCGGAACTGTTTCGGGCCGACTCGGAGCGAATCGCCAGATCGGGTCGGGCCCGCATGCGGCGGATGACACGGGAGGAATATGAAAACACGCTCCGCGATCTGTTGTCCCTGTCGAGGCTCGAGATCCGGGAAATGTTGCCCGCGGACGGCCGCGTGTCGGGATTCGAAAAGATCGCCGACGGTCTCGACCTGTCACCGGCCCACCTCGCGGCCTACGCCGCTGCCGCGGAGAAGGCCCTCACCGCCGCGATCGCGACGCGGAGCACACCACCGCCTGTCTTCAAGCAGAGAATCTATCCAGCGGGCCTCTTCAAGTTTGGCGGCAATCTCGTCAGTGGCAACTTCGTGCTGCTCAAGGACGGCAAGCGCGACCCGGCGCTGCCGATCCGTGGCGGGTTCGAGAACATCAAGGGTTACGTGGCCACGCCCGGCGCCGACGACGACCTGAAGGAACGCGGACAGCTCTTCAAGGACAACGCCATCGCGAAGAGCCAGAGCACCGTCGGCCTCATCGAGGCGAACCTGGGTGGGCACGAGGCTGCGCTCAATGTGGCGCCGATCTACGACGGTCTCTACAAGCTGCGGTTTTCGATCTGGGGCTTCCAGTGGAACAAGGGCACGGTCGAGCCGTCCGTCTCGCAGGCACTGGCGGTCCGAGCGCACGCGGAGGGACACCAGCAGGAGGGAGGACGGCTGCTCGCGACGCTCACGGCGGCTTCACTCGCCCCGCGCGAGCACGAGATCACGACGTGGATCAACGCCCACGAGACGCTCGTGATCGATCCCGTGTCGATCGCTAGCAATCGTGGCAATTCGCTGCGCCAAATAGGCGGGCGGTCGGCGGGGCATGTCGGTCCTGGCGTGGCCCTCGACTGGTTCGAGGTCGAGGGGCCGATCGAGGCGTCGTGGCCTCCGGAGAGCCACCGACGGCTCTTCGGCGACCTGCCGATCGCGCCACTGCCCGTCGAGACCGGCGGCCTGATTCCTCCGCTGCGTCAGACTGTTCGCAGCACAGGAGGCTATCTGCCTAACTTCTATGTCGACATCCCTCCGGCCGATCGCAAACCGCCGCTGGAGACCGTGATGTCATCGACGCCGCTCGAGGACGCGCGCCGGCTCTTCACGGCCTTCCTACCGCAGGCTTTCCGGCGGCCCGTCGAGCCAGCCGAGGTCGATCCCTACGTGGCGCTTGTGGAAAAACGTCTGGACGCGAAGGACTGCTTCGAGGATGCCATGCGGCGGGCCTACGTGGCGATCCTCACGTCACCGGAGTTTTTGTTTCATCCGGCAGACGTGCGGTCAGACCTGACTACGCTCGCCTCCCGGCTCTCCTACTGGCTCTGGAACTCGCCCCCTGACGATGCGCTGCTCGCCGCCTCGGCATCGGGCCGGCTCGCCGATCCCGCGGCGCTCCATGCCGAGGTCGACCGTTTGCTCAACGATCCGAGGAGCGACCGCTTCATCGAGGATTTCACCGATCAGTGGCTGGAACTCCATCGGATCGATGAGACCAATCCCGATCGCAAGCTCTACCCGGAGTATTCATTTCTTCTTCACGAGGGAATGGCCGCTGAGCCACGGGCCTTTCTACGTGAGCTGATTGCGAAGGATCTGCCAATCCGCACGCTCGTCGATGCCGACTTCGCGATGCTCACCCAGCGGCTGGCGGAGCATTACGGGATCGCGGGCGTCGACGGTGTCGAGGTCCGCCGAGTGGACGTGCCGAAGGAAAGCCATCGTGGCGGGCTGCTCGGTCAGGCAGCGATCCACAAGGTGACCGCCAACGGCACGACGACGACGCCGGTGAAACGCGGCGTCTGGGTGCTCGACCGGCTCTTGAACGATCCGGCCCCGCCGCCGCCGCCGGGTATCGCCGGCATCGACCCTGACACCCGCGGTGCGACGACCATCCGCGAACAACTCGCCCTGCATCGCGCGAACGCCGACTGTGCCGCATGTCACTCGAAGATCGACCCGCCGGGATTTGCCCTCGAATGCTTCGATCCGATCGGCGGCTACCGCGACCGCTACCGCTCGACCGACAAGGGTGACCCTGCGCCCGAGGCGGTGAGCCTGCGCTGGCAGGCAAGGTACAAGCTCGGCCCCGCGGTCGATTCCTCGGGCACGGCGGCCGATGGCCGTTCTTTCACGGGGATCGACAGCTTCGAACAGTTGCTGTCCGACGACCCGGCGGGACTCGCCCGCGCCTTCGTCAGCCACATGGCCCGCTATGCCACCGGCGCCGAGCTTTCCTATGCCGACCGCCGCACGATCGATGCGATCGTGGCAGAGGCCGCCCCGACGCAGTACGGCGTCCGCTCCCTGATCCACACCATCGCCGCCAGCCCGCTGCTGCGTGGGACCCGCTGAGCGGCGCCGGGCTCGGGATCGACCTTTTTGAATGACGGCAACGCGTCGCAGGCGGCGCCCTACCGCTCGGCGACAGGCGGCTTCCAGACGGCCAGCCGGATGTTATCGAACGCGCCGACTTGTGCCTGCCCGCCATGAAATCCGATCGCCGCGAACTGAATCGGCGGTGGTTCAGAGCCATAGACGTACCAGCCGACCTCGCTGCCATCCACGAAGAACTTCACGATCCACCGAGAGCCGCGGGTGTCGATCTGAACCGTTCGGGTATGGCGACCAAAGCTGTCGTCCATGTCGCTCACCTTGCCAGCGGTTCCCGGCCCACCGCAGGCGAAATTCCCACCCCACTCAGAACTATGCCGGCTCCGCTGCCCCATCCACGCGTACGCTCCGTTTCTCGAGTGAAATGCAGACTCGTGCTGGAGCGGAAAAAATCCGAGGGCCGCGAACCCGTCTCCCGCACCAACGACCTCGACTTCACTACTGAGACGGTAGACGACGCCTGGCTCCGGCACGAATGGAATCGTGGCCAGTCCGTTCTCGCCAGTCTGAAGCCGACCATCGACCAACGTCCAGGATCGTCCATGGATCTTCCAGGCATCGCTTCCGGTCTCTGACTTCCCGACGGCCGCCACCGCGGCCCGATCGAAACGGTCGGCAAACAGCGTCGTTGCCTCCGCTTCAACCCAGTCCGGCGGCAGTGCGCGTCGCGGCAGCCGGCGAACGAATGGCGTTGCAGAACCGGCCCGCGCTCGCGTCACCGTCGCCAGGCGAGCGAAGTCCGCCGCATCGCCGGCCCCCAGCCGGATCGGGCCGAGAGTTTCAGGCGCCGTCGACGGCCTGAGTTCGACCAGCCCCTCGAAGACCTGAACGCCGGCCGCGCCATCCTGGGTCACGTCGACGCCGAACTCCGTTCCAAGATCGACGACCGCTCCGGCCGGCGTGTGGACGACAAAGGGCGGTGACTCAGGCGTCGACTCGTCATCGCCGTTTCCAGTCTTCTGGGGGCGGATCAACGAGTTGTATCGGACCGTCATCCTGCCCTTGAGCAGGCCGGCCGTATGGCCGCTGCGGACAACGAGCACGGCCGGACCTTGCAGGATCGCCCGGGCACCGCTCGTGAACTCGATTTCCACAAGCCCTTCGGCGAGGTCGAGCCGTGTGCCGGCGGCGATGCCGAGGAGTTGATCTGTCGCGAACGCCGGATGTCTCCAGCGGGAACGATGCTGGTCGACGATCCTTCCGACGATTCGGCCGCTGCTCACCAGGCCGTTGCGATCGCTGGAAAGCCGGATTCGCCAGCCGCTGGCCACCGTCAGGCCCGTCGCGAGCACGAGCGCCGCCACGAGCATCGAGATCGTCGCCGGCCGGCGGACGAATCGGGGTACCAACCGGCTCCACCGGACCATCAGGTCGCCAAGGCGGACAAACGCCACTCGACGCGCGGCCACGTTTGCCGTTCGGAAAGGAGTTGCCCGATCAGCGGCGGCCGGCATAGCCTCGCCTGGGTCCGAGGCAGGATGACAGTCGTCAAACGACAGTGCTGGTTCCGCCCGCCGCCACCGCCACTGCAGTTCGGCATGCAACTGCATTGCAGCGACGTAGCTGCGAAGATGCTTCGGATCTTCGAGAAGACGCTCGAGCCGATCCTGATCGATGTCTGTCGCGACGCCGTCGCACATCGCGGCCGTCAGTCGAGAAAGTTCCGACTCGGGCGAGGACGGGCCGTCGGCCGCGTTACCGGTGCTGGACGGGGGAGTCACGAAACGGCCTCGACTTTCGAGAGTGCCTGATCGATGCAACGCACGAGGGCATGACGGATCCGCTGCAGCCGCATGGTGAGGGCGGCCGGCGAGACCCCGATCTCCGCGGCGATCTGTCGGATCGGCTCGTCTCCGGTGTAGCACCGCTGCAGCAACATCCGCTGTCTGACGTGGAGCTCTTCGAGGCAGTCCTCGAGGGCCGACTGCCGGTTATTACCGTGGGCAGCCTCGCCCCGAATCTGTTCGGCTGCGATCGCATCGAGCGTTTTTTCGCTGAGACGCAGCCGCGCCGTTCGCGATGACCGCAGATGACGCAACGCCTCGTTGCGGGCAAACCCGCACGCCCACTGGTAAAACGGCCGCTCGGGATCATAAAGATGCCGTTTCTGCCACAGCGCCAGGCAGGTCTGCTGGTAGACATCATCGACTTCGCCAGCCAGCGGGATCAGCGTCGCGATGAAGACATAGATGCGACGGGTATTCGCCACCAGTTGAGTGACGAACATCTTGGAGTCAGGGCTGTCCTCTGAATCAATCGGTGTCATGAGGTGTTCACTCCCGAATGAATCCGGCCGCATTACCAGCGGAGTCGAATCGTCCTTCCGTGATTGCCGCAAAGCCAGCAGGGCCAGAGTTTCCCTGAGCGGCATCCGTCGATCCCTTCTTTTTATCTGCGCCGAGGGGGGTACGATCTAACGCAAATGCGTGCCGCGACCCCTTTGCACGCCCCCGCGGGCCTGAGATGGAGTGTGTCGCCCATTCCGGCAGAAGGCATCTGCGTGATACGACAGGCGTGCCATCGAAGATATTTTCCGGCAACCGTTAGAAAGTTGCCCCGAGGTGAAGATATTCCTGCGGAGGGTTGATTTCGGCATCAAAACCCTCACCAGGATCACCGCCCCCTTGCATCGGGGCATTCCCGACTGCCTCGAGAAACGTCATGCATGACCACCGTCCCGGGTATTCGCGTCCTCGAATGAGCACCACCGGTCTGGTGCGGCCGTCGCTCTCCCCGCCGGCGCTGCTGCCGTTCGTGATGATGGCCACCGCCGTGATGATGGCAATTGCCGACCCTGCGACAGCGGCACCGGCTACACCGACTCCACCAGCCATCCAGAGTCCGCCCTACTTCGGCGGCCGGTATCCGCACCTCGCCGTGAGCAACGGACAGGGGGAGTGCGGGATCGGCGCCGTGGTGCCCTGGGCTGGCCGCCTCTGGTTCATCACGTATGCCCCTCACGCCCGCCGCGGCAGCGACGACAAACTCTACGAAGTCGATGGGCAACTGCGCATCACCGCCCGCCCGGAGAGCGTGGGCGGCACGCCGGCCGCGCGGTTCATTCATGCCGCCACTCGCCAGCTCTTGATCGGTCCGTATGCGATCGACGAGCAGGGAAGCGTTCGTGCCATTCCGCCCGCGTCGATGGAGGGGCGGCTCTCTGCCGCGGCACGGCATCCGACGGATCCCGATAGCAAGGTGCTCGTCTACGACATGGAGGGACTGCTCTACGAGGTCGATATGCGTTCGTACGCGCCGAAACTGCTCTTCTCACGGGCCGCCCCCGGCTGGCACGGCAAGGGCATGTATTCAGGACAGGGCGTTGTGGTCGTGGCCAACAACGGCGAACATGCCGCCGGCCTGAAAAACTTCGAACCATTTTTCTACGCGATCCCCAACGCCCGTGCGTCGAAGGAGGAGGCGGGCGTGCTTGCCGAGTGGTCGCCTGCCGACGGCCAAAAGGCCTGGCGGCTCGTCAGGCGCCGGCAGTTCACCGACGTCACCGGTCCCGGTGGCATCCATGGGCCGACGTCATCCGACGCACCGCTCTGGGCGATCGGCTGGGACGAGAAGAGCGTACTGCTCATGGTGCGAAGCGCCGTCGATGCCGCGGCCGGCAGGGAGCCCTGGCACGCGTTCCGCCTTCCTAAGGCCTGCAGCAGTTACGACGGCGACCATGGCTGGCACACGGAGTGGCCGCGGATCAGGGAGGTCGTGCCCGCGGCGGACGGAAAACCTGCGAAATACATCCTCACGATGCATGGCGGATGGTACGACTTTCCCGCGTCGTTCTCGGCGGAATCCCCTGCCGGTATCCGGCCGCTCTGCTCCCATCTCAAGATCACGGGCGACGTGGCTCCCTGGAAGCCGGAGGGCAGCCAGGCGATCGTCTTCGGCTGCGACGACACAGCGAAGTCGGGCTTCATGAGCGAGTACCAGAACGCCCGCAACGATCTCAATGGCCGCTCCAACTCGAATCTCTGGTTCACCACGTGGGAAGGGCTTACGCAGCTCGGCCGCCCGGCGGGCACGGCCTATGCCTGGCGGCAGGAAGCCGTAACGGGCGGCAGCCCATCTGACCCGCTGCTGCTCGCCGGCGGGCCGGGAGGATATGACCACAGGGTCGTGCACCTCGCCCATGGGAGCACGGTGCCAGTCATTTTCAGGCTGGAGGCCGCCACTGGCACCGACTGGCGGGAGATCGGCAGTATCTCCGTGCCGGCCGAAGACTATGTCCATCATGTCCTGCCCGCCGGTGTGGTGGGCGACTGGATTCGCGTCACGGCCGACCGCGATGCCACGGACGTGACGGTGGTCCTCCGCTACGGTGTGCGCGGCGGCGCGGCCGAAGACACGGCGTTGTTCTCCGCTCTCTCAGACGCTGGCTCGGCGGAACCGTGGATCGCCGCCGTGATGCGGAGCGGAAGCGGTGAGTCGCTGCCGCTGGACGTGTACGCCCGGGAGGTCGATGCAAACAGCTCGGCGGCGGAAGGGGCTGCCTGGCGGATCACGCCCGACCAGCCCGCGGCTGCTCTCGCCCCTGACGATGCCGCGGCGGTGTTCCTCCGGGAGAAGGCGCTCCCGCTATCCCCCGATGTCTCGTTCGATGCCGCGAGCGTCATCCTTACCGAGGGGAAGAAGGTCTTCCGCCTGCCCAAGCCGATCGATCCAGCCGTGGCGGCGGCCTACGAGAAGCCGTTCGCAATGGGCTGGCCCCGCGGCCTGCGGGAAGTGGTTACGGAGCGGAGCCTGCTTAATGCGGCCGGCACGTTCTACGTGCTTCCGAGAGTCACCAGCGGCGGCGCGGCGAAGATCCAGCCGGTATGCAGCCATGGCAAGCGGATCACCGACTTCTGTTCGTGGCGCGGGCTGCTCGTGCTCGGTGGCGTGCGTCAGTCGTTTGGGCCGCTCGGTCCCGACGACCATTCCTCCCGGGTGATCGGCAGCACCGATCCGAACGGAAAGCTGTCTCGTGGACCCGCCGTGTGGGTAGGTGACATCGACGAACTCTGGAAGTTCCCGAGGCCTACCGGCCGGGGTGGCCCGTGGCACGACTCGGCCGTCGAGGCAGGCCGGCCGAGCGACCCGTATCTCACGGGAGGATACGACCGCAAGCGGATGGAACTCTTCCACGATTGTGAGGAACCGCTGCGCGTGACGATCGAGATCGATCCCACTGGCGATGCCAGTTGGTTTGACTACGCGACGCTCGAAGCGCCAGTGGGCAAGAACCTCGCGCACGAATTTCCAGAGGGGTTCTCCTGCCAGTGGGTACGGTTGCGGCTCGATCGCGACTGCCAGGCCACCGCAGTTTTTACATACCGCTGAGGCTGACGCTGAGCCCGCGGCGTGCTTCGCGGTCATCATGGACTCGGACGAGTTCGTCCCAGTCGGTCGGCGGGCCCCGAGAGTGAGAGACTGGCGGAGGCTCAAGCGGTTCGACAAGCGATGTTCGTACCAATGACCGTCAACGTTGGATTACCCTACGGCTGAGTCATCATTCACCACCGCCTGAAATGCTCGCCATGGCCGCCTTGAATATCGAAGGCCCTTCAGAATTGCCGTCGGCTCTTGGAAAACGCCCTGCTGATACAGCGAGGGAAATCCAACTCGTGGCGGCGCTCAAAATGTTCGAATGTGGGCGGATCTCGGGCGGCATGGCTGCGGAATTGGCAGGAGTGCCACGCGCGGAATTCGTTGCCTTGTGCGGCCAGCATGGAGTCAGTGTGTTCCAACAGACGGCCGGGGAACTTATTGCCGACGCAGAGGCGATTGCTGATGCGCGTCATCGTCGACACGTCTGTGCTCATAGCGCTGGACCGGATAGGACACATCGACGTGCTACGCAGGCTTTTCGGTTCCACGGATGAATCGACCTCCTCGCCAGCCATCCCGGTCTTTCTTTTCAGCGGTTGTCCGCCAAGGGCGACGGCCTGCCCTGAAACAGGGGCGGATTAAGGGAAGCGACTTTCCAAAGCCCATTGGTTTCGCGGCCGAAACTGCGATTCAATCATCACTGCCGGGTAGCCAACCTGACCGTACCACGTGTTGCCCGATTTTGACGCAACTGGACAGTCGGTCCTGACCGGAACTAGGATGTTACAAAACCTCTTCCAGAAACTATTCCGGCATAGGTTTCGTAACTCCCCTCCGAATCGGTTATGGCCGCCAACAGCCACATCGAGCGACTGCTTCGACACCTGCAGCGGCACGGGTTCGTACGAACAAGCGACCTTGAAACGCTTGGTGTGCCCCGCGTCGCGCTCCAGCGGGCGGTGGACCGCGGCCAAGTCGTTCGCCGAACTCGCGGCGTCTACGTTGCGCCCGACCACGCGACCACCCGCCACACGGACATAGCCGCCGTTGTTGCCCGAGTTCCGAAGGCGATTGTTTGCCTTGTGTCAGCCCTCGAATACCACGGCCTGACGATGCAAGTGCCCCATGCGGTCTGGATCATGATCCACAAATCGTCCCACCGTCCAACTATCTCCACACCTGCCGTGCGCATCGTCCGCGCATCCGGCCAGTCGCTCATTGCTGGCGTTCACAAGCACACAATCGAGGGAGTGATCGTGCAGATGACAACTCCAGCGAAGACCGTCGCCGACTGCTTTCGCTATCGCAATACCGTCGGCACCGATGTTGCAATCGAAGCGCTCCGCGATTGCCTCCGAAAGCGGAAAGCAACCCCTGCCGACATCTTCGAGATGGCCAAAGCCGATAGGATTGCCAGCGTCATACGTCCCTACCTCGAGGTGCTCGCATGACCAAAAAGCCCGTCAGCAACATCGGGGCGTCGGTCCGACAGCGGCTTCTCAATCTTCGTGAGACAACTGGTGAGGATTTCATCGCCCTGCTCACCCAGTTTGCAATCGAGCGATTTCTCTACCGCCTGTCCTGCTCACCAGCCGCGGACCGCTTCGTGCTCAAGGGCGCAATGCTCTTTCGAGTCTGGTCCGGCAGCCTCCATCGTCCCACGAAAGACGTCGACCTACTGGCGTTTGGAGAGCCCACGCCCGCCGCAGTCGCCGCAATAATCCGTCAGACTCTCACGACTGCCGTCGAAGACGATGGGATCGCGTTCAACCCCGACTCCATCCGCACCGAAGAGATCCGTGAGAACGAAGACTATGGCGGAGTCCGCATCACGTTCACTGCCACGCTGGACAAAGCATTGATTCCATTGCAAGTGGATATTGGATTCGGGGACGTGATCACGCCAGCGGCCGAAGACCGCGTGTATCCGGTGCTCATGGATATGGCGGCCCCGCGGCTGCGGATGTACCCGGTTGAGACGGTTGTCGCCGAGAAACTCCAGGCCGCTGTGAAGCTGGGCATGATTAACAGTCGTATGAAGGACTTCTACGACCTGCTCGTGATCTTCCGCCACTATCCGTACGACGACCGACTCCTGACTCGTGCGGTTGCCCAGACTTTCACGCGTCGCGGAACGCCGCTGCCACGGGAAGTTCCGCCCGGGCTGTCAGATGAATTCGGCAGCGACCCGACGGCCAAACGCCTGTGGCGTGGATTCCTCACGCGGATGCAAGTGGTGAACGAGCCAGACGACTTCACTGCAGTGATCCGCACGATACGTGAGAGACTTTGGCCCATCATCATGGCGGCAGACCGGCCGACCGTTTGAGTATTTGGAACGGAAGGTGAGCGGCACACCATTTTCACGGTACGCGGGAAGCTTCTGACCGAAAGTGACTGCCGCATGGGACGCTTGAGCCTGAAGGTCGTGCCGGGGTCGTCGCGGGACGAGATCGTCGGCTGGCTCGGTGACTCGCTGAAAGTGAAGGTGAAGGCGCCGCCCGAGAAGGGCCGGGCCAACGAGGCTGTTGTCGCCCTACTTGCCGAACGCCTCGGGACCGACACCTCGAGCATCGCCGTGGTGAGCGGCCACAGCTCGCCCGCGAAGGTTCTGGAGGTCGACGGCATGGACGACGAGGCGATCCGGGAAGCATTTCCCCGCGAACAGCCCCGAAAAAGCGATGGCACGGGGACCAAACAATAAGTGTATTACCCGTTCCCATCGTGAATGGGCCAGGCCGCCGACCTATACGCTCGGTTCAGCATCCACGACATAGGCGTCGTGATCCGACAGGCCATCGGCCACGATGCGGTGAGCCGCCACGACGCGCCACGAGATCGGGACGGCTATGTGGTCGATCGCAAACGACCCCAGCCGCCGGTGCGGGAGCGCCGCGGTGGCCGCAACCAGGCCCATCGCGTCGACCGCGTCGCGAATCACTTCGTCACCGCGGGCTGTACCAACGGACTGCCAGCCGCCCACTAGGTTCCTATTCCAATCGCCTCCCCAGACCGTCGCACCGGATACCCGGATGACGGCTAGGGCATCGGCAAGCCAATCCACGAGCCGGTCGCCAGCCCAAACCCCGCCCGGCTGACTGCCGGCTCCTCTCCACGGCAGCACCGACGACGCGACTGCGATCCCGCCAACGTCTGCGACGACGGTCGCAGGGTGCGGGCACCGGGCGGCCGTGGGGGCAACGCGGGCCGCGACGACTGCGTAGTGCTGGCCGCGCGACATTCGCCCCGTCGAGCCAACCGCGGTGTAGCCGACGATCCGGCCGCCGGCGATAGCCCGCGGTGGAACCTCCGTCAGGCACCAAACGTCAGCCTTTTGGTCGTGAAGAAACGCCGCATGCTTCGCCGTCCAGCGAGCATCCAGATTCCAAGTTGCGATTCGCATGGATCGACTGAGACGGCCGTGGGTGTGTTGCAGGGTGATGTTCGCGATGGGCGCGGTCGCCGATAGGTACGCCACCACTAGGCGGAGGGTTCGGGACCAACGGTGCCGAGTTCGGATTTCGGTAACTCCGCGGGCCGACCAGCCCAGACGATGGGCGAACCGACAGCCAGCAGGCCGCGTATGGATGACACCGCGGTCGGAATCATCTCGCCGGCTGCGACTTACCCCAGCGTCCCCGCGCTGGGGTTTTTTGTTGCCGCTACCAATTGCGTTGAATCCGCGCAGAAACACGCCTGCCGCCCGCCTTCTCACGTTTCATGGTTCTTCAACCAATTGCGAAGCGTCTCCACACGGTAGAGAACAATCCTGCCGATGGTGAGTCGCGGGATCTTTCCGGTACGGGTCAGTCGATTGAGAGTTGAGACGCTTACGCCGAGCCAGGCGGCAGCCTGCTGTGGCCTCAACGAAAGAGGCTCACTGCTGTCGTGCTGTCCGGCACAATAATCTCCCGTCATGGGCATTCGACTTGGTGACGGCAACTCGATGCGAAGAAGCGGCGGCACAGCCGGAAAGGTGACTGCCGGACACCGGTCATGGTCGCCCGGGGTAGCCGCCGAAGAGCGCCTGCAAGGCGGCGAGGGCCTCCGGGGGCAAGGCCGCGAGGCGGGAGGCGAGGTCCGCGATCGCCTCTGGGTCGATTTGCGACGGAGCTTTTGCGGTTCGTCGGTCAGCGACGTCGGATCTGACGTCGCCTGACCCCTGACTTCTGTGTTTTCTGCGAGAAGACCTTGGTCGTTCGATCCCTGCCGGAGAGCCAACAACTGCCTCCTCGCCGGTCCTCAGCGGGTTGACACACACGCCGCCGCCCCAATTTTTCTATGTCAAGCTTGACCATAATTGTATACGCCCGTACACTCTTTGCGGATACCGCATTGCTATGCCTTGGAGGCTCACATGGCCAGCGTCTCACTGCACGACCTCGGGATCGATCGCCTCAGTATCAAGGAACGGATCCAAGTCGCTGAAGCAATCTGGAATAGCTTTATCCAAGACGTGGAAGCCGCACCGATCCCCGATTGGCAGAGAGCGGAACTCGAGCGACGGCTCGCTGACAGCGTCGCGAATCCTGATGCCGTGCGGCCCTGGGGCGATGTCGAGGTCGAGGCCCTCACTCGAGTGAAGCGTTGAGCGACAATCTGGATTAGAATCTGAGGATCAGCAACTATGACGCGAGAATCGCACGCTCGCATATCCTTCGACACCGCCCCGGAGCCCTCTTCTCATGATCGTCACACTCAAGGCAATTATCCACGACGGGAAGGTCGAACTGGCGGAACCGGCGACTCTTCCAGAAGGCGCTAAAGTTCTCGTGACAGTGCTCCCCGAAGATGGCACCGACTTTTGGCTTGATGCCAGCCAGAAGTCACTCGCCGAAATATGGGACAACCCTGAGGACGATGACTATGCCAAGCTTCTCCAAAAATGATGTCATTCTCGTCGCCTATCCCTTTTCAGACCGCTCCGGCGTGAAGGTGCGGCCGGCGGTCGTAGTGAGTGGCGAGCATCGCTCACGAGACGTCTTTGTCGTGCCTTTGACGAGTAAGACCGACCGGATGATCGAGGGGGAGTTCAGCCTTGCCGACTGGCACGGAGCCGGGCTGAACGTGGCCTCAGTCGTCAAGCGAGGGCTGTACACGATCCACGAATCGCTCGTCATCAAAATGGTCGGCCGACTCGGCACCGACGATGCGAGACAAATCAACGCAGCACTGCGACAGTGGTTGGGTCTCTGACGGGCCTGGCACAGACCTTCGGCACGATTTCAACCGAGGCCCGAGTAGCTGTTGAGCGATGACACAGAAATCTCCTGATCGCGACACGACGATCGAAGACATTCACGCGACTCGGCCTGCCTTGAAACAGGGTCGGATTTAGGGAATTGCCTTTCAGAAACCTATTGATTTCTCAGGCGAAACAGCGAATCAACAATCCCTGCCGGGGATCACACCCTGCGAGGCTGTACGCGGCCGACGAACCACAGGCTCGTGAGCGTCACCGCGACGGCGAGGATGCCGACCGTTCCAAAATGACGCAGCGGTTCGCCGCCCCCGCCCTGCAAGATCAGCCCACTCCACACGGTACCGAGGCCGCTGGCGATGTGCTGTACGGAAGAATTGACCGACATGAAGCCACCGCGTCGTCGGGGCTCAACGCTGGCCGTGATCAGCGATACGGAGGACACAAACCGCCCCGCGTTGCTCGCCATCATCAGCGCCGCCACCGGGGCCGCCACGGCAAGCCCCACGCACGGCAGGTGAGTGACCACGAGCGTCATCACGGCCGCCAGCAACACCACGCAACGAAATACGGGCAGGGCACCATGGCGATCGATGAGCCGGCCCACGAGCGGCGTGCTCACGAGCATCAATAAGCCCCCGGCCACGTAGACGACGGGCAACTGGGCCTCCGTGACACCCGCGTTGCTCACGTAGGAGGCGCTGATATAGGGAATAACGGAAAATGCGCCGAACGTCAGGATGGCGGTGAGGGCCAAGGCAGGCCAATGGGAGGGATACGTGAGCGTGTCCAACAACTGGGCCAGGGGACGTCGTCGCGTCCCGCCCACGTGGCCGGTCAGCGGCGGCATCGTCCACGCGGCCACTCCCAACAGCGGCAGCCCCAGCGCCGCGAGCACGAGGAACGGCGCTCCCCAGCCGTAGCGGTTGCCGAGCGCTATGCCAATGGGCACGCCCACCACCGACGCCACAGCGAACGACGACACCAACAAGCCAGTCGCCCGGCCGCGCCGCTCTTCGGGAAACACGTCCGCCACGATGGCGTACGACAAACCGCCCAGCACTCCGCCAAACGCGCCCGTCAGGCACCGGGCAGCGACCAGCAGTTGGTAATTCGTCGCCAAGCCGCAGGCCACGGTGCCCAGTAGCAGGCCGGCTGAAAGCGCGATGTAGGCCGACCTACGTCCCACGCGATCGAGCACCGACGCAGCCGCAAAGCCGGCGCACCCGGCCGCGAACGTGTAGGCCGAGACGACCCAGCTGAACTGCACGGTGTCGATGCCCAGAGTGTCGAACAGGAGCGGCCCCAGGGGCATCACGATCATGAAATCGACGGTGCTGATGAACTGCATCGCCGCGAGCGTGAATAAGATCAGCCCCGCGCGGTCCACGCCACTCCCTTCCGGGAGGGCTGGGTTGGCTGCGGGGATTGAGGCCACAGTGCTGCTCGCTTTCACCGCAGAGGCGCCGCGGGAATCTGCGGTATCTTCGCCCTGCCGACCGAAGGGAGACTAGCAGGTTCCGCACATCGCCCTCAACACCATCGCGGACTCAGGTAAAAAGTGTTGTCTACGCACGCGAAACAGGACCACCCATGACGTTGGCTGCCATGCTCGACGATGCGGCGGCGAGATCGCCGCACGCCGTCGCGATCCACACCGCCGCCGAGTCGCTTTTGTATGCCGATCTCGCCGATCGCGTCGCCCGGGTCGCCCATGGCTTCATGTCGCTGGGACTGACCAGCAATGATCGCGTGGCCTTCCTACTGCCCAACGGCGTGGAACTGGCGATCTCGATCCTGGCCGCCGCGAAGGCCGGCCTCATCGCCGTGCCGCTGTCTCCCACGTTCGCCCCGCCGCAGTTGGAATACATCCTCAGGCACAGCGGCGCACGCATGCTCGTCACGTCGTCGGCATTCCTCGGTGCCGTGACAGCAGAGGCACGTGATCATCTCGACGCTGTCGCGCTCTGCGGCGACTTCCCGGACGAGCCGCCCGCGGGCGCTGTGCCGTTTGGACAGCTGCTCGCCGGCCCCGCCGCGATGCCCGCCACGTCCCGGGGACTGGCGTCGGATCCGATCGGGCTGTTGGTCTACACATCAGGAACCACGTCGCGGCCCAAGGGTGTGGCCCACACCCAGGATCGTATGACTCACCGCGTGCGGCTGTTCATCGACGAACTGACGCTTACGGCTGACGACAACACGCTAGCGTGCGTGAGCATCGGCCGGCCGGTGTTCATGCTCAGCCAGCTGATGCCGATGCTCTGTGTCGGGGGAAGCATCACGCTCTTGGAGCGGCAAGACGCGGGGTCTTTTTGGCAGGCCCACGCGGTCTCGCGGCCCACGTATCTGCTTACACCCACCACCCTGCCGCGTAACCTTCTCGAGCACGCCTCGGCGCGGGTGGCTGATTTCAGCCGACTACGATACTGGATCGTGGGTGGTGACACATGCCCGGCTGCAGTCCATGCGCTGATGGCGGATGTGGTGCGCAAGCCGTTGCTCGAAATCTGCGGCATGACAGAAACGGGCTTTTATTGCATCAGTCCGCCGCACGGCCCGTCCAAGCCAGGGTCGATCGGGCAGGCGATGAGGGGCGTTGCGGTGCGGGTGGTGACCGAGAGCGGCGCGGACACGGCTCCGGGCGAGGTGGGACGGGTTCTCGTGCGCACACCCGACATGATGGTCGGCTACTGGAACGACACGCTGGCCACGCATCGGATGCTCAGGTCGGGCTGGCTCGACACCGAGGACCTGGCCTCGGCCGACGAGGATGGCTTCCTCTGGTTCGCGGGCAGGCAGAAGGACATGATCTCGCGCGGGGGGTTCAAGGTTGCCCCGGCGATGGTGCAGGATGCGATCCTCTCGCATCCCGGCGTGGCGACCGCCGCGGTGGTGGGGGCTTCGGATGAACGCGAGGGCCAGGTGCCCGTGGCGTTCTACGAACTCCGCCCAAGCGCTGTCGATCCCGGCGCGGAGGCCTTGACCGCCTGGGCCGCCGCCCGCCTGGAACCGCTTTCGGTGCCCGTCAGCTTTTTTCGCGTCGACCACTGGCCACTCACAGCCCAGGGTAAACTCGACCGCGCTCGATTGGTGTGGATGGCCGACTTCGGCGACGGCCGGGATCTCTGAAATCAGAGGCGTTTCGTGACCGAACAGGACAGATCCTTAGAGGTCGAGACCTTCGGGGAATTGACCTGCCCCCATGAAAGTCGCCAGTTTCTAAGTTAGGGTTTTGCCCTCCGCCAGACCAGCCCTGTGCGGTTGCGGAGGCGCAGCCGTAGCAACCGCACAGGGCTGCAGCGCCTCCGGGGCCGGGGGTCGGTATCCCAGGGCGCTGTGCGGCCGGATCGTGTTGTAGTGCTGCCGCCAACGCTCGATGAGCACCTTGGCCTCGAGCAGCGTGTCGAACGCTTCCCGTTCCAGCAGCTCGTCCCGGAGCTTCCCGTTGAAGCTCTCCACATAGCCGTTCTCCCACGGTGAACCCGGCTCGATGAACAACGTCTTCACGCCGACTCGCCCCAGCCACTCTCGGACACACTTGGCCGTGAACTCGCTCCCGTTATCGCTGCGGATGTGCTCCGGAACACCCCTGTGAACGAACAGGTCACTCAGCCGTTCGAGAACGTCTTCGCTCGTGACCCTCTTGGCGACATCGATCGCCAGACACTCCCGAGTGAACTCGTCCACGATCGTCAGCATCCGGATCGGCCGGCCATCGGATGTACGATCCGCGACGAAGTCATAGCTCCAGACGTGATCGCGATGGGTCGGCCGCAGCCTGATGCATGACCCGTCATTGAACCACAGCCGCCTTCTCTTAGGCTGCTTTTTAGGCACCTTCAGCCCCTC
>JBILKZ010000275.1:0-2897 GCA_044376405.1 Pirellulales bacterium
TCCCTACTTCACGCGGTCGATCGTCAATCGTGTGTGGGCCAGCTTCTTCGGGATGGGACTGGTGGAGTCGGTCGACGATCTGCGGGCCACCAATCCCGCCAGCAACGAGAAACTGCTCGCCGCGCTATGCCGCTCCACGGTCGAGCACGGTTACGACCTCAAGTCGCTGATGCGGCTGATCCTGCTGTCGGAGACGTATCGCCGGTCGAGCACGCCGCTGCCGGAGAATTCCGACGACCGGAAGTGGTTTGCCCGGGCCTATCCCCGCCGGCTGATGGCCGAGGTGCTCAGCGACGCGATCTCCGACGTGACCGGCGTGCGCGACCGCTACACTGAAATTGCCATGAACGACGGCTCCACCGAAAAGGTGAAGGGCTACGACGACGAGACGCGGGCGATCCAACTCCACGACACGGCGGTGAAGAACTATTTCCTCAAGGCGTTCGGCCGCAACGCCCGTGATATCACCTGCGAATGCGAGCGGTCGAACCAGCCCAGCCTCGTGCAGGTGCTGCACCTTTCCAACGGCTCCACGATCAACGACAAGCTGTCGGCGAAGGCGGGCCGGGTGACGCAGATCCTGGCCACCGATCCCTCGCCGACGGCTCTGGTCGACGAGGCCTGGCTCCGCTGCCTGAGCCGGATGCCGACCGACGCCGAGCGGAAGCCGATCGAGGAGATGCTCACGGCGGCGAAGCCCGAGGAAAAGCGGGAACTCGTCGAGGACATGTATTGGTCGCTGCTCACCAGCCGTGAATTCCTCTTCAGGCATTAGCACCCATGAAGTCTTTCATCGTTGTCGTTTGCCTTTTGACAGCGCTACCGTGCTCGGCGGGGCCGTCGTACGAACGTGACATCACGCCGATCCTGCGGACCTACTGCTCTGGATGCCACAATGGACGCGACAGCGAGGGGGAATTCTCCGTCGAGACGTTCGCGTCACTTCGCAAGGGAGGCGTGGGCTCGGGCGACCCGATCGTGCCGGGCGACGCTGCCGCATCGGTCATGATCCAGCGAATCCTCAGCAAAGATGGGGATCACATGCCGCCCGACGACGAACCGCAGGTGCCGGCGGCCGACCGTGCCGTGCTCGAGGCCTGGATCGCGGCCGGCGCCCCGGCGCCGGCGGTCGATGCGTCGTTGCTGCAATCGCTGGTCGTGCCCAAGTTACCGCCGCATGTCGGCGTGATGCCGGTGACCGCCGCGGCAATCACGCCCGACGGCGGCCGCGTTGCCGTTGTCCGCGGCCGTGGGCTCATGTTCGTGCCCGCGTCGACTGGCGGAGCGGCCGTGCCACCCGGCCAGATGGCAGCCATCGATCTTCCGTGGAAGGCGAATGCCGTTCACTTCAGTCCAGATGGCAAGGCTTTCGTCGTCGCTGGTGGCGTGACCGGCCTGTCCGGTGTGGCCGAACTTCGGAATCTGGCCACCGGCAGCCTGATCCGCTCGTTCGGCGGCCACCGCGACGTGCTGTATGACGCCGAATTCTCGCCCGACGGGAAGCTGCTCGCCACTGCTGGGTACGACCGTTCGCTCAAGCTCTGGAACGTGGCCGATGGGTCACTGCTTCGTTCGATCGACGTCCACAACGGGGCGATCTTCGACCTCGCCTGGCACCCGAGTGGAAAGCTGCTCGGGTCGGCGAGCGCCGACGAGACGATCAAACTCTGGCGGACCAGCGACGGGCTGCGGCTCGACACGCTCAACCAGCCGCAGGGGGAGATGTTCACGGTGGCGTTCACGCCCGACGGGAAGCACGTGATCGGCGGAGGCCGCGACAAGCGGATACACCTCTGGAGGCTCGCGTCGGTCGAAACTCCGACGATCAATCCGCCGCTTCATTCCCGGTTTGCGCACGAAAGCCCGGTCGTCGCCATTGGGCTCTCGGCCGACGGGAAGCACCTGCTCACCACCGCGGAAGATCGGTCGCTCAAGTGCTGGAGCGTGCCCGACCTCGTGCTTGAGCACGACTACGCACGGCAGCCGGATCAGATCTCCGCGGTCGTCCCCCTGGCCGACGGGCGCTTTGGCGTCGGCCGAATGGATGGTTCGGTCGACGTCGTGACGGTGGTGGTCGATCTAGTCACCGATTCGATGGCCGGGGACGGTGGGGGGGCCGGCGGTCCGTCGTTGCCGCCGGCGGCCGCTGCGAGCCCATCAGCGATGGTCGAGCACGAGCCCAACGATGCTCCACAACAGGCCATCGCAGTCTCCGTGCCCGTGGAGATCAAGGGCACGATTGGCCGGCCGGGCGATGCCGACTGCTTTCGGTTCGCGTCGCAGCGTGGCGTGCCGCTCCTGATCGAAGTGAATGCCGCGCGGTCCAAGTCGCTCCTCGATTCGCGGATCGAGGTGCTCGATGCCGCCGGCCAGCCCGTCGAGCAGGTCGTCCTGCAGGCGACTCGCGATTCATGGTTCACGTTTCGCGGCAAGGACTCAACCCAGTCGGGCGACTTCCGGCTCCAGAACTGGATGGAGATGGAGTTAGACGAATATCTCTACGCGAACGGTGAAGTGGTCAGGCTCTGGCGGTATCCGCAGGGCCCCGACTCGGGCTACATGGTCTATCCGGGCAGCGGCAGCCGACAGACGTTTTTTGGCACGTCGGCCGTCACGCATGCCTTGGGCGAGCCAGCATGGATCGTGCAGCCACTGCCTCCCGGAGCGACGCCCGCCCCGAACGGCTTGCCCGTGTTTCGCGTGTTCTACGAGAACGACGACGAGGCCACGCAGCGATTCGGTGCCGACTCGCAGGTCATCTTCACGCCCCCGGCGGACGGCGACTTCATCGTGAGGCTCACGGACGTCCGTGGCGCGGGCTCGGCATCGAAGCCCGACGACTATCGCTACACGCTCACGATCCGTTCGCCGCAGCCCTCGTTCAGCATCGAGGTGGG
>JBILKZ010000139.1:0-9281 GCA_044376405.1 Pirellulales bacterium
GGGCCGGCCCCACCATCGTGAGCGTCCGCTGCTCGGGGCCGGTGAGCAGCACGTCTCCCTGCAGGCTGCGAAATTCCGGCAGTCGGATCCGTGCCGTCTGGGAGACCCGCAGCATGTCGGGCCTGCCAGTCCGCTCCTGGTCGGTGAGGCCGTGCACCAACCGCTGCACGACCGGCACGAAGGCCGCCGTGCGGGGCAGCGACGAACTCCGCAGGTCGCAGTCGAAGGACTGGACCAGCACGTTGCCGCGGTCCAGCGGCACGAGCGCCATGAGCACGTCGCCGTTGGCCGCCTTGAGCAGAGGGCGGCTGGTGCCCGGCGCCTCGACGCGGACATAACGATAGAGGAAGACCTCGCCCGCCGGGCCCCACTCGTCGCGGAGGAGCGGCAGCAGCAGTGGATCGCCGACGTCGCTCTCGAGCGTACTCAGCGAACGCGGCGAATCGGACTCGGAGATCTGACCGATGGTCAGCCCATTCAACAGGGAGGCGAATCGCTCGTTGAACCGCACGGGCGACGCATCAGGCGCGGCGATGATCCAGACCAGGCCGCCGGCCGCGGCGAAGGATCGCAAATCCTTGTACGACTGTTCCGGGAGGTCGACCACGCCGTAGAGGACGATCAACGAATACAACGGCAGCGATACCCGCGGCAGGGCCTGCGGCGCCACCCGTTTCAGGTTGACCTGCGTTCCTCCGCCCAGGCCAATCGCCTCGCCAGGGTTGATGGCATAGCCCAGCAGGTCGAGCCCCTCGAACCGCACCGCGGCAGACTGCGGCTCTTCGTCCTGCTCGGCCTCCGCCACCAGCAGCACCTGCCGTCGGTCGCGCATCCGCATCGGGACATGGAATGCATTGTCTCCGGGGAGCACGTCGTCGGGCAGCTCCACCCGGGCCACGCTGTCGAGCGGCGAGTCGAACCGCTGCACGAGATCAACATGCGCCGCCTCGCCGGGGGCGAGTTCGAACCTCCGTTCCTCGCCAGCGGCCGCCCCTTCCTGTTCGTTCCCGATCAGCAGGGCGGCTGGCTGCGGCTTGTCGGTGCCGTTGCGGACGACCGTGGTGAGGCGGCTGCTGCCACCGACGAACGCCTGCGTGGGCGTGAATGCCGCCCGCTCGATACTCAGGTTGGGCTGTTCTGATTCGGGGGCGTCGATCCAGAGCAGCTTCACATGGCCCAGCCGCGGCGATGCTGCCTGCTCCCGCAGGTCGGCCGCGAAGGCGTCCCGCTGTCGATCGGAGAAGACCACGACGCAGGAGTTGACCGACCGTCTGGCGCGAAGCTGATCGATCGCGGCCCGGATCGCAGAGGCCAGGCCGGTCGAGCCGCTGTCGCTTACCGCACACGCCTCCACCTCCGCCCGCAGCCGCTCGCGATCGGAGAGGAATCCGGTGGTGCGGGTGATGTCGTCGCCGACGAGCGTCAGCGACGCGCGGTCCCCCTCACGCAGCGACGCGACGAGCTCGAGCACCTGCCGCTTGCTCTTGTCGAAGAGCGACTCCGTCTCGCTCACGTGCTGCCGCATGCTCATCGATTGATCGAGCACGATGGCCAGCGTCCTCGGCCCGGGCTCGCTGCCGCTCCAATACAGCCGCGCCATGAGCATCACGAACAGGCTCAGCAGCAGCAGACGCAACAGCAGTTGCAGCAGGTCGCGGGGCACGGGGGCGAAGGCGTTGGCCAGGTCTTCGCGGTCGAGAAACTCAAGCGTCGACAGCGGCTGCGACCGTAGCCGCTGCCGCTGGATCAGGTGGATGATCACCGGCACGGAAAGACCGAGCAGCCCCAGGAGCATCGCGGGATGGAGCATCAGCGGCCTCCCACCATCTGGCGACGGATGAAGTGGAGCGAGAGCAGCCGACGCAGGTCGTCGGCATTGCTCAGCCGCAGGTAGTCAGCCTGGGCCCGCTTGCACGCCTGTTCGACCTGCTGCAGGTGGGCGTCCAGCCGTGTCAGGTATTTCTTGCGCAGGACGGCCGGGTCGCCGACGACGCGTGCGCCCGTTTCGGGGTGCCGGAACTCGGTGAGGCGATCGAAGGGGAAGTCGAGTTCCTGCCGGTCGAGAATCTGGATCAGCGTCACGTCCTGATGCTGCGCCCGCAGCCGCTTGAGCGCGCGGCCGAGCGGCTCGACTGGGTCGAGCGCGTCGGAGAGGAGCAGGATCATGCCGCGGGTGCCGAACCGGGGTGCCGACTCGAGCAACAACTCGCCGAGCCTGCCGCCCCCGCCGCCGGGAGGATTGGCGAGGTATTCGAACAGGAGGCGGCGATGCTGCGGACCCTGTCGGGCTGGAATGTGCTCGTCGATCGCGTTGCCCAGGCAGACCAGGCCGACCGCATCCTGCTGGCCCTGCACCATCACGGTCAACGCCCCGGCGATCGAGCACGCCAGGTCGAGCTTGCTGGGGAGGCCATCGGCAGGAGCCACCCGCATCGAGGCCGACGTGTCGACCACGAGGTTGACCCTCATGTTCGACTCCATCTCGTGCACCTTCACGTAGAGCCGTTCCGTGCGTGCCAGCACCCGCCAATCGATCGACCGCAGTTCGTCCCCGCGGCGATACTCGCGGTGCTCGATGAATTCAGTCGAGAGCCCGTGGTCGCTGGTGCGGTGCCGATTGTTGTAGAGACCCCGGACGAGGAACCGCGACCGCAGTTCGATCCCCTTGAGCCGCTGCAGGAGCGAGGGGTCGAGCGCGAGCGAGTTGTCGGCCGTGGATGCCATGCGATGTCGCTGGATACGCGGGATGGGGATGGCGGCGTCGTGCCGCCAACGGGACCGATGCGACCTTCTCAGGCGGCCTCGGCGGGGACGATGTCGAGGAGCGAGCCGATCACCTTTTGGGTGTCGAAGCCCTCGGCCTGGCCGTTGAAGTTGAGCGCGATACGATGCCGCAGCACGCTGTGGGCGACGGCCTTCACGCCCTCGATCGAGGCGTGGGTGTGACCGTGCAGCACGGCGTGGGCCTTGGCCCCGAGCGCCAGGTATTGCGCTGCGCGGGGGCCGCATCCCCAGCTTACATAGTCCTTGACGATGGCTGGCGCCGACGCGTGACCCGGACGGGTCACGCTCGACAGGCGGACGATGTAGTCAACCACCGGGCGGGCGATCGGGACGCGGCGGACGATCTGCTGGATTGCGAGGATCTCGTCGGCGTCGAGCACCGGCTCGACCACGGCGGACATGCCGCCGGTGGTGCGGATCACGATCTCGGCCAACTCGTCGTCGCTGGGGTAGTCGACGAACGTGTTAAACATGAACCGGTCGAGCTGCGCCTCGGGGAGAGGGTAGGTGCCCTCCTGCTCGAGTGGATTCTGCGTGGCCATGACCAGAAACGGCCTGGGCAGCTTGAGCGTCTGCCGGCCGGCGCTGACCTCGCGTTCCTGCATCGCCTGCAGGAGCGCGGCCTGGGTCTTCGGCGGCGTGCGGTTGATTTCATCGGCCAAAAGTAGGTTCGTGAACACTGGCCCGTTCACGAACCGGAACTCGCGGCGGCCGGTGGCCCGGTCCTCCTCGATCACCTCGGAGCCGGTGATGTCGCCTGGCAGCAGGTCGGGGGTGAACTGCACCCGCTTGAAGTCGAGCTTGAGCACCTTGGCCAGCGTGGCGATCAGCAGCGTCTTGGCGAGGCCCGGAACGCCCACCAGCAGGATGTGCGAGTCGCAGAACAGCGACATCAGCACGTCGTCGATGACGTCGCGTTGGCCGACGACCACCTTGGCCATTTCGGCATGAATCCTGTCGTAGGCCGCGCGACAGGTGTCGATGGCGACGAGATCATCATGGGTCTCGGACATGAGGAATCCTTGCGTGGGGGTCGCGGGGGGAGAGGCGGCTTGTTGATCAACTGCCGGATAACAATACTTGCTGCGGGCTTTCGATTTTGGCGGAGTCTTTCGTTTTTGCGGAGGGCGCTCGCGGGCCGACCGCATGGGGTTCTATACTCGGAATGACATTCTGAGACGATTCGTTACCCCCTGATAGTTGCCCCCTGAGGCGTTTTGAGCCTCCAATGGAGAATCGCATGCACATGAGGTGGCGAGGCTTAGGGGGTGGCGTGGTCTTGGGACTCGTGGCCGCCCAGGCGGCGATCGTGCCAGTGCTGGCCGCGGAGCCCGCGGCGGCCGTACGCGAGCTCGCGGCGGCCGTACGGGTGCCCAAGGCGGCGATGGCCCCCGTCGTGGACGGCGTGCTCGACGACGCCTGCTGGCAGCGGGCCCCCGTGGCGGCGGTCGACTGCGTGCTGGGGAAGCTGGGCCAGAAGGCGGGCCGCATCCCGATGAAGTCCCGCCTGACCTGGGACGACCAGTTTCTCTACATCGGCTACGAGACGTTCGACGGCAATCTGATCGCAGTCGGGACAGGTGAAGAGCAGGGGCCTGTCCCCAACCGCCGCCAGGGGGCGAAGATCCACGATCCCGAGGCCAAGATCGACGTTGCCGAATTCTTCATCACGCTTGGCGACGAGCACTTCTTCTGGGAATTGCATCACAACGCCCGCAACCAGTTCAACGATGTGTGGTGTGCGGTGATCGACGACAAGCAGCCGGTCACGAAGACCGCCCTGGCCCGCTATGGCATCCATTTCGGACATGGCGAGTTTCTGGAGGATGACGCTGAAGCGAAAGCCCACTTCACCGCCGCGGTGAAACTGAAGCCGAAGGCCGACGGCGCGGCCTCGACCCTCAACGACACCTCCGACACCGACACTGGCTATACGGCGGAGCTGCGGCTGCCGTGGGCGGGGCTGGGCACGCCGCTCGATCGGGAGACCTGGATCACCGTCGAGCCGACGACGCCTGACGGTCCGAAGCTCCGCTATCACGGCCCCTGGAAGATGGAGGGCGCGGAAATCAGGGTGTTGAGTGTCTGCCAGAACGGCGACCTCGAGGATCGCTACCACCACGACGGCCCGCTCTTTGCGGGAGGCTGGTTCCACAAGGGCGCGCCGGTCTGGCCGCGGTATCTGCTCGTCGCCGAGAAGGCTGATCCGCAGCCATGATCAGTGCGATCCTCGTCGTCGTCACGATGCTCGCGGCCACTGCGCCAGCGGCTGCTGAGACGCTCGACGAGATGGAGCGGGTCGCGCTCGAACGGTATCTCGACCATGTGGCCCGCGGCGGTGGCAGCCAGGCGGCGATGGTCGACCGCTTGCAATCGCTCTCTTGGCCCAACCTGCAGTTGCTCGCCGAACGCTATGCCGGGCTCGACGAGACCGCCGCCCCCACGGCCCACCGGGCGTTTCAGACGCTCCTCGAGCGGACGACCCGCGCGGTGCTCCTGCCCGCGGCGGTGCGCGAGTTCTATGCCGCCGATCTGGTCCGGCTCACCACCTCGCCGGCCGAAGATGAACTCTCGCGTCGGCTCTTCGCCAGGCTCGTCGCCCATGTGGACGAGCGACGAGCGGCGGATCTTATCGTGCGGCTCACGCCGTGTGCGTCGCTTGAGCGACTCGCCGACGACGCGGAATCGCTGCAGCTTCTGCAGGCCTGGAATCGCCGGCTGGCCCGCGGGCCGGAAACACGCACACTGCCGGGGCTGAGGGATGCCCTCACGCGAATCGCCGAGCAGCCGCCGGCCGAATCTCGCGGACCGACGTACGAGGCGTGGCTCGAATTTCTCGGTGGCTGGCCGGAGCCCCGGGGTGCGTTTGAAGACCGCGTGCAGCAGGGGCTGGCGGCTGGCTCGGAAGCTACGATCGTCAGCACGCTCCGCGTGCTCGAGAAGAAGCCCGCCCTTGGTGGGCTGGTGGTGGCGACATTGCAGCAGCACCTGGCGGAGCCGGCGGTGGTGGAGGCAGCGCTCGAGGTGCTCGCCGCGGACGAGCAAGGCGATCATGCCGCGACGCTACGGGCTGTGTGGCCCAGGCTGCCGGGGCCGCCGAGCCGGGCGCAGTATCTCGCCCTGCTGGCAATGGCCGTCCACCCGCAGGGAAACGACGCGATCGCCCTGGCGGCCCTGAAGGCAGAGCCTTTCGAGTTCGTCGATCCGGCGTTGGCTGTGCTGCGGCAGGGACCCGAGGCAATCGCCGCGGAGGCGGTGACGCTGCTTCTGGACCGCGGCGACCGCGGCCACGAGGAGGCGCTTCGTCTGGCGACGCTCCGCCGCCTCGCCGGGTTCGAGATTGAGGCTGTGAAGCTGGCACTCGACGAGTCGCAAGCGGTGATCGCTCGCCAGACGGCAATAGGCTACCTCGCCCACAGCGCCGGCCGTTTTCGGCGGCAGTTGCTGCCGCTTCTCGGCATTCGCAACGGCGATCTCCGGCTGGCAGCGATCCAGTGCCTGGGCCCGGTGGAGGGGCTGTCGGATGACGATCGCGACGTGATCGGACCGCTCTTGATCCGGGTGGCGCAGCAGGATCCCTCCGATGGACACCGGCAGGAGGCGATCTTCGCGTTGGGGGCGTGGCGGAACCGAAACACGCGGCCCTTCTTCGAACAGGTGCTCGCGGCGAATCCGCCGGTGATCCTGGCGGAACAGTCCTTTAATGACGCGGTGTATTGGCGGTATCGCCTGCGGCTGGTCGCGCTGGTGGGGCTGGCCCGACTGGGCGACGCCGCCGCCCGCGATGAGCTCGAATCGCTGCACCGCCGGGGCGGCCCCACGGAGAAGATGGATGCGTTGCTGGCGTTTCTGAGCCTCGGCGAGTGTCCGCAGTGGGCCCTCGATGATCTCCACGCCACCGAGCCGAAGCTGCTGGCCACCGCGGCGCGGCTCATCGTCGCGCACGGTTCCGCCGAACAGCGTCGCCGGCTCGTCGAGCACTGCGGCCCTGCCACGGCGTTTCAGGCGTTTGCCGACAGTGGGATCGACGACCACAACCTGTTGCGATGGGTACGGGAGGCCGAGCATGCCGACGCGGACTGACATGCAGACTCAGGCAGAGCCGGCCCGCCGCTGCACGGCATCACCCAGTCGGCTGCTGGTGGCCGGCGCGAGTATCGTGACGCTGGTGGTGGCGATCGCCACCACGCAGACGGCTTTGTCGCACGATGGCGGCTTCGGTCATTCGCAACGCACGATCGCGGCCAGTGCCGACCCGCGGGGATGGACGATCGAGTATCGCCTCACGCTAGGTGCGGACGAGGCGGTCGTCGAACGCGCCCAGCATCCTGAGCCCGGGTTCTTCATCCGCCGTGGCGAACAGCTGGCCGAGACGCTGCGGGTGACGATCCCTGAGAAGGCGAAGCTGACGTTTGTGGGCCACGCCCTGGGGCCGTCGCTGACACAGACCTACCGCTACCGATTGGAAACCCCCGCGGAGAGGCTCGTGCTTCAGGACGACTGCTTTCCGCACAAGCCGGGGGTGGTGCGGTGCGTGGGCGGCGAGGGCGTGAGCGTCACGCTCGCCGAAGGCATCGATTGGGCCCATGCCGAACGGGCCACGGTCGAGTTCGCCAGGAGCAAATAACAGGTGATCGATACCCGTCGGGCGTCACTGACCTGCCCCCCTTAATCTGCAGGTGAATCCCAGCGGATTCCGCGGCGGCTACGCCCGCGCGGCCGACGGCCTGGGCTACACGATGGAGTATGCAATCCCAACGAGCCTCCGCGTGGGGCCTTGCTGAATACCAGTGATGCCATCATCGTGAATCTCAACCTCCAGGAGAAAGTCATGCCCGCGAGTGGGCCCGAACGTGAATTCCGAGCAATCGACGACTGCCTGCGGCGGGTTCAGTGCGGCACCGAAGTCGCGGCCTGGCTCTTCGCGATCGCCATCCTCGTCACGGCGTGCGTGTGGCCTCGCCCGGCGCGTGCGGCCGAGGCTGCCCGGCCGGCGATTCCGATCCGCTTCACGCTCGACAAGCCTGGCGTGGTGACGCTCGTGGTGGATGACGCACAGGGCAACCGGGTGCGGAACCTGATCGCAGAGACGCCGTTCGCGGCGGGCGAGCATGTGGTCGAGTGGGACGGCCTCGACGACCACGTGCCGGTGCAGGTGCATGCCCAGCCGGTGTTTCGCTTCGAGGGCGAGCCTGCGCCGCCGGGCCGCTACGTGGTCCGCGGCCTTGTCCGCGACCCGGTGCAGCTGCGGTATGACATGCCTTTCTACACGGCCGGGAATCCGCCCTGGGACACGGTCGACGGCCGCGGTGGCTGGCTCAATGACTTCGGGCCGGCCTTGGCCCTGGCGAGCCTGCCTGCCAAGAAGCCCGGAGAGAAGAAGCCCGGCGAGAAGCCCGATGGAACGGCAGCAGAGACACCGGCGATGCTCGTGGGCTCGGGCGTCGGCGAGGCCTTTGGCTTGGTCTGGACCGACCTCGACGGTCAGCGGCTCGCGGGGGTGCGGGGCATCGCGGCCGGCGGCGGATGGTGCGGCGCCGAACTGCTCGCCCGCGACGGCGGGCCGGGTGCCGACGCCGCGGCGACAGCCTACGCGGGCAACAACTGGCAGGAGTCGTTCGAGATCGAGGCGGTCACGCAGCCGCCGCCGGTCGGGGCCTATCACGGCGCGGTGCGGACGATGTCGATGTGTCTGTGGGCCGCGGGCCGCAGGGTGTATCGGGGCGAAGCCGGCCAGAGCCTCGGCGGCCTGGCGGTTTACGACCGCGTCGTGGTCGCGGCCGTCACCAGCCAGAACAAACTGCTCGTCATTCGCGACGAGCCACACCAGGCCGGTCCCAAGCCCGGGTTCGGGCTTCGTCGCGCCGATCCGACGGTGCCCGACCACCGTTCCGGCGTGAAGGCCGCCGAGGTGCCGCTCGATTCGCCGCGTGGCATGGTCGTGACGGCCGACGGCCGGCATCTGCTGGCGATCAGCGGCCAGCAGGTCGTGCGTTTTTCCTTTCCGCCGCAGGGTGAGCCGACCGTGATGGTCGGCGAGGGGCTTGAGAAGCCGCAGCATCTGGCCCTCGACGGCGACGGCAACCTCTACGTCAGCGACCAGGGGCCGCATCAGGTGCTGGTGTTTGATCGGGACGGCAGACGGCTGCGGGCCATCGGCGTGCCCGGCGGGCCGCAGCTCGGCCCGTATGACGAAAGGCGGATGGCGAATCCGCGGGGCATCGCGATTTCTGCGTACGGCAGATTGTGGGTGGCCGAGGCTTCCGAGTTTCCACGGCGCATCAGTGTCTGGGAACGCGACGGCACGTTCGTCAAGGCGATGTATGGCAACAACAATTATGGCGGCGGCGGGATGGTGGATGCCGGCGACCGCACCCGGGCGTACGTCACGCAAGGCGGCGGCGCGTTGCAACTGCGGCTCGACTGGGAAAAAGGCACAAGCGCCATCGAGAAGATTCTCTGGCTGCCGGACGAACGCCGGTCATTGCCGGGCGTTG
>JBILKZ010000140.1:0-9230 GCA_044376405.1 Pirellulales bacterium
CTCGCCCGCATCCGGGAGTTTTATGGGCGGTTTACACAGCCGCTCGACGCCGCCGCGGCTGCATCCCAGACGGTCGTGGGGCAGGGGATCCGCCTCGACTTGGGCCACGAGGGATTTCTGCCGACCGAGAAATACCTGCTCGCCACGCTCGCCGAGCGGGACCGCCTCGCGAGGGGCGGCGACGCGATTGCCGAGGTGGCCCGCGAACGGGGTTTGAATCCGAGATATCTGGCCACGCTCTGGGCGGCGCTTTGTTCCACGCTCTCGGCATCCGACGGAGCATCGGCCCGTGAGCCGTCGTTGATTCTCGACTCGCTGCGGAGCCGTTGGAAGACCGCGACGCCGGGAGATGCAGCCGCACTCGCCGCGAGTGTCTCCGGCTGGCAGAACGCTCTCTGGAAGTTCAACAACGTCGGTCAGATCGCGCGGCAGTTTGGCCGGCCAGATGGACCGCCGTCATGGATGGAGGCGGTAACGCCGCTCGTCGACCGGCAGGAGTTTCGCGTGAAGCTCGCGGTGCCGGAGGGAAAGGATGCGGTCACGATCCGTCTCGCGGCCGGTGACGCCGGGGATGCACGTGACCAGGACTTCGTCGTCTGGGAAAACCCGCGGCTCGTGGCCCCCGGTCGGGCCGACCTGCCGCTGCGGCTCGTGCGACAGATGGCGACCACGCTCGCCACGCAACGGGAGCGGCTGGCCGCAACGGCGTCGGAATGCCTCGCGGCCGTGGCCGAGGCGGCTGCGCTCGAGCCACCGATCACCGCCGACACATTCGAGGCCACGGTCGCCGACCTGTCGCGGAAGCATGCCGTCGACCCGCAGCTGCTGTCGGGGTGGCTTTCGTATCTGGGCATCGGTGCCGCGGAGCCACAGTTTGCAAAACTCCTCGACAAGAAGGTCGAGCGCATCGAGGGCTGGGAGGCCGTCAATGGCTGGGCTGGTGATGAACATCTGCGGGTAGTGGCGAACTCGTCGGACGAGCAGTTGCGAATCCCCGGCACGATGAAGCCCCGCGGCGTGGCCCTGCATCCCGAGGTCAAGCAGCGGGCGATCGTCGGCTGGCGGAGCCCGGTCTCGGCTGCTGTGCAGATCGAGGGCGGGATCGAGGGCGTGCACGTCGGCTGCAGCAACGGCACGCTCTGGTCGTTGCAGGTCTGGCGGGGCGGCACCCGACAGGTGCTCGCGAGTGGCACGAACAACGCTGGCCAGCCGACGCCGATCGGCCCCTTCGATTCGATCGAACTTCGCCGCGGCGACGTGGTGAGCGTCGTCGTGGCCGCCCGCGACGGCAACGCGAATTGCGACCTCACCGCCGTCGATCTCGCGATCCGCTCCGGCGACCGGGAATGGGATCTGGCCACGGACGTGTCGGCCGACATCCTCGCCGCCAATCCCCATGCCGATCGCCACGGCAACGCGGCCGTCTGGCATTTCGCCTCGGAGCCCGATGCGCCGGACACCGGCTGGACGATTCCCGCAGGATCGCTGCTGGCCCGGTGGATGTCGGCGACCGCAGGAGAAGAACGCGGGAAGCTCACCGCGGAACTCGAGCGGCTGTTGGCGGATGGCGGCGCCGATGTGGCAAAGGACTCGCCCGATGCGGCGCTGCGACGCATGCTCCTCTCCGCGACCGGCCCGTTGCTGGCCCGCATCGAGCTCAAAGAGGAGGCCGACGCGGTCGCTTCGGAGGCTGGTGGCGCGGGCATCGATCCGAAGCTCTTCGGCCTTGTCGCACAGGGGCTGCCGGTCGATGCCCCCGTCGATGCCAAAGATCTCTGCGTGCAGGCGCCCTTCTCGATCGATATCACGATCCCGGCGGAGCTTGCCGCGGGCTGCGAGCTTGTCACCGCAGGAAAAGTGCATCCGCAGGCCGGAGACGACGCGAGCGTGCAACTGCAGGCCAACGTCGGTCCCGGTGCTGATGCCGTGTCGTCAGGATTGTCGCCGTCGGTGCCGCTCGTTGCCGGAAAGGGCTCTGCCGCTTGGAAACGGTTCGAGGCCGCGTTTACCGACTTCCGCAGCCTCTTCCCCAAGTCGCTCTGCTACGCGCGGATCGTGCCGGTCGACGAGGTGGTCACGTTCAACCTCTTCTACCGGGAGGACGACCAACTCAAGCGGCTGATGCTCGACGATGCCGAGGCGAAGGAGCTGGATCGGCTCTGGGAGGAGCTGCTCTTCATCAGCCAGGAGCCCATCGAATTGGTCGACGTCTACGAGCAGTTGATGGAATACGCCTCGCAGGACCGGTCCGACCTCGTGAAGTCGTTCGCGCCGATGCGGGAGCCGATCGAGGCCCGGGCCGCCGCCTTTCGCCGCGAGATGACGGATGCCGAGCCGCTGCAACTGGCGAAGCTGCATGCCTTCGCCGCGCGGGCCTACCGGCGGCCGCTCCGTCCGGAGGAGACGCGGGAACTGAACGAGCTCTATGCCGAACTCCGCGGCGACGACCTGCCGCACGAGCAGGCCTTCGCCCTCACGCTCGCCCGCGTGCTCGTGGCCCCCGCCTTTCTTTATAAGGCGGAGTCGCCGGGGCCGGGGGCCGGGTCGCAGCCGGTGAGCGATGCGGAGTTGGCCACGCGGCTAAGCTATTTCCTCTGGTCGTCGCTGCCCGATGCAGAACTACTCGAAACGGCCGCGGCCGGGCGGCTGCACGAGCCGGAGACGCTGCTCGCCCAGACGCGGCGGATGCTGCGCGATGGCAAGGCGCGGCGGCTCGCGGAGGAATTCGGCACGCAGTGGCTCCACGTGCACGGCTTCGCCGGGCACGACGAGAAGAGCGAGGAGGTGTTTCCCACGTTCGCCGCCCTGCGCGGGGCGATGGAGGAGGAGACGATCCTGTTTCTTGCCGACTTCCTCCAGAACGACCGCTCGATCCTGTCGCTGCTCGACGCCGACCACACGTTTCTGAACGAAGATCTGGCGAAGCACTATTCCATTGCCGGCGTGGATGGCCCGCAGTGGCGGCGGGTGGACGGCGTGCGGCAGCACGGCCGCGGCGGCATCCTCGGGCTGGCCTCCACGCTCGCCACGCAGGCCGGGGCGTCGCGGACGAGCCCGATCCTGCGGGGCAACTGGCTCAGCGAGGTGATCCTCGGCGAGAAGCTGCCTAAGCCGCCCAAGAACGTGCCGCTGTTGGCGGAGACCGTGCCCGAGGGGCTCACCGAGCGGCAGCTGATCGCGAGGCATTCGAGCGACGCCGCCTGCGCGAAGTGCCACATGCGGATCGATCCCTTTGGATTCGCACTCGAAAAGTATGACGCTATCGGCAGGTTTCGCACGCAGGACGCGGCCGGTCTGCCGATCGACGCCGCCACGAAGCTTATGGACGGCACGCCGATCGACGGCCCCGACGGCCTCCGCAGCTACCTGCTCAACGACCGCCGCGATACGTTCGAACGGCAGTTCTGCCGCAAGCTGCTGGGCTATGGCCTCGGCAGGGCGGTGCAGCTCTCCGACGAGCCGCTGCTCGACGAGATCCAGGCGAAGCTGGCGGCCAACGGCCATCGTGTGCATGTGGCGATCGAGGCGATCGTGTCGAGCCCGCAGTTTCGCGATATTCGCGGGGCCGACGCAGCGGATGACGGGGAGTAGAATAGGGCTGACACCGAGGGAGAAACACTGATGACCAATCCACTCGTTTCGCGGCGGACCATGCTCCGCGGCCTCGGCGTGTCCATGGCGCTGCCGTGGATGGAGTCGCTCTCTGTCTGGGCCGCCGAGTCGAAGTCGGCCGTGGGCGGGAACGAGCCGCCCGTGCGGCTGGCGGTGCTCTTCGGCGGCAACGGCTTCCATTCGAAGGAGTGGTGGGCCGAGGGCGCGGGCGCCGACATGAAGCTCGGCAAGGTGCTCGAGCCGATCGGCAGCTTCCGCGAGAAGCTGCTCTTCGTGAAGGGGCTCTACAACGAGCAGGCCCGCAAGGGCAACATCCACAGCTCGCAGACGGGCAACCTGCTCTCGGGCGCCCCGCTGGCCTCCGGTGGTGACATCCGCTCAGGCACGAGCGTCGATCAGCTGCTCGCCCAGACCTATGGCCGCGGGACGAAGGTGCCGAGCCTCGTGCTCGGCTGCGAGAAGTCGAACCCGTCGGTGCACAAGAACTACTCGATGCTCTACAGCTCCCACATCTCGTGGAGCTCGCCGACCACGCCCACGCCCTTGGAGCTCTATCCCGCGCTCGCCTTCGACCGGCTCTTCAAGGAAGGGACGGAGAAGGGGGACGAGAGCGTGCTCGACGCGGTGATCGAGGAGGCGGGCGACCTGCGGCGGCGGGTCAGCACGGCCGACCGGCGGAAGCTCGACGAATACCTCGACAGCGTCCGCGACGTGGAGCAGAGGATCGCCACCGCCGGAGAGCGCGGGGAGTTGCAGGGCTGGAAGCCGACGCTCGGCAAGCCCGACATGCCGCGGCCGCCGGACGGCATCCCGCAGGACATCGCCGAGCACATGCGGCTGATGTGCGACATCCTCGTGCTCGCCTTCCAGACCGACACCACGCGGATCGTCACGCTCAAGCTCAACAACGACCACTCGGCGCTGCGGTTCCCGAACCTGTCGCGGACCGACAATCCCTCGCAGGGGATCGACTACATGATTCACCACCTGCTCTCCCATTCCGATGGGGCCGACTGGCTGAAGGTGAACCAGTTCTTCATGGAGCAGATGGCCCACGTGGCCCGCCGGCTCGACGCGATCGACGAGGGGGGGCGCACGGCGCTCGACAACTCGATGATCATGATGTGTTCGAGCATGATGGCCGGTGCGAAGCACGACAACGACCAGTTGCCGGTGGCGGTGCTCGGCCGGGCCGGCGGCCGGCTCGAGACCGGCCGCGTGCTCGACTACTCGAAGTCCGAGAATCGGCAGATGTGCCGGCTCTATCTCTCGATGCTCGATAAGATGGGCGTGCCGCAGAAGACGTTTGGCGACGCCACCGAGCCGCTCGCCGAGGTCTGATGTCGGCAAATCCCATCGCTCGCGCTCCGGGCTTGCATGGATGCGCGCATAAAAGCCCCCGGCGCGAGCCAGGGGATACGCTCCCATAAAAGCCCCCGGCGCAAGCCAGGGGATACGCTCCCATAAAAGCCCCCGGCGCAAGCCGGGGGACTCCGAGTGGGCATCGCCTTGGATCGCCCAGCATTCGATGTTGGCTGCGGGCTGAATCTGCGCACAATAGTTGACCACCACGCAGACCATCCGGCAGCAACGCCTAAGGAGCACGCCATGCACCGCCTTCGTTTTTCTGCGATCGCTCTCACTGTCATCTCGATGTTCAGCGCCGCGGCGCGGGCGGAGGAGGGGGCGCCGCCCGACCTGCTCCCCACGCTCGGATCGATCGAACGGCTCGACCCGAGGTTCGATGCGATCGTGCCGAAGGACGCCGTCATCGAGGTGCTTGCCAGTGGGTTTGTCTGGGCCGAGGGGCCGGTATGGCAGAAGCAAGAAAAGGCGGTTCTCTTCAGCGACATCCCGCGGAATCGCGTCATGCGGTTCAAGGACGGCGAAGGCTTGAGCATCTTTCTCGAGCCGGCGGGGTTTACCGGGCCGGGGGCCTACGGCAGCGAGCGGGGCAGCAACGGACTCACGCTCGACCGGCAGGGCTGCCTGATTTCCTGCGAACACGGCGATCGGCGGGTGAGCCGGCTCACACCGGGCGGCGGCAAGCGGACGGTGGCCGACAACTACCGCGGCAAGCGGTTCAACAGCCCCAACGACCTGTCGGTACACTCCTCGGGCGCGATCTATTTCACCGATCCTCCCTACGGTCTGCCTAAGGGCTGGGACGACGAACGCCGCGAGCTCGATTTCTGCGGCATCTATCGGGTGACGCCCGACGGCGTGGTGACGCTCGTCTGCGACACGATGACGCGACCCAACGGCGTCTGCCTCTCACCCGACGAGAAGCGGCTCTACGTCGCCCAGTCCGATCCGAAGGCACCGCTCTGGAAGGTGTTCAACGTCAAGCCCGACGGCACGCTCGACGAAGGGCGAACGTTCTTCGACGCCACGAAACTCCTCAAGGGGCGGAAGAAGGGGCTCCCCGACGGACTCAAGGTCGACCTCGCTGGCAACGTGTTCGCGACCGGTCCGGGGGGCGTGCTCGTGTTCGCGGCCGACGGCACCCACCTCGGCTCGTTTCTCACCGGCCAGGCAACGGCCAACTGTGCGTTTGGCGACGACGGCAAAACGCTCTACATGACCGCTGACTCGCATCTCTGCCGCACGAGGCTCTCCACCGCCGGTCCTCTCCCGGGGCCGTAACCGGGGATGCCGTCGCTCGCGTTTCGGGCTTGCATGGAGGGGCGGTTATCCAGACGCTCAGCCCTTCGGAACCGCAGTCACCGTCGGCAGAAGATCGATCCAGCCCGCCACGTGATCGCCGGCGAGAGTGGCTGCCTGTTTCGGGTCGCCACTTCGGATGACCTCGAGCAGTTCGTGGTGGCTGTCGACCGTCTGCTGCCGCGTTCGTTTCGTGATCGCCTGATGCCGGAGCTGCATCTGCGTCAGCCAGAGTTCGACCTGGTCTCGCAGCCCGCTCCAGCAGAGCATCAGCCGCCGATTCTTTCCCGACTTGACGATGCGGTCGTGAAACTCGGCGTCGAGCCGGGAGACGTCGGCGAGGGTCTTGGCATCCTTGGTGGCCGCAATGTTGGCCTCGAGCGCCGTGAAGACGTCGGTCGTGGCGTGCTCTGCTGCCAGCGATGCCGCCAGCGGATCAATCGCCACCCGCATGGCGTGGATTTCCTGAAGATCGGCAGGCGTGAGAGTGGGAACCCGCGTGTGGCCCTGCGGATCAAACTCGACCAGACCACGCAGCTCCAGTTCGATCAGCGCCTCGCGGACAGGGGCACGGCTGACCCCGAGCGAGGCCGCGAGCGACGGTTCGGAAAGCTGGGAGCCGGCCGGAAAATCGCCCGCCACGATCGCCCGCGAAAGCTGCGAACTCACCGAGTGGGCCAGACTGACGCGGCGGACTCTGCTGAGTGGCATGGAGTGTGCGGGAGGGCGAAGCGGGGAATGCAAAACCGCCTTTGAAGGTACCATCTTGATTGTATGGTGTCGACAGAATGAGCCCCTCCTGACTTGCCCAAGAGCCGGCGTCGGGGCATGGGCGGTCTGCGCGCTCGTGCAGTTGGAAGCCGCGGCAGGATTTCGCGGTCCAGACGCTGCTCAAACCTGCCGGGCAGGGGCCGAATGTCGGCGAGCCTGTATCATGGGGATTGTCGGAAACGTGGTCTCTGGAAAAAATACCGAGGAAGAGGTGCCGCGGGATGCGGCTGGCCTCGCTGTTTTCGATTCACCCAAGTCGATTCACCAAAGCACGGACGATGCACACACACTCCACGGCCGACCGCGATGCGACCCGCGACTCCATGATCGAGGCCGACGGCCTCTGCAAGTATTACGGTTCGTTCATCGCCACTGAAGACATCACCTTCAGCGTGCCCCGCGGCCAGATCGTTGCCTTCCTGGGGCCCAACGGCGCCGGCAAGAGCACCACCATGAAGATGCTGACCGGGTATCTCGCCCCCTCCGCCGGGATCGCCCGGATCGCCGGCTACAACATGTCGACCGACCGGCTCGCCGGAGCGGCCCGGCTGGGCTACCTTCCTGAGAACGGCCCGCTCTACCCCGACATGACCCCCCGCAGTCTGCTCGAATTCTTCGCCGACGCGCGGGGGCTCAAAGGAGCCCGCCGGGCGGAGCGGATCGACGCCGTGGTCGACCAGTGCGAACTCGGGAGCGTGATCGGCAAGGCCATCGGCAAGCTCTCAAAGGGCTATCGACAGCGTGTGGGCATGGCGCAGGTGCTGCTCCACGAGCCCGATGTGCTGATCCTCGACGAGCCGACCAGCGGCCTCGATCCGAACCAGATCCGCGGTGTGCGCGACACGATCCGCCGGCTCGGCGAACAGAAAACGATCCTGCTCTCCACCCACATCCTGCAGGAGGTGGAGGCGATGGCCGACCGGGTGATTCTGATCTCGGAGGGCCGGATGCGTTTCGACGGCACGCCCCTGGAACTCCGGGCGGGCGGCCGCGGACTCGACGAGCGGTTCCACGAACTGACGCGGGGCGTCTCCGTGTGAAGTGTGCGGGCAGGTGTGGATGCCACGGTGCACGAGCGGCTTCGTGACGTGAGCGGGAACAGGTTTGGGAATAATTTCGGAACAGTTTGCTCAAAACAGTCTGCAAGGATTGATACCCATGAAGTGGAATGTCCTCGACGCGGTCTTCAAGCGGAACTTCGTCGCCTACTTTTCCAACCCCACCGGCTACGTCTTCATCTGCGTCTTCGTGCTGCTGGGGTCGCTGGCGGCGTTCTGGCCGCCGGAGTTCTTCAACTCCAACCTCGCCAACCTCGACCAGCTCAACCGCTATCTGCCCTACATCCTGCTCGTGTTCATCCCCGCCATCACGATGAGCGTGTGGGCCGAGGAGCGTCGGCAGGGCACCGACGAACTGCTGCTGACGATTCCCGCCAGCGACTGGGAGGTGGTGTTCGGAAAATACCTCGCGGCGGTGGGCATCTACACGGTGGCGCTGATGTTCTCCTGCATCTGTAACCTCGCCATCCTGCTGCTCTGGGGCACGCCTGACGCCGGCCTGTTGCTCTCCAACTATCTGGGCTATTGGTTCGTCGGCATCGCCATGATCGCCATTGGCGTGGTGGCCAGCTTCCTCACCAACAACCTCACGGTGGCCTTCATCCTCGGTCTGGCGTTCAACGCGCCCTTGGTCGTGGCCGACCAGGCGGGGTCGGTGATGTCACCGGGGCTCGCCAAATGGGTGCGGCCGTGCAGCCTTGCCGAACAGTTCGCCGACTTCGGCCGAGGTATCGTCAGCCTATCGGGCATCGCCTACTTCCTCGGCATCGTGGCGGTCTGCCTCTACATCGCGATGGTGTTGATCGGCCGGCGGCATTGGACCAGCCGGCGGGACGGCGCGAAGATGGGCGTGCACTACATCGCGCGGACGCTCGGGCTGGCGGCGGCGGCTCTTGGGGTCGTACTCCTCTTCCGGGGCATGGATGTGCGGGCCGATCTCTCGGAAGAGCGGATCAGCTCGCTCTCCCCCGACACCCGGCGGCTGCTCCGCGAGCTCGACACGAGCCGCCCGATCGACATCAAGGCTTACGTCAGCCCGACCGTGCCGGAGGACTACACGCAGACGCGTCTCAACCTGCTCAACATGCTGCGGCAGTTCCAGCAGCTCGGCCGCGGCAAGGTCAA
>JBILKZ010000049.1:0-25858 GCA_044376405.1 Pirellulales bacterium
GCCGGGCGAGTTGGTCGGGCCGGGCATCGATCTGCATCGTCGGCACGTTGGCCTGCCAATCGGCCCGCACGTCGGCCGATCCGCGGATGCCTTGGAGCAGGCCCTCGATCTGCTTGCCGAGATCTCCTAGTGTGTCGAGGTCGTCGCCATAGATCAGCACCGCGACGTCGGCCTTCACGCCAGCCACGAGTTCGTCGACCCGCATCTCGATCGGCTGACTGAAGCCGAAGTTGGCTCCCGGGACCGCGGCGGTCAGCGATGCCGTCATCCGTTCTACGAGCTGATCCCGTGTCACGCCGGCAGGCCACTCGCCATGCGGCTTGAGCATCACCCAGACGTCGGTCTGCTGCACGCCCATGATGTCGTTGGCAATCTCGGGACGACCTGTCTTGCAGAAGACTGTCTTTACCTCGGGATACTCGCCGAGTGTCTTCTCGATTCGCGTCGTGATCGGCACCGAATCCTCTAGCGTGGCGCTCGGCAGGCGGACGACCTCGATGAGCAGATCCCCCTCGTCGAGCCGCGGCATGAACTCGGCGCCAAGGTTGAGCGCCACCGGAATGCTGGCCGCCACGAGGCCCGCCGCCAGAAGCGACACGACCACCGGATGGTAGACGGCCAGTTTCGCGAGCGGATGGTAGACACGGTGAAACAGCCGCATGAGTAGCGGCTCGTGCTCCTCCTCGCGGGCGAGCACGGTGGCCGCCAGCACCGGCATGAGCGTCAACGAAATGATCAGCGAGCCGGCCAGCGCGAAGAGCACCGTCAGCGCCATCGGCCGAAACAGCTTCCCTTCGGTGCCTTCCAGGAACAGAATCGGCAAGTAGACGATCGCGATGATCAGTTCGCCGAACATCGTCGGCCCGCGAACCTCGATCGCCGCATCACGGACGATCGCCAGCTTGGATTCCGTCGGCCCCGCCAAGCCGAGCCGTCGGACGCAGTTTTCCACCATGATCACGGAGCTGTCGACCACGAGTCCGAAGTCGATCGCCCCGAGGCTCATGAGGCTCGCCGAGATGCCGGTCGCCCACATGAGGTTGGCGGCGAACAGCATCGACAGGGGAATCGCCAGCGACACGATCAGCCCCGCGCGGACGTTCCCGAGCAGCACGAGCAGCACGCCGATCACGAGCAGGCCGCCTTCAGCCAGGTTGTGGAGCACCGTATCGAGCGTCCGCGCGATCAGGCTCGCACGATCGTAGAGAATGTCCAGTTCGACCCCCGGGGGGAGTGTCTGCCGGATCGTGTTGAGCCGCTCCTTCGCCGCCGTCACGACACGCCGGCTGTTTTCACCGCGGACCATCATCACCATGCCGGTGACCACCTCGCCGCGGCCGTCCCGCGTGGCGGCGCCCTGCCGCACGAGGGGCGCGATGGTGACATCGCCGATGTTGCGAACGAGCACCGGCACGCCGCCTGGCGGGCTGCGCACGACGACTTGCTCGATGGCGTCGGTATCGGCCAGCAGGGCCTGCCCGCGGATGAATCGTTGTTCGCCATTCCTGACGATGTAGCCGCCACCGGTGCTGACGTTGTTCCGCTCGAGGGCCGCCAGCACCTCGCCGAGCGTGATCCCCTGCGCCGACATCCGGTCGGGATCGACGCGGACCTCGTAGCTCTTGGCGTAGCCGCCGTGGCTGTTGATGTCGGTCACTCCCGATACTTCCCGCATCGCCGGCGCGATGTCCCATTCCAGGATGCTGCGAAGATCCATGAGGTTCTGCCCCACCCCCTTCACCTCGAACTGGAGGATCTCTCCCAGCGCCGTGCTGAGGGTGCCGAGCTTGGGATCGGCGGTGGCCAGCGTGATGCGGCTCTTCGCCTCGGGCAGCCGCTCGGCGACGAGCTGCCTGGCGAGGAAGATGTCGGTGCCCTCCCGGAAGACGATCGTCACCAGCGAGATGCCAAGGCGGGAGATGCTGCGGATCTCCTCGACGCTGGGCAGACCGCTCATGGCCAGTTCGACGGGATACGTGACCGCCCGCTCCACCTCGAGCGGCGGGAGCGTGCCAGCCTCCGTCACGACCTGCACCTGGATGTTGACGAGATCGGGAACCGCATCCACGGGCACGTGCGTGGCGGAATAGAGGCCGCCCAGTGCCATGAGCACGAACATCGCGATCACCAGCGCCCGGTTGGCGAGCGACCACTCGATCAGACCCGACAGCATCAGCCGACTCCCCGGGCGAGCGTGGCCATCGGCCCCGTCACTCCGCTTCCTTTTCGAGCAACAGTTCGCTCTTGAGAACGAACGCCCCTTGTGACACCACCTGCTGCCCGACCGTCAGGCCGCGGGTCACCTCCACGAAGTCGCCGCTTTCGATCCCCGTAGTCACGCCCACGCGGCGAAACCGGTCGGCACCTTCGGGCACGAACACGAATGACTTCCGCTCGTGCCGCATGATCGCCGCCGTCGGCACGGCCAACGCTTCGCGGGTTTCCCCCTGCGGCAGATCGACCCAGACGAACATCCCGGGCTTGTAGTGGGCATCGGTGTTTTTGAGTTCCGCCACCAGCGGCACGCTCCGCGACTCGGCCTCGACCGTTGCGCCCACGTGGTTCACGACGGCGGTCGCCTCGTGCACGTCAGCTCCCGGCACCATGACCCGCACAGGCTGCCCCTCGGAGACCTCGACCGCCGTCCATTGTCGCTCGTGGATCTGCGCCCGCACCCAGAGCACGCTTGTGTCGGCCACGACGAACAGCCGGTCTCCAACGCGAGCCCGCTCGCCGCGCGTGATGAAAACATCCTCCACCACGCCGTCGAACGGTGTGCGGAGGACAAGGCTGCTCAAGGAACTGGAGTCACCGGGGCTTTCGCCGGCCTCCTCGCCGGACGGATCGGTCTCGAGCCTGCTGCCGACGAGCGTGCGGAGATTCTCCCGCGAGATCTGCACCAGTCGATCCGCCTGCTCCAGCGCCGCCCGGGCGCGATCGCGATCCTGACGGGTGAGAAATCTCGCCTCCTCGCAGGCTGCGATGAAGTTGGCCTGGGCCACCTCCAGGTTGCTCGCCCGCTCTTCGATGATTCGCCCCGAGAGGACGCCGCCTTCGCCCAGCGACTTTGTCCCGGCGCTCACCTTCTCGACATAGATCAGCCGCGAGTAGCTGCCCAGGATCTTCTCGCGGTACGCCCCGAGCACACGGTCCTGAAACTGCTTTTCGATGGCGGCCAGCGGCGGATGGCCGACGAGAGAGTCGAGCAACGATTCGACGTTGTCGGCGATGGTGGTCGCCCAATCGGCGGCCTTCTTTTCGATCAGACGGTTGTCCTCGCGGCGGCGGACTTCGTCGCGGGCCATGCCCACGTCGGGGCTGGATAGCTCAGCCAACGCGTCACCCTTCGAAACCTTCTGCCGGACCTTTACAAGCACCCGCGACACGATGCCGTCGACGGGCGACGCGTAATCGAGACGGTGGCGGGCGTCGTAGTCGATCCGGCCGGGAACGGTGAGCTGCTCGCGAAGGGAGCGGATTTCCACTCGGGCCAGACCGATCTCCGCTGCCTTTTGGGCCCCCGCCGGCAGGGTGATGAGCGTGGGCATTCCGCCGGTAGGCGCCCCCATGATGCCAGCGTTGGGCCCGGCGATGGGTCCAGCGGCGCCTTCTCCTCCGGCTGCCGCGTCGCCGGGCCGTTTGCCGTCGGCGACCCAGGCCTGATCGGCAACCTCACCGAAATGGTGCGTTGCCAGCCACCACCAGGCCACGCCGCCGAGAGCCAGGAACCCTAGCCCGGAGAGCCGGCGGAGCATGACTCCGGCCAAGGTCCTCCGCGGTGCCGCTCCCACCGTGCGCTCCGCCACCGCCTGCCGCTCCACGGGAGAATGAGGCTCCGGAGAAACGATGGACGACATGGGGGCACCGATGGCAAAGGGGTGACACGCGCTGCTCGGACCGCCAAATTCTACACCCTGGTGACCCACTCTGCCGAGCGCAAGGCCCCGCGCGCGGTGTAGGATGGGGAGCCGATCTCATGGGCCGCGGTGGCCCGAGGCCGATTTTGACCCGCATTCACCGTTTTCACGACCATTGCCATGCCTCCAGCACGCACGATCCGCATCTTCGACACGACGCTCCGGGACGGTGAACAGTCCCCAGGCGCGAGCATGAACCTCACCGAGAAACTGGAGATTGCCCAGGCACTCGTGCAACTGGGGGTCGACATCATCGAGGCCGGCTTTCCGATCGCTTCCCCGGGCGACTTTGCGAGCGTCAGCGATATCGCTCGCGCGGTCTCCGCGGCCACGGTCTGCGGTCTTGCCCGGTGCAACGACGCCGACATCGACCGGGCTTGGGAGGCGCTCCAGCATGCGGCCCAACCGCGGATTCACGTCTTCCTCGCGACCAGTTCGATTCATCGGGAATTCAAGCTGCGGATGAACGAGGACGAGGTCGTGGCGCGGGCCGTGGCGGGCGTACGACGGGCCCGCAACTGCTGCGGCGACGTCGAGTTTTCCCCCGAGGATGCCGCGCGGACGGAGATCGACTTCCTCTGCCGCGTCGTGGAGGCGGTCATCGACGCGGGTGCGACCACCGTCAACATCCCCGACACCGTGGGCTATGCCACGCCATCGCAGATGCATCACGTGATCGCGAGCCTGCGGGAGCGGGTGCCAAACATCGACCGGGCGGTGATCAGCGTGCACTGCCACGACGACCTCGGCCTCGCCGTGGCCAACAGTCTGGCCGCGGTGGAGGCGGGCGCAGGCCAGGTGGAGTGCACGATCAACGGCATCGGCGAGCGGGCGGGCAACTGTTCCCTGGAGGAGGTGGTGATGGCACTGCGGACGCGGCGTGATCACTACGCCGTCGACACCCGCGTCGTCACGCAGCGGCTCGTGCCCACCAGCCGGCTGGTGGCGAATATCACCGGCATTCAGGTGCCGCGCAACAAGGCGATCGTGGGCCGCAATGCCTTTGCCCACGAGGCTGGCATCCATCAGGACGGCATGCTCAAGGAGCGGCGGACCTACGAGATCATGCGGCCTGAGGACGTTGGCCTCGAGCGGACCGACCTCGTGCTCGGCAAGCACAGCGGCCGGGCGGCGCTTGCCGATCGCGCCCTGGCCCTGGGCTACCAGCTCACTCCCGAGCAGCTGCAGACGGTCTTCGAGCGGTTCAAGGTGCTGGCCGATCGTAAGAAGGAGATCTACGACGGCGACATCGCGGCTCTCTGCGAGCAGCAGTTCGCCGTGCTGCCGGAACAGTTCACGTTCGAGGGCTACACGCTCACATCCGCCAGCGGCTCTTCGCCGACGGTGGAACTGCGGGTGCTGCAGAACGGCGAGCCTCGGTCGGTGTCGGTGACGGCGGGAGACGGCCCGATCGACGGCATCTTCCTTGCCATCGAGAAGCTCACCGGCATCCAGACGGCCTGCCGCGACTTCCGCGTGCAGGCGGTGACGGTGGGCAAAGACGCGCAGGCCGAGGTGACGGTGGAGTTGGAATCGATGGCGGCGGACAGCAACCATCAGGTGCACCGCGGCCGCGGCGTCTCGACCGACTCGCTGGAGGCCTCGGCGAAAGCGTTCCTCGCGGCGATCAACCGCGTTGCCCTCGGCTCGCAGCCCCGCATCCACCCGCAACGGACCTAGCACAACGCGGCTGGCGCGAAGTCAAATCGCTTCGCCGCCGCGTTCGCCCGTGCGGATGCGGACGCACTCGTCCATCGGCAGCACGAAGATCTTGCCGTCGCCGATCTCGCCCCGCTCGCCCGAGCGGCCGCCCTTCACGATCGCGGCGATCGTCGGCTCCACGAACGTGTCGTTGACGGCGATTTGAAGCTGTACCTTGCGGAGCAGATTCACGGCGATTTCGTGGCCGCGGTAGGTTTCCGGATGTCCCCGCTGCCGGCCGAAGCCCTGCACGTCGAGGACGGTGAGTCGGAACACCTCGACCTCGGAGAGCGCCTCCTTCACGCTCTCCAGTTTATTGGGCTGAATGATCGCGATGATGAGTTTCATGGAATCGGCTCCGCCTGAGGCCCGCCATGGTATCCAAACTACGGCCGCTGCACAGGCTGCCGGCCGCCTGGCCGACGGCAAAGGCCCGCCGGGGCCATGAATGGCCCGGCGGGCTGAATGCCAGAATGCCCCGGCCTGGGTGAGCTAGGCGGAGTGCCCACCCAAGCCGTTGGGGCATCCTTCTGGATCGTTACTCGGTGCGAACCATCACGAAGCCGTGGTAGGCCTCGTTGCCGTGCTCGTGGATGTCGAGGCCCTCGATCTCCTCCTGCGGGGAGACTCGGAGGCCGACGGTCGCCTTGATCAGCAGCCAGAACAGGGCCGACACGGGCACCACATAGGCACCAACCATCAGTACGCCCACCAACTGGGCGATCAACTGCTTCGTGCCGCCACCGAAGAAGAGCCCGGCCGCCGGTCCGCCTGCCTCGGCCGTGCCGAACGGCGTGTTGAGCACGGTGCCTGAGAGGTCGGTGGTGGTGAAGAGGCCGACACACAGCGTGCCGAAGATGCCGCAGACGAGATGCACGCTCGTGGCCCCCACGGGATCGTCGACGTGGATCTTGTCGAAGAACAGCACGGAGAAGAGTACCATCACGCCGGCGATGGCCCCGATCAGGAGCGAGCAGGGGACGCTGGTGTAGGCCGCACTGGCCGTGATCGCTACCAGGCCCGCCAGGCAGCCGTTGAGCGTCATGCCGATATCGGGCTTCCCGAGCAGCAGCCAGGCGGTGAGCGTCGCGGTGAGGGTCGCGGCGGCAGCGGCGGAATTGGTGTTCACGGCCACCTGCGCGGCCAGAGCACCACCGTCACCAGCCACGCCCATCGTGCTGCCCGGATTGAATCCAAACCAGCCGAACCAGAGCACGAGGGTGCCGATGAAGGCGGCCGTCATGTTGTGGCCCGGGATGGCGTTGACCTTGCCGTCGGCGCCGTACTTGCCGATGCGGGGCCCGAGGATGATCGCACCGGTGAGGGCCGACCAGCCACCCACGGAGTGCACCACCGAGCAGCCGGCGAAGTCCCAGAAGTTCCACTCCTTCGCGAGGTAGCCGAAGCCCCAGATCCAGTGGCCGACGACCGGATAGATCGCGATCGCCATGATGAAGGAGAAGATGATGAAGGAGTGGTACTTGATTCGCTCGGCAACGGCTCCCGACACGATCGTCGCGGCGGTTCCCGCGAAGACGAGCTGGAAGAAAAACTTCGCGTAGAGCGGAACGTGCGTCCAGCTGATCGAGCCATACACGCCCTGATACTTGTCACCCATCAACGGGCTGTTGTCGTACTTCGGGTCGAAGCCACCCACCATCCAGGTGCCCGACTGCCCGATCCAGCCGCCGTCACCCGAGCCAAACATCAGGTCCCAGCCAATCAGCCAGAAGGCGACCGATGTCGCCGCGAAGACGATGAAGTTCTTCGAGAGGATGTTGACGCAGTTCTTCGACCGGGCAAAACCGGTTTCCACGCAGCCGAAGCCGAGGTTCATGAAGAACACGAGCATGCTGCAGAGCAGCACCCAGACGGTGTCGGCTCCGGTCCAGAGCTTTTCCACCATCTGCTCAACCGACATCAGATTCGGCTTGTAGCCGGCGGCGGTCACTCCGGCGTCGGCCGCCGCAGCTGCAGCCGGCTCGGCGACAGCCGCCTCCTCGGCAGAGAACGCGGCCGGCGATGCGAGCGCCACCAGCGACATCACAATGGCGAGCCCCGCCATTATCGTGACAAAACTCCGGCCAGCTGATCGTGATTCGACCGGGGGCCTGGCCCTACCGAGACCACACCCACCCGCCAGCCACCGACAACCATCCGCGAGATCCCTTGGTAGGGACAAAACAATCGATCGCACGATGCGACTCCAAAAGGAAGAGAATCCGACGGGGCACGGCTCCGCACCGCTGACCGCGCTGGGCGCCAGGCCACACCCTGAGCACCGTGTCATCAACGCGTGCTAGCTACGCAAGTAGCGTGCCAAATCAGAATCGCGACGCTGTTGGCCCTCTGCAAAGGGGCCGTGCAAAGCCCTCGAGAGCCTGTTTTCAGTGGTGAAATGCAGCTTTTTACGCGACCTGCGGCCTGATGAAAAACGCTCTGTCGTCGGCGGCGTGTGGACGAAGCCCAGATCGACCGCGCGGTTTTCGGGCACTGCTCTGCGCAGGAAGCGTGCACCGCCCCCTCATCTGCCGGATGCGAGCTACAGCCGCGTCCTACACGAGGCCGTTGCGCTGGAGTTCCTTGTAAGCCTCCACGGCCATCTGGTCGCATGCTTCGTTTTCGGCGTGGCCTGAGTGGCCGGCCACGTGGGTGAAGCGGATCGTGTGGGATGAGGCCAACCGGTCGAGTTCCCGCCACAGATCCTCGTTCTTCACCGGCACGAGTCTCCCCTTCTCTTTTCGCTTCCAGCCCTGCTGCTTCCACTTCGGCATCCACTCCGACAGGCCGGTGCCGACATAGACACTGTCGGTCACCAGTTCCACCACGGTGGGACGTTTCAGTTGTTGCAGTCCCTGGACGACCGCCGTCAGTTCCATGCGGTTGTTCGTCGACACAGCTTCGGCACCGGAGTCGCGTGCCTCGCGGCCGCTCTGGGGGTGCCGGAGAATGTAGGCCCAGCCACCCGGTCCTGGGTTGCCGCTGCAGGCCCCGTCCGTGAACAGCACCACCTCGCCCACTTCGCGATCCTTCGCCATCGATCAGCCTTCCCTGTTGCCCGGAGTTGGTTGCGTTCTGCCTGGTGTGTGCCGGTTCGCGAGGTGCCTACGCGACATCCCGCGAGCCACTCGCGGTCGCGAACGCCGTCGCTTCGCCGTCGCCGCCATGGATGGTGGTCCCCGTGCCAGCCGCTGCCCCCTGGCCCCTCGATGAAAGATGCAGGGGGAGCCGCACGGTGAACCGACTGCCCCGGCCCAGTTGGCTCTCCAGCGACACGTCGCCACCGAGCAGTCGGCAGAGTTCGCGAACGATCGAAAGCCCCAGTCCGGTGCCGGAGAACTCCCGCGTCATGGCGTCGTCTCCGGTCTGGAAGACCCGCCCCTGGCGGAACTTCTCGAAGATGGCCTGCTGCTCCTCTTCGGCGATGCCGACGCCGGTGTCGATCACGTCGAGCAGCAGATCGGTGCCATCGCCGACGGCCTCGTCGGCGAGCCGGGCCCGCACGTCGATCCGCCCGCCCTCGGGGGTGAATTTCACCGCATTCGAGAGCAGGTTGGCGAGGATCTGCTGCACCTTCGCAGGATCCTGCTCGAGTTCGTCAAGTCCCGGTCCGATGTCGAACGCCAGGTCGATTCGCTTGCGTTCGGCCAGCGGTCTGACCATGTCGCACTGGGCCGACACGATCGACTCGAGTCGAAACACGCCTGGCCGCACTTCCATCTTGCCCGCCTCGATCTTGGCGAGATCGAGGATGTCGTTGATCATCTCCAGGAGCATGCGGCCGGAAGAGCGGATATTTTGCACGTAGCGTTTCTGCCGGTCGTCGAGCGACTCGATCGACCCCAGTACGTCGGAGAAGCCGATGATGCTGTTGAGCGGCGTACGGAGTTCGTGGCTCATCGTGGCGAGGAAGTCGCTCTTCAGGCGGTTCATCTCGTAGAGATGCAGATTGGCCTGTGCTAGTTCGTCGACCTTCTCGTCGAGGCTGCTGTTGGCCTTGCGGAGATCCTCCTGGGAGTCGACAAGGCCCCGGAGCATCCGATTGAAGGCGACCCCGAGCTCCTCGAACTCGTCAGCCGTGTGGATCTCGGCCCGTGCCTGCACGTTGCCACGCCGCACCTCGTCGGCCACGTCCCGCAGGTGTTCGAGCGGCTTCACGATCACATATCGGACGATCGCGTAGGCGGCGAGCATCGCGAGAAACACGGTCATGATCGCCGTGGCGGCGAGAATGGCTCGGTTCCAGTTGATCGCCTTGCGGGTGGCCGAGTCCGGCATCACCACCTTCACTACCGCCATGAGATCGTTATCGGCGAGCAGCACCCTGGGCCTGCCGGCGGGCTCGGCATCGGGGGTGGCCGCGGTGTCGCCGATCATGCCGCGATATTTGTGGCAGCCGGCGCAGCTGCTCCGCCACCGGACCGGCTGGTAGTAGTGGTATTCCGCGTTGTCAGCCGTACGAAACTCCCGGTATTCCGCGGAGGGCGACGGCGGCCCGCCCTTCGGTGTGGTGTCGGGCCCGCGATCCCGGAAGTAGGTGAGCACGGCGGCGTCGAGACGGGAGTATTTGCCCCGTTCCTCGGGGGCGGCGTCGGGCTTGAGCAGCCAACTCTGGTATTGCTCGCTCTGCAGCGTGCGGCTCAGGAAGTCAATGGCGCTCGCGTATTGCTGCTCCGGTTCGAGCGTCTTCCAGTGGTATTGCAGCATGATGGCATCGACGAGATGCCGGCCTGTGCTCCGCGTGGTCGCGTAGACGAGCGATTCGGTGCTGCTGCCATACCACCAGAAGCTGCCGGTGATCAGCACGAGTAGGCAGAGCCCGAACAGGAAGCGGCACTTCCGCTCCAGGCTGGTCTCGCCCAGGATGTCTTTGAATGTCTGATACGCCATGGCAACATGACATCGTACCCCGGCCGGTTTCCCGGACGAAAGCCGGGAAAATTCGGCCTGTTGGATGCGTTGTTTCACGCTGGCCGCGGTTCGGGGCTGCCCGTGCCCCGTCGCCGGACGTTTGCTTCGGGCATCCTGCCCTTCGCTCACTCGATGCTGACTGCGCTCCGGCATCCTGCCTGCGCTGGTCAGCAACGCCGGCTCTCGGGGCATGGGCAGCCCCTCACGGATGACGCCGATCCCATACAAGCCCGGAGCGCAAACGACGGGATGGGCCCGCAAATGGCGCCAGGCCCGGAGTGCCGGGTGAGCACCAGCCGACGGACGTCGGCCAAGCGAAAATGGCAGGATGCCATGTTTCGCGCGAAGGTTGATGCTGAGGAGCTGGTCGGAGGCACGCGCAGGAGCCGGTGAATTCTGCGACTCACGAGCGATGCACGATTTGTCCAAGAGCATCCTGTAGCAGAATCCGCCGGCGACGAGCATGCCGCAGCCGGCGAACCAATGCGGCCTGTCAGCACACGCACCTTTTCGGAGAGTCACACTGAAAATCGATTCACCAGCGAATGCGTTCTTACAGCATCTCGACCGGGTCGACGTCGATGATCCAGGCGACGTTGTCGGGGGTCTGGAGCGAGGCCGTGGCGCGGCGGACGAGATCGCGGAGTTGCCCCCCGTCGGGCCCGTGCACCTGTGCGTGCCAGCGGAAGCGATCGCGGAGACGGGCGATCGGCGCGGGGGCGGGGCCGAGCACGCGAATCTTCTCGCTGTCCTGCGGCATGGCGGCCACCTCCTTGCGCAGCCGGTCCACGATGTTGCCCGCCCAGTTCGCCGCGGCCTGCTCATCGATGCTGCGGACCACGAACCGCACGATGCTGCCGAAAGGCGGATAGAGCAACGCCTCACGGATCGGCAGTTCGCTCCGCACGAAGGCCTCGTAGTCGTGGGCGGCCGCGGCACGGATGGCGGGGTGCTCGGGCGTGCTCGTCTGCACGACCACCCGCCCGCCGAGCGGGCCACGGCCGCTGCGTCCTCCCACCTGCGTGACGAGCTGGCAGGTCCGCTCGGAGGCACGGAAGTCGGCGAGGTGCAGGCTGGCGTCGGCGTTCACGACGCCCACGAGCATCACCGCGGGGAAGTCGAGTCCCTTGGCGATCATCTGCGTGCCGACGAGGATGTCGATCTCGCGGTTGCGGAAGGCATCGAGGGTGCGTTCGTGGCTGCCCCGTGACCGCATGGTGTCGGTGTCCATGCGGGCCACTCGGGTGCCTGGAAAGGCGGCGCGGATCTGATCCTCGAGTCGCTGCGTGCCGGTGCCCCGCGGCACGAGGTTCGGGGCCGAACAGGAGGGGCACGACGACGGCAGCCTGGTGACGAGGCCGCAGCCGTGGCAGATGCCGCGGCTACCGGGCTGGTGCAGGGTGAATGCGATGTCGCACTGCGGGCACCGCATCGTGTGGCCGCAGGCCCGGCATTGCACGGCCGTGGCGAAGCCGCGGCGGTTGAGCAAGAGCATCACCTGCCCGCCCGCATCAATCGCCCAGCGGATGCCGGCGGCCAGCCGGGGCGTGACTGCGCCGCGGGAGCGACTGGCTGGATCGCGGAGATCGACGGAGAGCACCGGCGGCAGCTGCGACCCGCCCACACGGCCCGGCAGCCGGCACATCCGCCACTCCCCTTTGAGGCAGCGTTGGAAGGTTTCGAGCGCTGGGGTCGCCGATCCAAGCACGAGCGGCACGCCCTCCGCCCGCGCGATCCACTCCGCCACGTCGCGGGCGTGATAACGCGGAGCGGTTGCCTGCTTGAAGGTGGCCTCGTGTTCCTCGTCGATCACGATCAGGCCGAGCCGCGGCGTGGGGGCGAAAATAGCGCTTCGGGCCCCCACGACCACGCCGACGTGGCCGGCGGCGATCTCCCGCCATTGGGCGTGCCGTTCGGCCGGTGTCAGGTGGCTGTGCAGAACGGCCACGCTTCCGAAGCGGGCGCGGAACCGGTCGCACGTCTGCGGAGTGAGGCTGATCTCGGGCACGAGCACGATCGCCTGCTTCCCGTAGGAGAGCGTCTCCTCGACCGCCTGCAGATAGACCTCAGTCTTCCCGCTGCCAGTCACGCCGAACAGCACGACCGTCTCGTGTCGTCCGCCGCGAAGCGGTTCGAGGATCGCCTCCAGGGCGGCGGTCTGCGCGGGAGCCAGTTCGGCGGGCCTGTCGTGGCTGATGGCGGGCCTGCTGTTGCTGTCGGCTGATCGGAGGCCGTGCGGACGGTCAACACTGCCCGATTCCGCGAGCAGGCCGGTCTTCAAGAGCCGCATGATGACGGCGCGGCTCGCCCCCGTGGACTGCGCCAGCCCTTCGGCCGTGGCCGGCGTCGCGGCGGCCGCGAGCACGCGGGCCTGCGCCGGCGTCGGCTTGCGGGGCGGTTCCACGCCGGTGGCGACCAACAGGGGCACGGCACGGCTCTTTCTGCGGAGCCGCACGCCCGCCGGCAAGACGGCCTCGAGTACCTCGCCGCGGCGGGCCATCCAACGCTCTGCCATCCAGGTTGTGAGGTCGAGCATCCGCCGCGAGAGGAGCGGGGCATCGTCCTCCACGCCCGCCACACTCTTGAGGGGCGTCTGCGGCAGTTCACCGCTGCGGACCGCCACGCAGTAGGCGAGCCGTTCCTGGTTGCCCCGGCCCAGCGGCACGAGCACCCGCCGGCCCGGTTCCACCGAACCGGCCAGAGCCTCGGGCACCAGATAGTCGAGCGGCTTCTCGATCCCGTCGGGCAGCACCACCGTGGCGATCATGCCCTGGCGGGCATCGTCCTCGGCCCACTGGGGGCCGCTTTCGAAGAGATTGCGTTGGCTCGTATGCTGGTACGACATGCGGTGGATTAGACCGTGGTGATGGTAGGAAGAGGAAGCCCGCGGGCTCACGAGGAACCAACCGTGCGAATTGGTGTGTTTGGCGGCAGCTTCGATCCGGTGCACATTGGCCACCTGATGGCCGCCGAGTGCTGCCGCGAGCAGGCCGGCCTCGAGCAGGTGCTGTTCGTGCCGGCCGCCATCCAGCCCCACAAGCAACATCGGCAACTCGCCTCGGGGCAGCACCGGATGGAGATGCTGGCGCTGGCGACGGGCGGGAACGATGCGTTCGCGGTCTCGGGCGACGAGCTTGACCGTGGCGGCGTGAGCTACACGGTCGACACGCTCGAGCGACTGCGGGCTCGGCATCCCGGCGACGAGTTCCTGCTCATCCTCGGTCCCGATGCATTCCTCGGCCTGCCCACCTGGCGAGAGCCACAACGCATCGTCGACCTGGCGGCCATTCTTGTGGTGGAGCGGGAATCACTTGATGATCTCAACACGGCTGTCTCTCGCGGACCGCTCGAGTCCTTGCTCGGCCGCGAGCGGCTCGATCGCGTGATCGCCAAACGGGTGAGGCTGCCGGCAATCGGCATCAGGGCGAGCGACCTGCGGGCGGCCGTGGCGGCCGGGCAGAGCATCCGTTACCGCACGCCCCGCGCGGTCGATCGCTACATCGCCACGCACGGACTCTACCGGTAGCGTCCCCTGCAGCGTTCAGGGCATCAGTCCAGAGCCATGACGAGAGCGATGACGCTCATTTGTCGTCGTCTTGCAGCTGCTTGAGCAGGCCTTCAACGAGGTCGGAGCCGACTCGGAGCACCCACCAATCGCCGACCATGGCCGGCTTGATGTCCTCGAGCTTTGCGGCCCCCTTCGGTGCAGCGTCGCGGAACGTATCCAATCCGAAGTGCACGGCACTCCAGATCGCGACCACCTTGGCGGCGGTCCCGTCTCCGAGCTTGCCGTGGATCCAGAGTTCGATCGGCGCCTGCACCTTCGCCTCCTCCTTGGGCAGTTCTGGAATGCCCGCATCCTTGGTCCCCGGGCTGGCGAGGATCCAGTCCTTCGTGCTGGCGAACTGCCCGGTCCACTGGGTGTCCTGCGGCATGAGCAAGGCCACGGTCTGCTTCCACGGCAGCCGTTTGTTGAGGTCGCTCACCAACTCGTCGGAGTGCTTGCCAAAGGCCTCGAGCACGCTGACCTTGGTGTCGGAAAGCGCGATGGCATCGGCCTTGGGCTTCATCTCCTCGATTTGCGGCAGCGCGAATTTTCGCACGATGCGGCCGCGGAGTCCGGGAGGCGTTGCCAGGCAGTCGAGCGTGGAAGAATAACTCGCTTCAATCGATTCAGGCCCCTCGCTGAACTGCATGCCGTCAAACCGGATCTGCCGGTGCACGTCGAACACTGCGACGCCGGTGTTGTAGGCCTTCACGGGATGCTTCGACGCCACCGTTTTCGTGGTCGTCGTTCCCTTGAAGTGCAGCGTGAACACGGGCTTGCTGTGATCCGTGTCCATGGTCAGCGCAGGCCGGCCCTTTGTGTAGGCCGTGCCGGTGACCCGCGACCCAAACAGGCATTTATTGACCGGGGCGACGTGCTCGACGACCGGAGGCGCGTGCTGACGGATAAAGTCTTTTGAGATTCGCAGCACGATCTTCGTCTCTTTCGAGCCGTTGTCAGCGGGCGTCGTCAGCGCGTTGGTCACCGCCTCCGTTGCCTTGTCTTTCAGGGTTCCATCCAGCGCGTTCTTGACGGCATCCTTGACGGCATCCTTGACCGTGTCCGCAAGCCGCTCGCCCGGTTTCGCCGAAGCATCCGCTGGCGGTGCGGGTGCGGGGGTCGGTGCGGGTGTCGGTTGATCCTCAGGCTTGGTGTCCGAGGCCAGTACCAGCATCAGCAGCGTGGCATAGACCATGAAAACGCCGGGGCGATTCGTGAACACGATTCAATCTTTCTGATGGGCTCGTTGAGAGCCGACCGCGGGTGATGGGCAATGAGACTGCTAACCGCGGCGCCGCGGGAATTGCCCAAGCCGCGCAATCGTTAGAAGTTATCGGGCCAAGGGTAATGTGCGTGGCATCAAAATGCTACGACCCGCATTTCCTCGTTGGCGGGCCGGGCTTTCGGCAGGCCGAGAAGCCGCGTTCTACCCGCCGGCCATGGTTCGCAACCGTCCTGCGAGCAGGCGGCTGACAGGTAGTTCACTGACGGCCGGGTCACCGGCCAGGGCACGCAGCAGCACTGCGAGCCGGTCAGCAGCCGGGCTCTGGAGATTCAACAGGATCGTCCGCTTGCCGCCAACAACGCAGGGGCCACCGGGGAGATCGCCGAGCGGCTCCTCGCGGATGAGGTAGCCGATCTCACGTCCCAGTTGCAACGCTTCCTCAAGCAGGCCCAGGGTGTCGTCCATGCAAGTCTGTCGTCCATGTCGGGCGTCTTCTCTGCGGAGCGAACCTCAACGCGGGCCCCGAGAGGGCAACCCGAGTTGGTCGCGGCGGGCCTCCATGGCTCGCCGGTATTCAACGTACCTCGCCCGCTGTTCGGGAGAGGTGTTGTCGATCAAGTTCTTTCGCCAGCGGTTGCGGTTTTCTTCAGAACCACCGCGGGGCGGTCCGCCACTACCGGGCCCGCCCGGTCCACCACCGCCCGGTCCACCACCGCCCGGTCCACCACCGCCCGGTCCACCACCGCCACCTGTTCCACCACCGCCACCTGCTCCAGCACCGCCACTTGCTCCACCGCCGCCGCCTGTTCCAGCGCCGCCGCCTGTTCCAGCGCCGCCGCCTGCTCCACCAGGCCCACCGTTGGCCGCAGTGCCACCCGGCGGTCCGCCCCGCCCACCACCGGTCGGACGCGACGCCTCCCACGCCTTTTGGAACAGTTCCTCCTGCTTGATCTGGCGGTCGAGTTCTGCCTGACGCTGATCGGGTGGCAGCGAGAAGTAGGCGTTGATGCGGGTCTGCATCGTGTTGCGGAAGACATTGCCGCCCTGCCTGCCAGCCTCACGCCGCATGTTTTCGGGCAGGGCATCGATCTTCTCGCGAATCTGGCCCATGGCTGCCACGGCAGCCTTGGCCTCGTCGAGCGTCTGCGGGCCGCCGTTGGCCATGAACTGCTTCTGGGCGTCGGCCTGCAGTTTTTGGATCTCGGTGATGCGGGGATCCGTTGTGAGCCGGACATAGCCAAGCAGCCAGGCGACCAGAAACGCCAGAAGGGCCACGGCCAGCAGGATCAGCACCCAGCGAACGGCCTTCCGCGCCGGCGAGGCGTTGTCGTCGAGCTTTGAAAAATCGCCGGAACGCATCGATGCAGTGCTCATGAAAATCTCCTAGGCCGGAGCGCGAGTGGCTGCCGGGTGATTGCTACAGGTTATCGACGTGTCCATCGAAGAAGAGGAAGTTCCGCGAGCCTTCCGGCGGCGGCGCCCGGTCCACGTTTTGGGTGGAGTTGTTGAGGTCTTGCGTGTTGAAGTCGTTCGAGACGCCGCTCGTGAATAGGTATCCGGTGTGAAAGGCTTCGAATTCGTAGAGCAGCCAGAGCTTTGAAGTAGCACCCTGCTGCCCCTGATACCGTACCGCCTCCTCGCGGGTTCTGCCGCGGGTCGAGTTGGTCGAGGAATCGTAGATGGTGAGCCGACGGGCGGGGTATTCGTAGCTGGTGCCCTCGAGCGCGAGGCTGTCAGTCAGGTAGTCGGTCGTCTTTGCGGAATCGGGAATGCTCGCCAGGGCGGCCTTGGCTGTCGTGACAGCCGAGTCATTCGGCGAGCGGGCGAAGTAGGTGTTGTCCGAAGGACAACGAAACACCCCCTGACTTCCCTCCGTGAACGAGGCGAGCGCAGATGCGATGCTGGGAAAGAGCGGCCTGCTGCCCGCAACGTAGAAGGTCGGCTCCATGCTCGGCATGATCGCCGCCACGGGAAACCTTGCGCTCTTTGTGCGATCCATATAGGTTTGGAAGGCTATCCCGATCTGCTTGAGGTTCGACTTGCAGTTGATCCGCCGCCCAGCCTCGCGGGCCGACTGCACGGCCGGTAGGAGGAGGCCCAGCAGCACTCCGATGATCGCGATCACCACCAGCAATTCGACGAGCGTAAAGCCATGGCGGCGGCCGGCCATGATCGCAGGGGCGTCGGCGAGTCTGCGTGCGCGGGGCATGGGTGGCTCCAAAGTGGCAGGAAGGGATGGCGCAGGGAAGGTGCGGAAGATTGACGGTCTGACCGACACTTGAACGGTCGAGTGATTCAAAAGATGCGAGGAATTGAATTCTACCGTCGGTAAGGCCAGAAGGTCGATACGCCACGAGGCCGCGCAACTGCTTGCCAGCCGCGGGGTTGGGGTGAGGGACAGGGGCAAAACCCCCCGATTACCCCGTCCCTGCCAGTCGCGGAAGGCATGCGGTTGGGGCGACGGCTAGCGGAATTGCAAGGCGGCCGGGGGCCCCGGTCGGTTGGAGTGGTGGGGAGGGATCGTGCATCTGACAGACCAATCATCCGGGGCATTCGAGCGGCCGACGGCAGGCCCGACGCCGCAGCCTCCGCACGCAGCCCACGGTGCCGTTGCCTCCGGCCGCATCGACGAGGCCACGGTTCTGCAACGTCAACTGGAGGTTGCCCGCCTGCGGCATGCCGCCGAGGTCGCTGAACTCCGCCGGCAGGTCCTCGAGGCCCGCAAGTTGGCCGGCCTGGGCGAGCTCCTGGGCACCACCACGCACGAGTTCAACAATGCCCTGACGACGATTCTCAACTATGCCAAGATGGGGCTCCGCCATCGAGACCAGCCGACCCGTGACAAGGCCCTCGAACGCATCCTGTCGGCGGGCACCCGGGCTGCGAAGATCACCGCTAGCGTGCTCGGCATGTCGCGATCCGGCTCCGCCAGGTTCGAGCCGGTGAACCTCCACCTCTTGACTGAAGACGTGCTGGTGCTGCTCGAGCGGGAGTTGATGAAATACCGCGTCCAAGTGGAGCGCGAATACTCCCCGGTGCCGAAGGTGTCGGGCAACCCGGGACAACTCCAGCAGGTGCTCTTGAACCTGCTGGTGAATGCCCGGCAGGCGATGGCTGGGGGCGGCCGCTTGATCCTCCGGCTGTCGTACGATGAAGCCTCCGGGCTGGTTGACCTGATGGTTCGCGACACGGGCTGCGGCATGACCCCCGACGTGATGCGGCGGATCTTCGAGCCACGGTTCTCGACCAAGTCGGGGCCCGACGAGACCGGCAAGGGCGGCACGGGCCTCGGCCTGTCGGCGTGCAAGGAGATCGTGGACGCCCACCGCGGCAGAATCCGCGTGGAGAGCGCTCCAGGCAAGGGCACGGCGATCACGATCCGCCTGCCGGTGCAGCAGCGGGCCGCGTCCTAGGACTGCTGCACGGGAAGCGCGGTATCCCCCGGCTCGCGCCGGGGGCTTGTATTCGAGCTCCCATACAAGCCCTGAGCGCCAGCGACGGGATCACGTCCAACGCGATCCCCCGGCTCGCGCCGGGGGCTTGTATTCGAGCTCCCATACAAGTCGTCCAACGCGATCCCCCGGCTCGCGCCGGGGGCTTGTATTCGACGCTCCCATACAAGCCCTGAGCGCCAGCGACGGGATCTGCCCTCGGGCCATGCCGCGGCCCTGAGATGACGAACTTTGGCAGTCTTCTCACGTCACGGCCTTCGACTCGCCTACAATCGGGGCGACCTTCAGGAGGACACTCGCCCGATGACGCAGCATCATCCCCACGCCCACCTTCCCCGCACCCTTGCAGACCTCCGCGCGAGCGGCTGGCAGAGCCGTTCCGTGAAGGACGAACTCCGCACGAACTTCACGCGGTGTCTCCGCGACGGCGAGGAACTCTTCCCCGGCATCGTCGGCTACGACGACACGGTGATCCCCGAGATCAACATCGCCCTGCTCGCCGGCCACGACATGCTCTTCCTCGGCGAGAAGGGGCAGGCGAAGAGCCGGCTGATGCGGCTGCTCGTGCGGTTTCTCGACGAGCATCTGCCCTATCTCGACGATCCATCGATTCCACTTCACGACGACCCCTCCGCCCCGATCACATCCGCCGGCCGCAGACTGGTGGCAGGCCGGGATCCAAAGGAGGTGCCGATCGCCTGGTGGCATCGCGACGATCGCTACGCGGAGCGGCTGGCCCCGGGCACGAAGTTCGCCGACATCATCGGCGAGATCGACCCGGCCAAGCTGGCCGGCGGCACGAGCATGGCGAGCGAGGAGGCACTCCACCTCGGGCTCATCCCGCGGATGCACCGCGGCATCTTCGCCATGAACGAACTGCCCGAACTCGACGAGTTGGTGCAGGTCGGGATGTTCAACATCCTCGAGGAGCGGGACGTGCAGATCCGCGGCTATCCCGTGAAGTTTGACATCGATTGCGTGCTGCTCTTCTCGGCGAACCCGTCCACCTACAACCGCTCGGGGAAGGTGATCCCGCAGCTCAAGGACCGCATCGGCTCCGTGATCCACACGCACTACCCGCGCGACCGCGACCTTGGCATCCGCGTGGCGGAGCAGGAGGCCGGCGTCGATCTGGGGGGTGAGTGGCCCGTGATCGTCCCCTCCTTCATGAAGGAGATTCTCGAGCAGATCACGATCGCCGCGCGGAAGAGCAAGTTCATCGACCAACAGTCGGGTGTGAGTGCCCGCTTCTCGATTGCCAACTACGAGACGGTAGTGGCCAGCGCCCGGCAGCGGGCCGTGCGGCTCGGCGAGCGGCCGGCTGTGCCGAGGATCAGCGATCTCGGCCACCTTTATGCGTCGAGCCTCGGCAAGCTGGAACTCGATCTGATGGGCAGCCACCAGATGACCGAGCGGCAGGTGCTCGACAGCGTCGTTGCGGAGGCGATCGCAACGGTGTTCGAGGAACACGTGGAGAAGCACGGTCTCGACGAGATCGCGAAGGTGTTTGCCCAGGGCGTGAAGATCGAGGTGGGCGACATGGTGCCTTCTGCGACGTACCAGGAAAAAGTTGGAGAGGTGCCGGCCGTCTGGGAAAAGGCTTTCGAGGTGAACGTCTCGGCCGACCCGGCCGTGCGGGCCAGTTGCATCGAGTTCGTCCTCGCCGGTCTCTACGCCACCGAACGCATCTCACGGCTCCAGTCCCACGGCCGCACGATCTACGACACGGGAGGATTTCGATAACCGCGCAGCTCATTTTGCGCACCCGCGTAATCCGTGAGGGGCTGGCCACGTCCCGAGAGCCGGCGTTGCTGACCAGCGCAGGCAGGATGCCGAAGCGCAGTCAGCATCGAGTGAGTGAAGGCAGGATGCCGTAACGAACGTCCGGCGACGGGGCGCGGCCAGCCCCGAACCGCCGCCACAACGTTGATGAAGGCCTTGCAGACCGCGTTCCGAAAGCACTCGTCCATGCCAAACCGTGACACCCTCGGCGGAATCGTCCACAGCTACCAGCGATACGACCCCGCGCGGATTCCGCCGCCGCGGCCACCGCAGGTCGATCTCGTCACGCCCGCGATGGAGCACATGCTCGAGTTTGGCGACATCGACGAACTGACCGAGGAACAGCTCGCCGAAGCAGTCATGCTCGATCCGGAGCAGATCAGGGGGCTCGGCCCCTCGCTCGCCCGGATGATCGAGGAACTCGAGGCCCGCAAGCGGAAGATCCTCGAACGCTACGAGGCAGACAGCGTGCGGAAGAAGGCACGAAAAGCCTTCCATGCCGCTGCCCAGCAGGTGCAGCCGCCGGCCAAGCATCGTGACGCCTTCCAGCGGGCCGTCCGCGAGGAGCAGATCCGGCAGATCGAGCGGCTCTGGTATGCGCAGGACGACGATCAGAGCCGGTTTGGCATGCAGCTCGTCGGCCTGATCGACCGCCTCGGCGAGGCCTATCAGGTCGATGAACTGTCGGCGAAGTGGACCTTCACCGGCAGGGAAAAGCTCTCGGTGCCCGAGGCACTGGAGGTGAAGGAAGAGCTGGAAACGATCGACGAGCTGCTGCGGCAGCTCGAGGAGGCGAAGAAGAACGCCCGCGTCGGCCTGATCGACATGGAGGCGCTCGGCCAGTTTCTCGAACAGGGCCAGATGGACGAGCTCGACATGCTCCGTCGGCAGGTGCAGGAACTGGTCGAGCAGGCGGCGGCGCAGCAGGGGCTCGAACGGACGAAGCGCGGCTACGAGCTCACGCCGAAGGCGCTGCGGACGTTTCAAGGCAAGCTCCTCGAGCAGATCTTTTCCGCGCTCGATCCCTCGCGCACCGGCCGGCATCAGGGCGCGATCGTCGGCGACGGCGCCGTGGAACTGGTGCCGACGCGGCCCTACGAATTCGGCGACTCCGTGGCCCACATGGACATCCCTGGCTCGCTCGTCAACGCGATGCTGCGGCAGGCGGGTGAACCTGGCGGTGCGGTGGCGGGTTCCAACGGCGGGCTGAGACTCACGCCCCGCGACATCGAGGTGCACCGCACCCGCAATTCGCCCAAGTGCGCCACCACCGTCGTGCTCGACATGAGCGGGTCGATGCGCTATGGCGGCCTGCACGTGAGCGTGAAGCGGATGGCGCTGGCCCTGCAGGGGCTCGTGCAGAAGGAGTATCCGGGGGATTATCTGCAGTTCATCGAGATGTTTTCCGTCGCGAAGCCGCGGCCCGCCGGCGAGATCGTGAAGCTGATGCCGAAGCCGGTCACGATCTTCGACTCGGTGGTTCGACTGCGGGCCGACATGAGCGACCCCAACATCGCGGAGACCGACATCCCGCCCCACTTCACGAACATCCAGCACGCGCTCCAACTCTCGCGGCAGCATCTGGCGCGGCAGGATACACCCAACAAGCAGGTGATCATCATCACCGACGGTCTGCCGACGGCGCATTTCGAGGGGAGCCAGCTCTTCCTGCTCTATCCGCCGCACCGGCGGACCGAGGAGGCGACGCTCCGTGAGGCGCAGGCGTGCCGTCGCGAGGGGATCACCGTGAACGTCTTCCTGCTTTCGGGCTGGTCGCAGTCGCGGGAGGACATCCAGTTCGCCTACAAGCTTGCGGAGACGGCCAAGGGCCGCGTCTTCTTCACGGCCGGCAAGGAACTCGACCGCTTCGTCGTCTGGGACTACGTCTCCCGCCGCCGCAGCATCATCGGCTAGACCGCCATTCGCGATGGAGCAAGACGCCGGAGCCAATGGCGGCCAGGCCGGCGACCGTCGCGAGCGTCCAGAGCGGCACGATGCGACGAGGCTGCGCGAGCTCACGGTCGCGGGCCTCCTCGGCCAGATCGACTGGCGGCAAACCGGCCGAGCGCCGCGACCGCTCGATCGCCGCCTGCTGCCTCCCGAGAAACCGGCCCTCGATCTGCCGCTGCCGTGCGTCGAACTTCCGCGCGATCAGCCCGATGCCGACCAGCGCCATCAACGAGAACGCCAGCCCCCAGAACCAAGGGCTGTCGGTGAGGCGAAAGGGCTGGCGGGGAGAGGTCTCCATGAAAGGTTTGCTCCGGGAAAAGCCAGCTCCGGCCGGCTCAGCCGCGAACGGCCCGCCATGCGCCGACGCCGACCAGGGCGCCGCACACCGGCGCGACGAGGTAGAGCCATAGGGAAGTGTAGGTGCCCGTGAGGAGGGCGGGAGCCAGGGAACGAGCAGGATTGAGCGACGCGCCGCAGACAGGCCCAGCCCAGAGTGCTGACATGGCGATCACCGCGGCCACGGCGGTGGCGACGGTGATCAGGCGGACCAGCGGCCGGGCCGACACATTCAGGATCGTGAACATCAGGATCGCCGTGAGCAGCAGTTCGAAGCAGAACGCCTGCGTCTCCGATCCCGCTGGCAGAGTAGCGCCAAGTGTGGCGTGCCGTTGAAAGCACAGTCGGAGCACGCTGCTTGCCGCGATCGCCCCGGCACACTGGCTGACCACGTAGGGGATCACCTGGCCAGCGGGAAACCATCCCGCCGCGCAGAGGCCGCAGGTGACCGCCGGATTGATGTGCGACCCAGACACGTCGCCCAACGCCAGGATCATCGCCAGCACGACGAACCCGAAGCAGAGCGCGATACCCACAGGCGTCACGCCGCCGCCCGACACGTCGTTGACGACGATCGCCCCGGTGCCAACCAGGACAAGGCAGAACGTCCCGAAGAACTCGGCGGCGAGCTTTCTTGCCAGCGGAATGGGATGGCCGGGACCGTCGGTCATGGTGGTGGGGGCGTCCGCCTTTAGGCGATGCCGGGCCAACGGGCCTGCACGTCGCGGCCGGCGTAGATCGCACCGTCGCCGAGCGACTCCTGGATCCGCAGCAGCTGGTTGTATTTCGCGATCCGGTCGCTGCGGGAGGCCGACCCGGTCTTGATCTGGCCCGTGGAGAGGCCGACTGCGAGATCGGCGATCGTGGCGTCTTCCGTCTCGCCGCTGCGGTGGCTGGCGATCGAGGTGTAGCCCGAGCGATGGGCGAGCGACACGGCGGCGATCGTCTCGGTGAGCGTGCCGATCTGGTTCACCTTCACGAGGATGCTGTTGGCGATGCCCTCGGCGATGCCGCGGGAGAGCCGCTCGGAGTTGGTGACGAACAAGTCGTCGCCCACGAGTTGCACCTTCTCGCCAAGCTTCTCACTGATCAGCTTCCAGCCCTTCCAGTCGTCCTCCGAGCAGCCGTCTTCGATCGACACGATCGGGTAGCGGCTGGCGAGGCTCGCGAAGAAATCGACCATCCCGGCCGAATCGAGCGACTTGCCCTCGATCGTGTAGGTGCCGGTCTTGGTGTCGTAGAGCTCCGTCGCGGCGACGTCGAGCCCGATGAACATCTCCTTGCCCGGCTTGTAGCCTGCGTTGGAGATCGCCGCGAGGATCACCTCGAGCGCCTCGGCGCAGGTGCCGATGTGCGGGGCGAAGCCGCCTTCGTCGCCCACGGCCGTGGCGAGCTTCTTGTCCTTGAGCACCTTCTTCAGGGCGTGGAACGTCTCGACGCCGGCGCGGAGGGCGTCGTCGAAGGTGTCGAAGCCCAGCGGCATCACCATGAATTCCTGCACGTCGAGCGGGTTGTCGGCGTGGGCGCCGCCGTTGATGATGTTCATCATCGGGGCGGGCAGCAGGCGGGCGGTCGTGCCGCCGAGATAGCGATAGAGCGGCTGGCCGCAGTGCTCGGCAGCGGCGTGGGCCACCGCCATCGAGACGCCGAGGATGGCGTTGGCACCGAGATTTTTCTTGTTGGGGGTGCCGTCGAGTTCGAGCATCATCTCGTCGACGGTGGTCTGGTCGAGGGCGTCGCAGCCCTCCAGTTCCTCCGCGATCCGCGTGTTGACGTTCTCGACTGCCTCGAGCACGCCCTTGCCGAGGTAGACGCCCTTGTCGCCGTCCCGCTTCTCCCAGGCCTCGTGGGCACCCGTGCTCGCACCCGACGGCACGGCCGCGCGGCCAAACGCACCGTCGGCGAGGCTCACGTCGACCTCGATCGTGGGGTTGCCGCGGCTGTCGAGAATCTGGCGGGCGTGGATGTCGACGATCGTGGACATGGAGGAGGTGCCTTCTGGGGTGGGTGGGGTGGGAAAGTCGGGGGATGGGCTGCCGATCCGCGGCAATTGTGCCAGCGGCTGGCCGACACGCAAGGGCGAAAGTCTCTCGTCATGGCTCGGGCGGCCCGGTCCGGCTATCTTGGAAGGTTTCCGCCCCCCATCCCGCCGTCCGTTTTTTCATTTTCGAGTGTTGCCTATGTTCACGGGATTAGTCGAATCGCTGGGCCGCGTGGCCGCCGTGGTGGCGGAGCCGCCCGGGGTGCGGCTGGTCGTGGAGGCGGCCGAGATCGCGCGGGAGGCGCAGCTCGGCGAGAGCATCTGCACCAGCGGCTGTTGTCTGTCGGTCGTCAGGGTCGATGGTCCGCGGCTCGAGTTTCAGCTCGGCCCCGAGACGCTCGCCCGGACGTCGTTGGGCCGTCTGGCGGCGGGAAAGCATGTCAATCTCGAGCGTTCGCTGCGTCTCTCCGACCGCCTGGGTGGGCATCTTGTCACTGGTCACGTCGACGGCCAGGGCCGGCTCGAAGCACGGGTGCAGGAGGGGGACTGGGTCACCTGCCGGTTTTTGGCCCCCCCTGCCCTGCTCCACCAGATGGCGTCGAAGGGATCGGTGGCGATCGACGGTGTCAGTCTCACGCTGGTGGATGTGACCGAGGGCTGGTTCAGCGTGGCGCTCATTCCGCACACGCTCGCCTGCACGACGCTGGGAACGCTCAGCGAGGGCGATGCGGTCAACCTCGAGACCGATCTCCTCTTTAAATACGTCGCCCGCTCGATGGAGGCCGCCCGATGACCGCCGCCGAATCCGACGTTCCCTCCGAATCCGACGCACCGAAAGTCCAGACAGGGCCGGCGCGGCAGACCACGGCCTACCTCAAGAAGCTGTTTGCGCAGGTCGGTTTCACGATCGATGCCCGTCGCGGCCAGAACTTTCTTGTTGACCTCAACCTGCTCGACGTCCTCGAACGCGCTGCGGGCATCACGCCGGCGGACGTGGTGCTGGAAGTGGGCACGGGCACGGGTGCCCTCACTGAACGGCTCGCCCACGCCGCCGGC
>JBILKZ010000276.1:0-2864 GCA_044376405.1 Pirellulales bacterium
AAGCCGAAAGTCAAACGCTTCTTCACAGGAACCCCCAGAGGAATAAACAGGCAAAACGTTTTGCAAACACGTTTCCAGGCATCGCGAGGAGTCCACCCCCAGTCGGTGAACGTCCGCCGCAATCAGCCCGGCCGAGTCGTCTGCCGCCCCACCGAGGCAGATCGCGGAGCCGTACGTGGCATCTCACCGCGATCGCCAGGGTTTGCGCGACAGGCAAACTCACACTAGAAGATCGATCTTTCCCGGTCGAAAAACTCAGGGAGGGCCGAATTCGTGGGGTGGCGCCGGTCGTGCCGGAGAGAGCCTCCTCGCAGATCACTCTGGCGGCTGGATCTTCGCCGACTCGAACTCCGCGGCGGTATCGGTAGGCGTCTCCACCAGGGCGAGGGCTCGGGCCTTGAAGCCCTTCGCCTTCAAATACGCCACCCGATCGAGTGCCTCAGCCAGGGACATATAGTGCGCTGGCAGGTTCCGGTACTCGTCATCCTGCTCCGGACCTCCCCAACTTGCTGCCACCGGGAAACGCAGCAATTCGGCAGTCTGACATCATGGCAGGCAAGGTACGACTGCCGTGGTCCTTCCTCTCACCGAAGCTTCGGGATCCCGGGCAGGGAGCGGCACATCGATGTCTATGTCGATGGAAAAGCGATCAAAGGAGCGACGGCGGCACAAAATCCGGCACCGCAGCGTTCTGCGGAAGTATTCATCTGTTGTGGTCACTTAGCCAAAAAGCATACCGACGAACTCTGCGATGACCCGCAGTTCATCAACCTGATCCGGGTTTACCCAGATCGCGCGGAACTCCTTGTTGCGCGGCACCAGTTGGATGGCCGTGTGGGTCCACGATGCGTCGTCGCCGGATTCCGTGTCTTCGACCTTGAGGGACCGATATTCCTTCACCGTGTACGAGCCGCCTGTCTCGGGATCGCTGATCGCCCAGTGCTGAACGAGCAGCACCTTGCCACCACGACTGCCGGCAACGTCCCGGCGAAACACGCAATATGAGCCTTCGGGGATCAGCGGCTCCATCGACCGGCCAATCACCTGCGCTACGAAAAAGCGATCGTCACCCTTCACGCCCTCTGGCGTCGGCACCCAGCCCAGACAATCCGCGGCCACGCTCGGTCCGAATTCGCTCGCGGCGGCCTGTAGATCGTATAGCGGCAGCCACTCTTCGTACGGCTTCCCGGGCGGGGTGGGCTCGATGCGGAGCGTGCTTGCGGCCAACTCGGTGCCTGTCTGGCTTGCTGCCTGAGCCGCAAACGTCCGCGACGCCAGTTTCAGCCGCTCGCGGAGATAGTTCCTCAGGGTGGGATCGGCACACCATACGAAGCATCCCTTCCTGCCCCGTGACATCAGCACCTTGTAGGTGTTCTTGATGATGGCCTGCACCTTCGCGTTCACCGCGGCGGTCGCGACCGCATCGCCCTTGGCCTCGGTGAGTGCCTTCTTCGAGCCTTTCAGTGAACTGTCGGTCTTTGCCCGCTTGATGGGATCGCCGACCACCTTGCCACCTTCGTACCGAAGGTCTGGCCCGATGAGCACGCCGAGCCAGTCGAACTCGACTCCCTGGCACGTGTGCACGCAGCCGACCTGATCAATGCCATCCGGCAACGTCGCCCAGTTCTCTCCCATGAAGTTCCACGGAAGCGACAGCCCGTCGGCCTGCACGTGCTTCACATGCCCATGCCGCTGGCGACCCTTCGTAGGCCACTCCCACGAATAGCCTGCGATCAGCCGCGCTTTGTTGGTCGCGTTCTTGGCCTTGAGAGCCGCGTACATCTGCTTGGCGTCGTCGAATACCCGAAAGTCATACTGCTCGTCGGCCCAGTTGTCGAAGTTGCCCGTGGGCCTCACCTGCAAGACGTCGTCGAGCCAGTTCAGGTAGCCGTCGGAGCCACCGCAGCGGAACTGGGCCGTGAGCGTGAACGGCGGGTGGACGTTGGCGTTGAACTTCTCGGCCGCTTCGCGGATCCGCTCTTCGCTGCCAGAGTCGTTCCACTGCACCCGCTGCGTTTCGTCCAGGAAGAACACGCTGATGCGAGCCGCCCGCACCATGTCGTCCACCATACTCTGGCCCTTGTATTGATAGGCCTGATCCTTGAGCCGGTGGGCCTCGTCCACGATCAAGACTTCGTGTGTCTTGTCCTTCATGAAGTCTGCCGCGTGAAAACTCCACGACGACTGAAACAATGCTTCACCGTCCTCACGATACTTGTGGTGCCGCTTTGTGAGTTGCTCCACGAGCGTGTCGCGAAAGGCCTTGTTGGGTGCGACGAAAAACCCCAGCCGCTTTGAGTTCAGCACCTCGGCCAGCAATCGCACGGCGATCACGGATTTTCCGGTGCCGGGGCCGCCATGGACGATGAACACCTGCCGCTTGGCAGCCGTGGCCACGCCAGCGATCGCATGCCGGATGATCTGAAAGGCCTCGTTCTGGGTGTCGAGCAGTTCGAACTCCTCGTTGCCGTCGAGCATCTTCCCGACGCACTCGATCAGCGCTGGGGCCGGGATCAGCCGCCCCTTCTCGAGTAGGAATAGCACGTCGTGCCGCGACCTGTGCCGGACGTATTTTTCGATGTAGCGGGAGAGGGCGTCTGCATCGTCCGCCAGGAAGAGATGCGTGTCGTCGACAATGTGACGGTAACGGGCGTCCTCGAGCGGCTCTGGCTTGCGGCGGACGAGGTTGAAGAGGTAGGCGGCTGAGTGGATTCCCACTTTCTTCTCCGCGATGTCAGCGTTGAACCGCAGGATCAGGCCTTTGTACTTGCGGGCCTGCACGCACGGATGCTGCGAGAGCGACCCGCCCCCGTAGGGCGACCAGACGAGGTCCGGCACGTCCGACTTGTCGGCGTCGCTCCACG
>JBILKZ010000050.1:0-25797 GCA_044376405.1 Pirellulales bacterium
GCCGTCGTTCTCGGAGAGGGTGCCGATGGTGAAGCTGCCGTTCTCCTTGATCCGGCCCCAGGCGCCGCCCTTCTGGGCGCCGTCGTACTCGACGACCACCCGCCCGGCCCGCAGCGGCGATCCGTCGGCGAATTGCACCCGGCCCGACACGCGATGCATGTCTGACCGGCCGCATCCGCCCGCGATGGCGGTGAGGACTACGGCGACCGAGAGAAACCCGCCCAGCGGACGGCACGCGGCGCGTGTCACGGCAGCACCAGATTCTGTCCGTCGCGGCGGTGGACAAGCCGCCAGAGATTTGTGGTGTCGAGATTGACGGCGATGCTGTTCACGGAGCTGTCCGCGAGCAGGAAGTTGCAGATTCCGCTGTGCCAGGAGCCGATGTGCACGTTGACCGAGCACTCCGCGGGCCCCCGCGCGATGGCACCGGCCCAGACGGTGTTGACGGGCAGCCCCGGCATGTTGCGGCCGAGACTCCCGTCATAAGCATTAAACGCGCCGACATCATATCCGGTGCTGACGCACCGGTCGGCACCCGAGAAACTCGCTCCGCGGATTTCCTGCTGGGCGAGATGCTTTTCGGAAAGAATCGCAGTCTTGGAGAGCCCATCGAGAACGTCCTTCGTGCGAGTTCGCGGGTACCAGCCGTAGCTCGCCGTGCTGGTGGTCGTGCTTACCGTCCGAACCCGTAAATGCGTGGTGACGTAGCCGCTCGAATTGATTGGCCCCATCGCGACGTTGAGCACCTGCGGGCCCATTCCCGTGTTGCTCAGGGGCTCGGTACAGGTTCCCCCACCTGCTCCGTTCTGGGTTCCCGTGGAGAGGATCGAGCAGCGGTGGTCGGCGCCCGACGCATAGTTCCAATCGTGAATGAGCAGCATGCCGTAGTCGAGCGAAGCCCACCGCCGTGCACCGCGAGTCGGGCAATTCCAGAACGGCATCCTGAGATTTCGGAGGCGGGACGTATTATCCAATGTCGCCTGGCTGAAGTCGTCGGCGGCACAGCACTGCTGGCCAAAGTGCCCTTGGCTGTAATCGATGCGTAACCCGGCCGCGGCCGCAGCCCGATTCTCCTCCATGTAGGGAAGCAGCACCGCAAAAAAAGGCAGGCCGGTGCCGCCGTTGTAGCCATTGGTATTTTGATACGCCGCGGCCGTCATCGACGGTGGAAAACCCTGCCGGGCATTTTCAAAGTTGTGGGTGGCGATCCCCATCTGCTTGAGGTTGTTCATGCAGCCGGCCAGTCGGGCGGACTCACGGGCCGCCTGCACCGCCGGCAGAAGCAGCCCCAAGAGCACGCCGATGATCACGATTACCGCCAGCAGTTCGACCAGGGTAAAGCCATGTCTTGCCATGCGTTTCATGATGGTTCCTCCCCTTCCCCGACCTTTGTTTCAGACACGCCCGCTAGCGATAGTCCGCCCGTCCCCACGTGGTGGCCCGCTCGTAGAGATAGATTCCACGCGGCTCCGCTGGATTGCGAATCTCGACGATCTGGTTCCGCCAGATGCGGCCCGTAGCGTCGCTCAGATGCAATTCCCACGCCGCGGCCAGCGTGTCGCCGCTGCGTGGCGGATCGTCCTCCGCGCCGAGCACCGTCCAGGGGATGGCATATTCGAGCGTATAGCCCTTACCATCCGCGGTCTCCACGAAGACGCCCTCCGCGCCCTCGGGATCGAAGACGACCTCGCCCCCCGCTATCTGCTTCTCGACCAGAAGCCGGCTTTTCCCAATCGTGGCCTGATGCCACATGATCGCCGTCATCAGCTTCGGATTCTCCGACTTTTGGATGTCGGCGAGGCCGGCCACCAGCCGGCGATCCCGGTAGTAGTTGGGGATCGATCCGTCGGCCGGCCAGCCCATGTCGCGGTCCACGGAGAGAAAAACCTGCAGCGCCCCGCCGTGCCAAATCCGGCGGGGATCGAGGTCCGGATTAACGCAGTTTCGCATCGGCGCGGGATCGCCGACGCGGGCCCCGATGTAGAGATTCCGGTCGTCGTACATCATCCGCCCCTCGATCCAGTCGTCATCATCGGGCTCGTCCCGCCGCCTCCGCCGAAAGAAGCCCTCCGGGTTCCATTCGTCGAGCTTCCCGTCGATGACGACCGGCCCCGTCGCTCGGGTGATGTCGATTGAAGCGATGGCCGGCGTGCCGAAATTGACGTCTGGTGGCCTTTCGTGGCCCTCCATGTGGAAGCCTCGGCCCGGCTCTGGCGTCAGCCGCCGGACGAACCGCCGTTGGTCGAACGATATCGCGGCCGGCTCCGAGTCCCCCGCCGCTGCGAAGCGGATGGCCGTGCCCTCCCCTATCCGCCGCGGAAACCGGCCGTTGCCAGCCGTCGCGGTGGCGGAGGCGACGACGTCTCCGGAGTAGACCTGGACGTCGGTCGTCAGGGCATCGACCCGCACGGCAAACTCGCCGTCGCGTTGTCCTCCGCGGGCGTCGATCGTGACCGTCGGTGTTTCGAGGACGAAGCCCGGCAGGCCTCGCGGCAGCCGCACGACGGCGGTGCCCCGCGTGAGGAACGCGAGGTTTTCACTGACCACCTCGATTTCCGCATCGCCTTCGACAACGAGGACCACGCCGTTTCGCACCGCAATCTCCACCACCCCGGAGGCCACCGCGAGCCGCTGCCTGCCGATCCTGCGGCCAGCCGCGAGCGGCTCGGTGGAACCGGCCTCGGTCGCGTATCGGGTCCGACTGATCTCGGCAATCGCCGATTCCGGGATGCCGAGTGAAGCCCTGACCGAAGGCCAGAGCCCCATGGGGCCGCCGACGCTCCAGAGCAGGGCCGACATGCCCATTACACCCAGCGAGACGAGCACCGCGGCAACGAGGCGGCGGATGCCAACGCGGCCAATCGCACGATCGCGGCCCTCGGTATCGGCGGGCGCGGCAGACAATCCATCCGCGGCGTGGACCCGCTCGGCGTCGCCCCAGACCATCCGGGCTGCGTCGCGGCTGGCCGCATGGACCACGGCCAGTTCCCAGAACCGCTGGCGGGCAGCCGCCGATTCCTGCATGGCGGCCTCGAACTCCCGCATCGAGTCGTCTGTGAAGAGGCCGTCGAAATAGCCGTTGATCAGCGGGTCGAGATAGCTGCCGGAATCCGAGTGCTCGGACGAAGGGAGGCGGGAATCAGGCGTGCTGTCGGTCATGCGCTCCCTCCCATGGCGTCGGCCTGGGCGATCTGTTTTTCGATGCACTCGCGGAGGGCGACGCGGGCCTTCGAGAGGGCCACGCCCACCGAATTGACGGTGCGGGTGAGCCGGGTGGCGATCTCCCCGGGCGAGTGCTCGTGGTGGTAGCGGAGCCGGATGAGCTCCCTCGCCCGCGGCGCGAGCTTCTGCATGCAGTCGGCGAGGGCCTTGAGCCGGCGGTCGTCGGCCAGCGCCTCGGGGCAGGCCGCCGCCAGGGCATCGAGCGTGGCCCCGCTGATGACGGGCCGCTTCAGCCGCCGCAGCGAGTGGAAGACCTTGTGGCGGGCGATGGTCACCGCCCAGGCCATGAAGTTCGTGCCGGCCTGGAAATCGTCCGCCTTGGTGGTGACCGTCAGGAACACCTCCTGCATCACGTCGTCGACCCCTGCAAAATCAGGCAACAGCGAGAGCACGAACGCCCGCAGCTGCGGCTGATGCCGCACAAACAGCTGCTGCACCAAGAGGACGTGGGGGTCGGGTTCACGCATGGGTTTCGGACGAGAAGTGTGCGGTCGTCGGGGGACGGTTGCTACCCGCCCCTGATCTATTATCCCGCACCCCCGTCAAAACTTATCCACACCGTGCCCCTTTGGCCCCGCCGCGGGGGGCGGGGCGTGTTTTGGCGGCGGTCCGGCGTCAGGCGGCGGACCGCATGATGGCGGGCGACGCGGTCGGCTCGGCGGAGGTGTCGCAGCCGCAGGAGCGGATCACCTCCATCATCGTGAGGAGCACCTCCTCGCGGATGGCGAGAGACTCGTCATCGTCGCCGGTGAGGGCGATCGCCGACACCTCAACCGTGATCGCGCTGGGCGTGGCGGACGAGAGTCTGGCGCTGGCGGGATCGTTGGCCAGCCGTGGATGGTCGATGAGCACGCGGTGCAGTCGCTCGAGCAGTTTTCGCAACGGCCGCGGGGCGATGTCGGGCTGCCGTGTCGGCGGCGATCTTCACAGACGAGTTCACGGCGCAGCTCGCGAAAGACGTGAGCGCCGTGCTGGCAGCGGCCGCCCGCCGGCCGAAGTTCTCGACGAAGAAGCTCGAGCGGGAGATTGCGAACCGAGAGCGACAGATCGCCCGGGTCAGCCGGAACCTCGAAGAAATGGAAGGTGACGTCGCGATCAGGGCCATCATTCGGAAGGTCTCCGAGATGGAAGCCGATCTGGAGGCCCTCAAGGCGGAGCTTGTCGCGGAGCGCCGCCGCAACCAGAGTCCGCCGGTCACTCGCATCAAAGAGAAGGACGTTCTGGCGGAACTCAACCGGCTCCGTGATGTGCTTCTTTCGGATGTCGGTGCCGCTGCTCCGGTCCTGAAGGCGCTCGTGGGTGATGTCGTCATCGAATCTCGCACCGTCGAGGGCCAGTCCAGGCCGGAGATGGTCGCACGGTTCACGATAAACGCGGTACCAGCGCTGGCGGCTCTGAATCGGGGGGCAGGAGCCGGCAGCAGCGAGGTCATCTGGCCGTATCTCGACGGCGGTAGCAGCCCAGCTGCACGACCGACGGCTGATCCCGCAGAAATGGTCGTGCCGCTCGTGTATAGCCCGCGGAATAATCGCTTGCCCGCTCAAGGCTGCAATGACGGTGCAGCGTGAACCATGCGGAAGTGATCGCCGCGAAGAACGCAACCGGTTCTGGGCCGGGGCGGCTCCTGCCGCCCCGGCCTGCCGGCATATGACCGTTTGATCGACTGGAGAGCCATCCTGCAGAAGGGTAGGCAAAGAATCATCGGCTCCGAAGGAGTTTTCAAATGGCGACCGCTGACACATACCCGCATATCACCATTGCGACTGACGGCAAAGCCGTCATCGAAGGCACCCGTTATGCCGTCGAGCACATTGCAGCGGAGCAGTATTTTTATGGCTGGTCTGCAGAGGAAATTCTGCGGCAGCATCCGGATCTTCAGCCGGCCGAGGTCTACGCCGCTCTCGCCTACTTCCACGACCGCCACGACAGCATCGTGGCGGCAATCGAGGCGGGGAAAGCGCTGGCTGAGCGGGCCCGAGGGCCGGAGTCCATCTCACGGGATGAACTTCTCCGGCGACGTGCAGCGGCTCATGGCCGCAACGGGTGACCCGCCTCATGCCGCTGGCCGTTTACATGGACGTGCATGTGCCAGCGGGCGTTTCAGAAGGGCTTCGGCGCAAGCGGATCGACGTCCGCACCGCTCAAGAAGACTCGGCGGGGCAGATATCCGACGAGGAATTGCTGACACGGGCAACGGCGATTGGCCGTGTGCTGTTCACTCAGGACAGCGATTTCCTCGAAATCGCGGCGCGGTGGCAGCGGCAAGGCATAACGTTCGACGGGGTTCCGTTCGCGCCCCAGGGCACACCGATGGGTCGGATGATCGAAGACGCCGAACTGTGTCTGGCGGGCATGACCGTCGATGAGTTCCAAAACCGACTCATTCACCTGCCGTTGCGATAGCCGCTGGATGCGTGCGTCCGATGCTATCGAACGGTCGCCATTTGGGAGTTCCTGCATGGTGAACGGTGCATAACGGACTTACCGCGCCGAAACGTCATCCGGCTTGGCCGTCAGCGACTCGATCCACTCGCGGAGCACCGCGACCGCCTTCTCGTCGACGATGCTCGTCGCTAGTTGCGGCATTTGGCCTGGGCCGCGGCGGGTGACACGCGAGAAGAGCACCGACCGTTCGGGATGCCCTGCCGCGATCAGCTTCGCAACGGGCAGGTCGAATGTCGCATGCAGCGGCGTGATGCCGATCGCCTTCATCGCGTCGAGCGGCCGCGTCTCGTAGGCCGTCATGTATTCGAGGTCGATCTGCGCGTTGCCGCCGCCGGCGAAGACGTGGCAGCTCGAGCAGTTCGAGTGGAGATACGAGCGGGCCCGGGCCTCGAGCGGATGCGACGCGTCGTAGGGATTCACGAGCCGGTTCGTCGCTGCCGGGGCCTTGGCGAGCAGGACGGAACGCCGCTGCGGGAATCGGCCCGCATCGGGATCGGCCGAGGCCGTCTGGCGGCCGACCCACGGCCAGCGATCCTTCTCGTCGATGCCAGCCTTGACCGCCTTGGCGTGCAAGGCACCGGCGCCGTCGCCCCACCAGTTCACCTCGAGCAGTCCGAGATGCTCGAGCGTGCGAAGCTGGTTGTCGGTCGCGTGGCCCTCGCCAAGAACTTTTTCGTAGTCGTAGTCGCGGTTGAGCTGCACGGTGCAGAGGCCGAGCACGTAGTTGCTCGCGCGGCTGTGGCAGATCATGCACTCCGTCCGCGACAGGTAGTGCCACTCTTGCGTCTTCACGCCGTCGGCATGCTTCGCGAGGTCGGCGGTACGGATCTGGAACTCGCGGTCCTTGCCTTCGGCCGCCACGAGGACGGCGTCGGTCTGCTCGTCGTTCCACTCGTAGCTGTAGCCGGCCCACTCGCCCTGTTCCTTGAGCATGAAACGGGTCTCGATCCACTTTCGCGTCGCCGGATTACCCTCCTCCTCGTCGATCGCGAATGACTTCACGAGCACCGTGCCGTCGGGAAAGTTCCAGCCGCGGGCGTTGGTCACGCCGATCTTCGCAGGCACGATTTTTCCTTCCTGCTTCATCGTCGGCGGCAGGGCGAAGAACCGGGCCTTAAAGGTGCCGTCGCTCCAGAGCGGCGAGGCCGGCTCGTAGGGAACCACGCCGGGCACCATTTTGTGGCCAGCGACCGACGCGAAGAGGCCACTTTCGGAGAGTTTGTTAGGGAACGGGGGCTGGTCCTTGGCGACCGGCGGTGTGGGCACGAGCGTGTAGAAGCCGCCCGACTCGCCGGGCTGGTGATCGCAGATCAGCATCTCGCCCTTGGAGTCGGTGCCGAAACCGGTGATCTGGAGCGTGGTGTCGGCGATGAGTTTGTGCCAGGTGACCTCTTTGCCATCGTGCCGAATGCCCCAGATGCGGCCGGTGGAGTAGTCGGCGTAGATGTAGGCGCCCTTGAGTTCCGGCAGGGCAGAGCCTGTGTAGACAAGCCCGCCGGTCATCGCCCGCGCCTCGGCGTGCGGATGTTCCGCGATCGGCTTCGAGATCGGCGTCGGGCCCGGTTTCTGTTCATCGTTGAACTTGTGCGTGCCTTCGACGATGCTCCAGCCGTAGTTCGCGCCGCGTTCGACAAGATAGATCTGCTCCCAGAGGTCCTGCCCCTGGTTGCCCACCCACATCTGGCCGGTCTGTTTGTCGATCACGATCCGCCACGGCTGCCGGAAGCCGTAGGCATAGGTCTCGGGCCGGGCGTCCTTCACCGCGGCGATGGGGCTGCCGGCGTCGAAGATCGGATTGTCCTTGGGCACGGAGTAGTGCCGGCCGTCGTTGGGCGTGTCTTCATCGGGGTGGTCGACGTCGATCCGCAGGATCTTCGACCGCAGGAGCGTGAGATTTTGGCCGGCCAGGTCGGCGTCGGAGTCGCTCGTGCCGTCGCCCGAACCGACATACATCATGCCGTCGAGACCAAACGCCATGTCGCCGCCATTGTGGCCGTTGGAATCCCACTCGATGATCACGGTGGCCGACTCGGGGTGAAACATGTAGGGCGGCTCGCGATCGATGACATACCGTGTGACCCGCGTGAATTTCTTGGGGCTGCCGTCGGCATTCTTCGGCACCTCCTTGTTGGGGCCGGCCGGCTTTCCCGGCCCATTGCTCCCGATGTAGACGTAACCGTTCTCGGCAAACTTCGGATGGAACGTGATCGCGTAGTGCACGCTGCCATCCTCGGGCAGCAGCAGCTCCGGCTCGAACGAGTCGGGCGTGTCACGCATCCGCAGCACCCTCGACGGCTGGTAGGACCACGGTTCGGTCACGTAGAGCAGCCGATCGCTGCCGGGCTGGTGGGCCACCGCGATCGGGCACGGCAGCTTCGCCTTCGGCAACACCCGCTCGACGGTGTAGGGCAGGGGAGGCTCGGGCGAGCCGACAACCTTCGACGTCGACACCGGCACGATCTTCGGAATGCCGTAAGGCTTCGAGGCGGTGACCGCCGGGCCGATGAACCGCAGCGGCGCGTAGTCTTCATGCCGGTGGAAGCTGAACTGCGAGAGCGGGGCCGACGTGGAAAGCTCCGGCTGCTCGCGGCTGACGTCGTGGTCGTAGCGACAGAGGGCAAACCGCCACTCGGCGCCCGGCTCGGGCCGGCCGCCGGTTTGCATGAAGCTTGACCAAGGGACTCGCATCTCGACCGACCAGCCCTTGTCGGTGTCGGTCCAGTTGTCGAGCGTTCCGCGGAGCGACACGGCCGACTCGATGCCGAAGTCGTGCATCTTCTTGAACCGGCCCACGCTGCCACGCCGTGGGATGAAGCAGTCGAACTGCGTGTTCTTGGCGTTGACCTGAAACTCGTAATAAGACGGCTTCTCGGTGGAAGGCTTGAGGAAGACCTCGAAGACGTCGTTGTCCCAGATCTGGCCGTCGTGTTCGGTGACGTCGGCGTAGAGGTCGGCGTCGTCGAGGTCGGCGCTTATATAAAGGTTCTCGCGATCCCAGAGGATCTTCGCGCGGGTGGCCTTTGTAGCGGGCTTGTTGTCCTTGCCGAGCCACGGCATGGAGAAGTTTTCGATCGTCGCGGCATTCTCCCAGGCGGCTTCGTCGAGCGTGCCGTTGATGGCGATCGCATCTTCGGTGAACTTGCATTCGTAGGGCGGGGTGGAGACGGGCGGCGCTAAAGACTCAGCGGGAGTGGCGGCGGAGGCCGTTGCCTCCGCGAGATTCCGCGTGGCGGTGGCCGAGCAGCCACCGAGCGTGGAGAGCACGACCATCACAAGGCTGGCGACCAGCAGCTGGAGGATGTGGCCGTCGCAGGGAAGTCGGCAGGCGGTGGCGCCAGGAGTTGCAATGCTGGTCACTGGGGCGGTCTCGAAGGGTGGGCTAGGGCAGTGTCACTACCCCAAGTATTTCAGGGGGATGATAGTCGCCCTAGGGCATTCCGGCGAGGCCGCCGGAACCACTTCTAGAATATGTCGAAAAGACAGAGATTGTTATCCGGGGGCCGCGATTTTTATGATTTTTTGCTCGGGGTAACCTCGGGCAGGGAACTGCTATCCCCGTCAGGAGAAAGTTGACCTGCCCCCCTTAAACGGCACCACTTTCAGAGAGGGAATCTGGGGGTGGAGCAAACCAAGGGAGGCAACAAATGCCACGCGGAAAGAAGGAACTGGCTGAGCAGATCATCCCTGAGCTTCGAGAGGTCGAGGTTGAGGTGGGGAGAAGCAAGACCGTCTTCGAGGCGGTCAAGAAGATCGGCGTGACGGAGCAGACCTACTATCGCTGGAAGAAGAAGTTCGGTGGGCTGCGGATCGACCAGGCAAAGCGGCTCAAGGACCTTGCGATCTTTCTGCACGACGTCCACGTGGCCGGTGTCGCGGTCGCGGACTTGCTTGGTCCTGCGAAAGACCTCCACGCCAACGAGCCGCTCGCGGCGTAGAGCTTGCGGATACGGTTGCTCGACCACGTCCGGGCACCGCCGACGTTGTTGTCGTTGAACACGACCGCGACCGCGCCGGGACTGCGGTTGTCGCGGACGATCATCTCGGCGCCGCGGACGATCCACTCGGCCGCCTCCGGATCGATCTCCAATCTCGGCAGCGTAACTGCCCGTGCCGATCTGTCAGTGGGTCAAGGCGTAGAAGAGCCAGTTGATGCTGAGCTGGTAGACCTCCTCGCGGCCCTTCTGCGCCGTGGGTGTCGTCTCGCTGTGGGCCGCGTTGCCCAGGGGGTTGAGCGCCGTCGGAGGCGACGACACCTCCCAGTAGCAGCCGTAGTCGTTGGGACAGACCAGGATCGCCGGCCGGCCGTTGAGCAACGCCGCCTGGAAGGGCTGCATGAACTGCTCCTTCAGCTCCGGCATGCCCTCGAGCTTGTAGACGAGGTCGAACAAGCCCCCGAACTCCTTCGTGTCCTTCAGCATCAGCTTGAGCTCGGCGCCGGGGATGATCCGCTGCACGTTCACCGGCACCGCGTCGACGAAGGGGCCGGAGCCCGTGCAGTCGTCCAGCAGCAGTGTGCCCCCGCGGGCCAGGAACTTCTTGAGGTTGTCCCGCTCATCATCGCCGAACAGAAACGGAAAGTGGCTGGTGAAGTAGATGATCGGATGCTCGAAGATTTCGTCGCCGGTGAGTTCGATCCCCTCGTTGTCGAGGTAGACGGGGAAGCGGCCCTGTGTCCGCTCGCGAATCTGGTAGAAGAAGTAGGGCAGGGCGGTGGGGTCGGTGTTCCAGTCGCTCTTCGCCTGCGGCTTGATCCGCCTCACGATGACCTTGCCACGCCTGTCCTGCTTCGACTCCTCCTGGCCGTCGGCGCCGGTGCCGTCGAAGGTGGCAATCGCCTGGTTGGCGGCCTTGTCGAGCCAGTTTTCCTGTGCGGCCGCCGGCCGGGGTGACAGGCCCAGCGGTGGGCCGAGCACCGGCACGAGCACCGCCGCGAGCAGCACGAGCCCCATCTGGCCGACCATCGGATTGTCGCGCATGTCACTTCTCCGTCTTCGTGCGGGCCTTCAGCACCAGCTTACCGTTCACCCAGTTCGCCAGGTCGTTGCGATCGCCGTCACCAGCGTCGGTGACCGACAGGATCATTCGCCCGGCCTTGTCGAGGCCGTCGACCGTGAGCGTCTTGGCCACGTCGAAGCCGTTGACGACGCCCGAGTCGGCCCGCAGCTTGCCGTCGACGTAGACGCGAAACACGACGCTGCCCCGTCCCTCGGTGCTGCCGTCGATGCCGACGGTCGCCTCGAACCGCTCGAACAGCCCGTCGAGCGGATACTCGATGAACGACGTGGCATGGGTGCCGATCCCGTCATCATAGGTCGTCTTGCCGATCGAGAGCGGTGAGCCAGCGGCATTCGTGTGGTTCAAGAACCGGCCGCGGGATTGGCGTGCATTGATCGCGCCCAAGCGACTCAGCGGCACCTCGTCGCCGGCCAGCGGCTCGACGCGGTAACCGGCCGCATTGCCCGGAGCACCGTATCGGATGGACACGCGGTTCTCCCCCGCCCGGCAGCCGGAGAGCACGAACATCGTCTCCCGCACACCGGGCTCGTTGTCCTGCCCTGGCCCCAGGTTCCAGGTCTGCTCCGCGCCGCCGTTGAGCGACATCTGGAGCACCTGACCGGTGCCGTCGAAGTGCCACCGCCGTCGCAGCAGCGCCGCGCCGGCCTGCGGGGCGACGAAGGTGAACTGCTCCTGCTGGATGCCCGCGACGAACGGCTCCCGCACCGTCCGCGAGCCTGGCAACTGGCCACCATGGTCGGCCAGCGTGAGTTGCCCCTGCGCCTGGTAGTTGCAGCGGGTGCGGCTGTCGGCTGCCGCCAGATGAAGGTCGAGCCAGACCGGATGACTGCCGTCGGCCGCCGCGAGCCGCCTGAGGTCTTCGAGCAACGTGTCGAGCTGGTAGCCCGCCGGCAGGGTGATGAACAGCGGCAGCGGGGTCACCCGCAGGCCGGCGGTCGCGTCGGCCGGAATGTTGAAGGCGTCGCGGATGTCGGCGCCCCGCCAAGCCGGCGGCACTGTATAGATCCGTTCGCCGTCGACCGCCCGCCAGATAACCGTCGCCAACTGCTGCTGCCCGTTGCGATAGACAAACGCCCGCTGGTCGTCGAGGCTGCGGTCGGCGAGTGACACGCTCGTCACGTACTGCCACTGCGAGAGGAACCGCCGCGTCTCCATGAGCGCGAGGTAGGCGGGCTTCGGCACATAGGACGGCTTGAACGTCTGCAGGTCGCCGGAGTTGCCGTAGGGGAGCCGGTAGAAGACGCCGTAGCCGTCGAGCGCGAAGCCGGTGTTGACCAACTGAAACTGGTGGGCCGCCGCTGCCCGTGAGTGGAGCATAAGCGCAGCCCTCGCGTGGTAGGCCGCCTGCTCGACCGGCGAGACCAGCGGACCGATGCCCCAGTCGAGCTCCGTGATCGAGACGGTCCGACGTGTCTCGCGGAGCTTGAGCAGGTCGTCCAGATCGTCGAGGAAACCCTCCATGTCGCCCTTCTCTGGGGAGAGTTCACCGAGATTCACCTGCATCGCGATCTCGTCGAACGGCAGCGTGTGCGGGTCTGGAATCTTCCTCAGGTAGTCAATCGCCTTGTCGAAGTTGAATCCGCCGGCGATCACCCGCGACCGCGGGTTGTAGAGTTTTACCCATCGATGAAAGATCTCGAGCAGCGGCCGGTACCGCTCCGGCGGAATGTTCTGCGGCGCCTGGTCGAGATCGGGATTTTCCCAAAACACCCAGCGATCGAACCGGCCCCGGTATTCCCGCTGCAGTTCCCGCACGAACAGGCTCCAGTCGATGAGCCGGTCGGGCACCTGCAGGATATTCGGGATGAAGCGGCTGTAGACACCCTTCGTCAGCGCCTCGCGGGCCTCGGGGCCGGCCCAGTCGGCGGCGAAGCCGACGACCGGGTCGAGTGTGAGCGAGAACGGCAGCTTGGCCGCCTCGAACGCCTTGGCGGCCGCCGCCGCCTCGGCCTGCAGCCGCGCATGGTCGACCGCCCCCTGCTCGAGCAAGGCCTCGGCGTCGTGAATCGCCTGCTCCGCCGCCTCCACCGACTGGCGAATATTCTCAAACGCGCTGCGGGCCGCCTCCTGTTTCTTCTCAGCGGCCGCTGTCGTGTCCGACGCGGCCGCATCGACGTTCTTCTTTGCTGCCTCGGCCTTGACGAGGGTCTGCTGCCGAGCGGTGGCCAGTTCGCTGAGCTTCTTCTGGAGCGCGGTAACGTTGGTCACGACGGCGGTTACCGCGGCGGCCGTCTTCTCCTTCGCCTCGGCCAGCGGCCGCAGCTCCGCGGGCATCACGGGCAGTTCCCTTCGCTTGCCTGATTCCATCTCGAACCAGGTGAAATGCCGCACGTAGGGGGCCGGCTCGACGTTGTCCCAGTCGAGATAGATCCGCTCGTTGGTGAAGCCCAGCTGGCGGCGCAGCGCGAGCGGATCGCCGAGCATCGTCGCAGGTTGCGGGCCAAAGAAGCCGGCCGCCGGCAGCACCGCGAGTGGCCCGCGGACGGGCTGCGGGCCGACGCCCGTGAGCTCGAGGTCGTAGACGCCCGGCGAGAGACTGTCGATGAGCGTCACGTGCCGCCGCTCCCCGGCCTTGATCTCCAGCGGCATGGTACCCTGCCGGGCGACGAAGCCTTGTGCCTGCCGCAGCTGAAACGAGACCGCGAACGTCGCCGGCTCGGACCCGAAGTTGGTGACGATCGCCGTGAGCGGGGCGCCGGGGGCATGCATGCGGCTCTCGTCGGGATACTCGATCTCGATGCGGTGCCACTCGTCGCGGGGCAGATGCGTGACGGCCCGCACGTTGTCGATCCGCACCTCGACGGGCTGGTCGCCGGTCGCCTGGGCGTTGAACGCAAGATTGAGCGGATAGGCGGGCTCGAACAGGAACGACCGCGACTTTTCCGCGTGGCCCGTGGGAATCGGCGGGCACGCAACCGTCACTTTTCGCCAGCCTTGCCAGTCGACCGTGATCGGCTCGGCCCAGAAGAGGTTGTGTCTTCGCAGCCAGACGCCCGTGGCGCCCGCGTCGATGAACCAAGGCTGCAGGGTCACCGGATGGGGGCCGCCGTGCACCATCAGTTCAACCCAGTCGAGCTTGCCGGGCAGGGCCGGGTGCAGGAGCACCGAGTTGTCGGCCTGACCGGGCACGACGTTGAGCGCGAGCGAACCCTTGCTGCCGTCAACGCCACCGTCGACGACGGTCGCCCTCGATGTGGTCACCGCGCCGGGCGCGTAGCCGCTGTAGGTCTCGCGGTGTTCGAAGTCGTGTACGACTGCCGCCTGCCGGGAAAACTTCCACGTCTGCCGGCCCGTAATGCGGGCGCCGGGCACGCTCGCATCGGTGAACGTCGCATCGATGTCGAACGGTCCACCCACAGGCTTGCGAGCGAGTTCCTCCAGCGGCACCTCGGCCGATGTGAATTGCCCCGCCTTGGCTGGCAGGTCGAGGGTCTGTGTCCACACGGCCTGCCCCTCGGGGTCGCGGGCGGTGAGACTGAGCCTGCCGCGTGGGAGGTCGACGCCGCGCCCGTTGCCGATGGAGACGACCATCACCGTCTTGTCGGTGAGGGAACCGTCGTCGCTATTCGAGCCCAGCTCCAGCGAGAGCCGACCGTTCTCCGGCGCCTGCGTCTGCACCGACAGGTCGTCGAGCCACACCTGCCGCGGCTCGCCGGCCTGCTGCCCCTTGGCCACCGTCGTGCGAACCGTGACTGCGAGGATCTTCACCGGCGCATCGATGTCGGTAGTGGAGCCCTTGCTGCCGCTGGCCTGCAGCCCCGCGCCGAGGACGGGCACCGTGAACCGCCGCCAGCCCTCGAAGTCGAGCGTGCAGACCTTCGACTCGGAGAAGTTTGCATTCCGTTGCCAGGCGGGCAGCGAGAAGTTGATGTGGTCCTCGAACGACACCAGCAGTTCGTCGGCCGTGTTGTTGCCCTTGACCCAGATGGAGAGCGCCGTCGGCTTGCCAGGCAGCACCTGCTGCGACCAGACGTGGGCGGGCTTGCCGCTGTCGTAGCCGATGCGGAGCGACTGCCGGCCGGCATGCTTTTCTGCAGAGTCGTAGCCGATCCGCGGATAGTCCCGCTGCTGGAGGTCTTGGAGATGCCCGGAGTAGTAGAACTGCAGCGAGCGGTAGCCCTGCGGCTGGCCGTCGGCGGTGAACCAGTCGCCGCGTGCGCCCCGCTCGAAACTGCTCAGCGGAATCTCCGCGCACGCCTGCGCGAACCGCTCCTGCGTACGGAACGAAAGGCCGTGCACCTCGCTGTCGATGTCGATCTCGGCCAGATAAGGGCCGACGGTCGCGGCGGTGTCGGGCGTGACCGGAATGCGGTGCACGCTGCGAGCACCGTCGGGCGGCAGACGGAGATCACGCTGGAAGGCGATCGCCTCGTCGCCATCGCGGACCGTCAGGGCGACGGGGATGTCACGCGGCTGGGCCGACTTGTCGCCAGGCAGCGAGACCATGAAGGCCACACTGCGATCGGGCCAAATGCCCTCGCCCACGATCGCATACCACGGCACGCTCGCCGTCTCGCCCACGATCGTCGCCCGCGCGGCATAGTCGACACTCGCGACGGCATCGCGGAGCGAGACTTCAAGCCGATGAGTCTTCTTCGGTTCTTTGATCGCGTCGAGCGGGATGGCGGCCTGCCACGTGCCGTCGATCCGGGAGAGTTTTACCTCGCCGCCGGCGAGTGGCTTATCCTGCGGATCGAGCAACGACCATGCCACCGCAGGCGGCGCAGGCAGGTCGGCCGGCAGATCGCGAACCACCACCGTCGCCTGCGGCTTGCTCTCCCGCCAGGCGACGACGAGATCGACCCGGTCGGTAGCAGCGGCTGCGGCTCGAGCCCCAGCGACAGATCCAGCCAGCAGACAGGAGAGGAGCACGGCTCGAGCGAGCATGGCGTGGGCGAGGCAACGGGATGGCGGGAAACGGATCATGGTTTGGCCTCCACGGCGGCCTTCTCGACTGGGGCGAGGACGGTGTACGACCCCCCCATCAGATGCCAGGCGAAATTCATCTGGAATGTCTGGTGGGGCTTGTCGGCCGGCCGTTCGATGAAGGCAAGCCGTCCGCGGTAGTAGCTCAGCGGCACCACCGGATCGTTTGGCAGCGTGAACGGCGGCGAGAGCAGCGCGGGCCTGCCGCGGGATGCAGCCATCGGCTGCCAGGGAGTCGACTCGCCGGTGTCAAGCCTGGCGAGCATGGCCGTGCCGCCACTGAAGAAGAGCAGGCCGTTCTCCGTCAGCAGTGGCTCATACTCGAACCGGCTCTCGACCTGCTGCTTCCAGAGGATCCTTCCCGTCACGCGGTCGAGAGCGGCCAGCGTGCCGCCGCGGCAGCCGAACACCACCACGTTCGGGCCGACGACGGGACAGCGGGCGAATTCATCTCCCAGCGGCGTCGCCCACCGCGGCCGGCCGGTGGCGAGGTCGACAGCCTGGGCGAGCCCCTGCTGGTCGGCCAGGTAGACCGTGCCTTGATCGACCGCGGGGGTCGAGTCGGTCGCCGCCGCGATCGGCAGCTGCCAGAGCGTCTTGAACGTCGCGGAATCGACGGCGCTCAGCCGTCCGTCGTCGGTGATGAACACGAGCGTGCGGCCGTCTGTCGCCAGCGAGCCGAGCACCAGCCCGCCGATCGGGGCTTCCTTCATGATCTGGCCGCTGGCCAGATCGAGCTGGAAGAGTTTGCCCAGATCGTTGGCGACGTAAATGTCCTCCCCGATGCAGACCGGGCAGCCGAAGAGCCGGCTGCCGAGCGCCGCCGACCAGAGCTCGGTGCCCGAATCGGGATTGAGGCAGTAGAGCTTGCCGTCGTTGCCGGTCCGCAGGATCAGCCCAGCGTACAACGTGCCGTATGGGGTATAGCCGAAGCCGCCGGCGCGACCCCTGGAGACATCCTTGAGCGGCTCGGCCAGCGCGTGCGAGGTGTTCTGGCCGAACGTGCGGCCCAGATACATGCGGCCCTCGGCCAGCAGGGGCTGCGTGATCGGCGCGTGCCAGGCGACCGCCTCGTCGTGAACGAGGCCCCGCACGAGCGGCGGCAGGTAATCGTCCGCGAGGGATTTCAGCCGCTTGTCGACGCGCGTGAAGTCGCCCATGTAGGTGTTCTGGCCTTCGGGATCATTGAACGCGGGCTGTCCCTCGCGGCCCGAGAGGGGACCGTACAACTCGATCTCGCTCACGGTGCGGTGCCGCTCGATCGAGTTGACGAGCACGAGCTTCACGAGCGACGTCTTGATCGGCGGAAACTTCACAAGCCGGAACACCTGCGCGTTGTTGCGGACGCTTGCCAGCAGCCGGTCCTTGCCCGTCTCAGGATCGACCCCGTAGATGTCGAAGTGCGGTGCGACATGGTCGGGCCGGCGCTGGTTGAAGTAGACCGCCAGCATCGAGATCCAGCGCGGCTCGCGGAGCGAGAGCGACATCGGGAGTTCGGGGCTTTCGCGGCTGAAGGGCTGGATGTACCAGTGGTCCGACGTGTCGTTGAGCCTGCCGTTCTGCATCCAGGCATTTTCGACGAGGTTGAGGCTGCCGGTGTGCAGCGGCGGGATGAGCACGCGGTTGACGGCCTGTTCACGAAGGTTGCCAACCGGATCGTACTGCTGCGAGTAGAGCGGGTTTTCAAGAACGACCGGTGCGATCGGGTAGAGCGGCTCGCTGAGCAGGTGGTTGATGCTCGGGAACCGAATCTGACGCAGGCTGACCCGATCGACGAGGCAGCCTCCGGCCGCCGCCGAGAATCCGACCGTCAACGTGCCGCACTTCTCGCCATTCTTGAAGGCCACGCGGGCGAACCGCCACTGCGTGTCGGCCGACAGCCGGACCGCGGTTGACTCGCGGAACCGACCGTCGCCCATGAGGCCGGCGAGCAGTTCAACCGGCGTCTGGGCGTCGGTAGCGCGGTAGAAGAATTCAAGCACCCAGGTGGCGTGGGTGCCGAGATAGCCGCTCACCTGTTGCGTGACGGGCGATGGGCCGACGGCGAGGCCTCGGCTGCTCTCATGGCCCGGCCCGCGGAAGTCGACCTGCGGAGCCTGCCAGCCGGTCTGCTCCTCCGCATCGCCGTTGACCAGCCGGTTGGGCCCGAGCCGCACGAGCTTGTCGAGCTGTCCCGGCTCGTCACGTGTCTCGGGCCAGAGGCGGGCCGTCAGATCCGGGAACGACGGATCACGTTCGGGCAGGTCGCCGCCGAGCGCCGGGTTGGACTGCGACAGCTCCTGACGCCAGACGGGCTTGCCGTCGAGATCCAACGCGAGGACCGTGCCACGCGCGCCGCCCAGCACCAATTGGCTGCCATCAGGGGTGAAGGCGATCGCGCTCCCCAGTTCCGGTACCATCGTGTCGGCACGCCTGCGGCCGTCAACCGTCGCGAAGATCTGCAGCCGGCCATATTCGTCGAGCGTGGCCAGATAGCTGCCGTCGCGGCTGACGGCCGCGAACGTCGGCGCGATCGCAAAGGGTCCGATCCTGCAGACGAGTCGGTCGGCCGTGTCGTAATAGAGCAGCATCGCGCCGTCACGGACGAGCCGTCGCTCTCCTCCGAGCGACAGCATGCCCTGCCGATACGGCACCTTCTCCAGCAGCTTCAAGGCGGGATCGAACAGCCACCGCTCATGTCCCTCGGCCAGCATGGCATTGGGGGCATACACGACGGGGCCCGCCGTGTCGGCAGGCCACGCCACCCTCGCCGTCACCTCCTTGCCGTTGTCGATCTCCTTGAACTCGTGCAGCAGGCCGCCCCGCAGATCGCGGACGACCAGATGCACGTCGTACACGACCGCGTCCTCGTAGCCCTTCCTCGTGAAATACTGGCTCGATTCCAGCTGCGCGATCCGGCTGCCGTCGGGACTGAGCGAGTAACCGTGCAACTGCCGTCGGAGCGTCTTGTCGGCCACGTCCTTGTCCTCATAGGCCTCCCCCTCCCATTCGGCGATGATTCTCCCTTGCTCGTCGACCAGCCGCAGCCTGTCGCCCAGGTTGTGGAGCAGCCGCCGCGGTCCGGGGAGCCAGAGGAAATCAGCGTCGGAGAGGGAGTAGTCGTCGTCGGCGAGCGTGCCGCCCGGGTCGAGGTTGATCCGAGCCTGCGAGAGCGGCTTGTTGTCGTGGGTGAACTGGTAGAGCCGAGCGCCCGCGGCCGTGTAGGCCAGCACGCGATCCTCAGCTACCTCCAGACGGCGAATGCCCATCTCCGGCAGCCGCCGCGCGAAGCGGACCGCGCCGTTCTTGTCGAGCGAATAGAAGTTGTTGCCATGACCCCACGTGCCCAAGTAGAGATTGCCGGCGGCATCGAACTTGAGATGTTCGATCATCTCGTTGGTGCCCATCTTCGTTGTCACCGGCACCGCCGCCGTCGCGCCGGTGTCGGCCGCGGTGTGTTCGACGGCCGCCGCCTGTCGCGCGCCGGCCTCCGCCGCTGGTGGTGCGGCGGCCCCGAAGAGGGAGTCGACCGCGGCCTGCATGCCCGCCGCGTCGTTGGCGATCAGGCAGAGTGTGTCGTGCGCGAAGTGAAGTCCCTTCGTGGCGACCTGCACGCTCGGCCGGCACGCTTCCCCAGGCTGTCCGAGCGGCCGGTGGGAGAGGTAGCCATGCTCGGCAAGCGCGTCGATCAGGAGCGAGCCGCGGGCCGCGCCGAGCACCACGAGTGGCCCATCGACGGCCAGCCCGGGGCCGATCAGCGGTTGCGAGCCCCGCCAGGTGTGGAAGCCGTCGCCGAGAGGGTCTTCCGCTTTCGGGTCGCCGACCGGACGGCGATACACGCTCGACTCCGGTGCGACCCTGGCGGAGATGCCGCGGTCCTTCAGCTTGAGTACGAGGTCGCTCGCCACGGCGTCGGCCCCCGCCACGCTCCTGGCAACGGCGATCGTGACGGCCTGCTTGGACGCCTTCTTCGATTCGATGAAACTCGCCACCTCGGCCGGGTAGGGGATGGCAACGGCCTGCGGGCTTGCGAGCTCAATTGGCGAGGCCGGCCGCGCCGGAACGACGAGGGTGTGCGACGCCGTACGGCCGGTGAGGGCCTCGCGAACCTCGATCGTGGTGTCCCGGTCGGCGGACCCCTGCGGCAGCGTGAACTCAGCCGCCGTGTCGGCCCCCAGCACGCGGTCGAACTCCCGCGCGGTGCCACTCTGGCGGAGCGTGATCCGCACCGGGAAGACGCCCTTGATCGGTTTGCCCGACACGCCGCGAAGTTCCCCCCCCAGACGCAGGTGGCCCGTGTCGGCCTTCCAGGCAAGACTGGTCTCGAGTTTCGCGACCGGCTCCGGCGTGAAGGCGACGATCGCGCCCTGCAGCCTCCGCAGATCGAGGTCGATCGCCTGCTCGCGGTCGGCGTGCGGCCCGTCGGCGGGCATGATCTCCAGCGGCTGCTGGGCCAGCAGGTCGTAGGCCGCGGTACCGCGGCGCCGTGGCACCTGGAGCCGTTGCACCTTGGGGAGTACCTGCGACTGCTTGACGGAATGGCGATACGGCGGATCGTCAAAGTTGGCGTGGATGAGGTACTGGATGTCGCCGCCGCTGCGCCAGTTGGGACCGACGCGAAAATCGCCCCGCGCGGCGGGTTCGACGCCCCACTCGGTGAGCTTCGGCCGCAGGTAGTCGACGATTGGCTGGCTGGCCCGGTAGACCTTGTTGAGTTCGTCGTCCTCCCAGGTCGCGAAGTAGGTATCACCTATGTAGTAGCTGTCGAGCTTCCAGTCGGCGAGCTTCATCACGCCGGGGAGTTGCAACTGGCTGTCGCCCTCCACCACGACCTTGATTCCCTGATCCACCGCCGCCCGCAGCCGCTGCATGACCGGCTCGGAGAGCTCGCCCTCGAAGTGGATGCCGGGCACGAAGATGACCTCGAAATCATCGAGCGGCTCCTGAAGCGTATCCTCGCGAAGGAACGTGGCGGGATAGCCCAGCCGCCAGCAGGCGACCGCGATGCCCTCGGTCTGGCAGGAGACTGCAATTGGCTTGTACCGGCTGGTCGCGTGCTGGGCAAGGGTGCTGACGATGCCGACGCGGCGGTAGCCGTCGGTGGTGTGGTCGTTGATCGCGCCGAACGGGCGGAGGATCTCACGGTTGAGCACGCGGGTCGTCTCGTTGGCCAGCGCCGTGTGCGGGTTGGGACCGTCTTCGAACGAGTGGAGCAGGCCATACTGCGAGACGCCGTTGGCGCCGAGCGACAGCACCGACAACGCCATCTGCCGCGTGTACTGGCCGTCGAAGTCGGAGCTGGATTCATGCGTCAGCGGCATGTTGAGGTAGAGCGTCTTGCCGCGGCCCGTCCGCAGGATGCTGGCCAAGAGCGGCGCGTGCACCCAGCCGGTGATGTTGTCGGCGTAGTGCACGTGGCTGATGATGTCGAGATTGCGGAACAGGTCGGGCACGTAGCCGTGGTAGATGTCGTCGCAGCTGCCCGGCCCCATCCAGGTGCGATGGTAGGTGCCGAACCGAGCGGCCGGGGCGATGCCCCGCGCCACGTCGACGACCCTGTCGATGTATTCGGCCCAGCCGTGCTGCTGCCAGTCCTGATAGGCGATGTATTGCTGCAGGACGGCCGGATCGCGCTGTGCCGGCGGCCGCTGCAGGTAGCGGGAGAAGGCCTGCTCGATCTTCGACGGGGGCACGCCGAACTTTTCCTCGGCGAGCCGGATGCGGGTCGCGCCGAAGTATTTCTGATGGTGCGGCACGAGACCCGACACGGCCGCCTCGTACATCTCGTCGTAGAGCATCATGCCGTCGAAGGCGGGCGAATGCCGCATGGACTGCGTCTCGCGAGCGATCCAGCGCTCACTCGCCTGGATGTATGACTCGATCCGCCGCGGCAGATGAAAATCGTTGTAGCTCAGCCAGACGTCGCTGTATTGCATGCCGTGACGGACGCAGGCGTTGAGGATCTGCTCACGCGGCGTGGGAGTGTAGACCGCGTCTGGCGACGGCAGCCGCGGATCGACTTCGGAGAGCCGCTCCCGCCAGGCGTGGCCGCGGAGATGATGGTTCGTCGAATAGGTCATCAGGTCGACGCGGGTGTAGCCGAGCCGGGAGAGCGTGTCGACGGCCCGGTCGAGGTCGATCGGCGTCTGCTTGTCGCTCAGGTGGCTCGGCTCGAGGCTGTTCATGGCCTTCGTGTATTTCGACGGCTTGACGACGTGGAAGAGACTCGGCCGTTCGGCGGTGGCGATGTCGAACCGCCACGGCACCGCCGCGATCCCCGCGGGCAGGTCGGCCACGGTGATCGTGTAGGAGCCGCTCTCGAGCCGGGCGGTGCGCATGGCGGGCAGTTCGCACGGCTGGCTCCACCAGGCGGCGCCGGGATCGTCGAAGGGGAGCCTGTCCTCGCGGCCGTCGGGATGGGTGAGAAGAATCGTGCGTTGACCGGCCGGCCGGGGCTCGGCTGACCGCAGCACGACCTGCAGGGAGATGGGCTCGCCAGCCACGAAGGCATTACGGCCCCGATTGGAAACGACACTCACCGAGCCCCGCTGGCCGCGGTCGACGATGCAGCTAGGGATCTCGGCCGACAGCGGCGGGAAGGGCTTCGTGTCGCCGCGGTCGCACACGGCCAGGCGGAACACGGCATATTGAAACGGCACGTCCGGCACGCGGAACCTGAGCAGGCCGCGGTCGCCGCCCGCCTGCCAGTCGAGGACGTCAACCGGCTGCCAGCTGCGGGCCATGGGGTTCGACGGCTGGTAGGGACTCCATTCCGCCCGCACCTCCGGCTGCGTCAGCGACGGATGGTCCGAGGATTGACGAAACCGCACCGACACGACCCCCTCGCCGCCGCGCTCGTAGATCGGCGCATTCCACTCGAAGGCCACGAGGCGGATCGCCTCCTTGTCGCCCGTGGTGTTGTCGGCCACGAAAAACTTGTTCGGCATCTTGCTGGCGTCGGAATCTATCTCGATCGAGAGGTTCGGGTCGGGCTTCTCGTGGCCGGCCACGAACTCGAGCGGCCGCAGCGTGGGGCCGAGGTTCATGGCGGGGCCAAGCCGCTCGGCACCCACGCCGGCATTCAGTGCATTCCGCGATCCGATCCGACCCGCGGCCTGCCGGTAGGGAACGACGACCACCGAGTCGCCCAGTTCGATCCCCGGCACGCGGGGCTGGTCGGCCACACCCACCCGGCCACCGGGCTGCACGTGAAACGCCTGCCAACTGGGCACGAGCACGTAACCCGCGCCCTGCGTGTTGGCCGGCAGCCACACGCCGAGCGACTGGAACCGGCCGCTGCGGCTGAGCATGTCGGCCAGTGGCGAGACCCCGGCCGCCGCGCTCGGCTTGCGGGGATCGAAGGTCGTCTTCAGATCGGGCAGCGCCGCCGGATCGAGTTTCCAATCGGGGAGCGCCGACAGCAGGCCGAATTCCGCCGGCATCAGGCGAAACTCGGGCGGCCCCGCCTTCGTGGCATCTACCGGCATGATCTCGACGCGGTGCAGCCGCAGCGACACCGTGCGGCCGGCAACGCGGATGTCGGGATCAGCGGAGCTTATCGTGCCGTCGGCCGCGACCACGAACCGGTGGTGCCCCGGCTCGATGAAGTGCTCACCCACTGGCAGGTCCGCCACCGGAATCTCCAGCCGGCTGCTGCGGCCGACGAACTTTTCCTGATAATACCGCTCGAAGAAAAATCGGCCGTCGACGTGGGCGTTGCGGACCCAGAGCGTGGCCTGTTCGCCGATCTTCTTGTCGACGCTGCCGTCGGCCGTGTATTCGGTCTCGATGATCTCCTCGACCTGCTCGGTGTCGCTGGCCAGCGTGCCGGCATCGAGATCGGTCACAAGTTGAACCACGAACTGAGCGGTGCCCGGCGCGGCAGCCGGTGCGGCCCCAGACGCTGCTGCCTCACCGGCATGCAGCCGTGATACCACCAGACCGGCCGCCAGGCAGACGGCGAGGCAGGCCGCCAGCGGCATGATGGCGACAAGGATCACGAGTGGATGGAGCGACAGGCGTGGGAAGGTGCGGTTCATCGGTTCTCGGACTCCAGTGGGCTGCCGCCGGCCGGGGCGGACGGCGGGGTCCGCGGTGACGCGTCTTCGTAGGTGGCTCCCGCGAGCACGCGGAAATAATCCTGGGTGGCCCGACCGAATTCGCCGCGGGTCACAGGTGCCTGCGTCGCGGTCTTCACGTCGCCGACGAATTCGTTCTTCACCTGCTCTTTCGTCCGCAGGCCGTCGGGGCTCTTTACGGCCGTGGCCTTCCGGCTCTTGGCGATCCGCTCTTCGCCGAGGTCGCGGGCCGCGCCGAAGCCGAGCTGCGCGATATTCAGGCCGCCAAGATCCTGCTGGAACACGAAGAACGAGCAGCGACGCGAACGGGCGATCTGTTTGTCGGGGGTGCGGTTGTCGGCGGCCTCCAGGTCGAAGCTCACCTTGTCGCCCGGCCGCACCTGCAGCCCCTCGAAGACGTTCTCGAAATTCACGACCGCGGTTCGCTGCGACGGAGATATCAGCCGCTCGACCTCTCCCTGCTCGATGATCGACGTGGGATTGTCGACCGTGCTCTTCTGCCAGCGGAGGAGGCAGCGGGTCACGCCGTAGTCGTCCTGCACGCGGGCGCCGAAGCCGAACATCGTGACGGCCTCCGCGAGCAGAGGCATGTCGTCGGTGAGATGCTTGGGCAGGAGCACCTGCGGCTTTTCGTCGACCTGAAGGTCGAAGTCGATCAGGAGCGGATCGTCGAGTGTCAGCCCGTGGATGTCCTTCACCTGCAGCTGCGCCCGGCGGGCCTGCGTGTGCACGAGCCCCGCCGTCACGAAACGGCCGGTCACCTCCAGCGGCAGCGTCTGTCCGTCGTCCCAGGTGATCTCCGCCGATTCTAGATCCTTGCTGAACGAGAAGCCGAGTGACAGTCGCGTGCCGGGCAAGCCCAGCAGCCGCTGCTGCACCCCTTCGAGCGACCGCGGCAACTGGCCCGTGTAGGCCGGTGCGATGATCTCGGTCTGCATGTTCACGAGGTCGGGCGGCGCGGTGAAAATGAGTTCGCGGGCGTCGGTGGTCCGCGAGCCAAAGGCGAAGCGGGCCTGCATCTCGGACTCCACCACGCTCGTAACCCGATAGCGGGCCACGCCCGCGGCATCCACGTCGACCGGCACGCGGGAGACCTCCTGATCGCCGGTCTCCTCACTGCTCCCGCCGCGTTTCTCCAGGATGATCGTCACCTGTTCGTAGGAACGTCGCGGGAAGGTGAGTGTCAGATCGATGCTCTCGCCCAGTCGGCGCACGTGCCGCCCGGGCCCGGGCTCGAAGGCGTATTGCACCGGAAAGAGCAGGTCGTAGGTCTCCTGCCACGAACGGGTGACCGTGGCGAGCAGGCGGTGGTAGCCGAACCAGGGCGTGCAGGCGAGGCCCGCGACCGCGACGGCCGCGAGCAGGAACCGCCGCCGCGCGAGGTCGCGGGGACGGCGATCGAGGCGGCTCTCGACGGCGGGCTCCAGATCGGCCCGCGCGAGGTCGACGACCGCGGCCGCGAGCGGCTCCGTCGAGTCCTGTTCGAGGAAGTCCCAGGCGCTGACCACGCGGCTGTTGAGTCCGCCGCAGAGCGACTCGACCACGAAGGCCTCGGCGAGCGGCGAACGGAAGCGGCGCCGGTACCGCAAATAGGCGACGGCCAGTGCGAGTCCCACCAGACAAGCCGCGGCGAAGACCGCGAGATTCAACGGTGCCCACGGCAGCCAGCCTGCCAGGAGAATCAGGGCCGCACAACCGACGACCGCTGCCGTCGTGCCCAGAGAATAGGCAAGGGCTGCGTTGAGCAGGTGCCGCCGCACGCGAGAAAACCGTCGCAACCGGGCTTCGAACCAGCGTCGCTTGTCCATTTACGCCAGTCCTTGCCGTTTGCGGAGAAAGCAATCCAGGCTGACGAGCGCCGTGAACAGCAGCAGCACGGCGGGGCTGTTCCACACCTCGAGTTCCCGGTGCACAAGCCGCTCGGCCGGCGTCAGGTCGGCCGTCCGCAGCCAGTCCGCCAGCGACGAGGAGAGCACCTCTCCCTCGGCGGTACGGGCGAACCGTCGCATGCCATCAACGTCGGCCGACAGGTTGGCGAATTCACCGGCGGAGGCGCCGGCGAGAAACTCGCGGCTGGCCTCGAACTTGTTGTGCTTGGCAAGCACCTTGTAGGTGCCGCTCTGCTCGACAG
>JBILKZ010000051.1:0-25688 GCA_044376405.1 Pirellulales bacterium
AGATCGTTCCTTTTTTGACGGCGCGGCGGGCCACGGCCCGTGCGAGGGCATACGGCAGCACCGCCTCCTGCTGCCGGAGGGCCATCTGCGAGATGTCGGTGATCGTTTCCGTCTGCCCCGCCGCCCAGTCGCCCACCGCCACCTGCACGCTCCCGACGGCGCCCGGCGCCGCGACGATGCGCGGCACCTTGATCGGTGCCACCGTGGGAGGCAGCGTGGTTCCCAACTGCGTGCTGAGGACCTGGTCGGCGATCAGCAGCGATGTGCTCGTCGGCATCTCCTCCACCTCCGCCTTGAACGGCCCGTGGCCGACCAGCGCAAAGACGTGCACCACGCCGTGGCCGCGGCGTGAGTGGCTGCCGCCGGCGGCCCGCGCACGATGGGCCTGGCCCGAAACAAAGTCGGGCTGCCAGTCGACCACCAGTTGGAAATTCCTCGCGGCGTCGTCGTAGTCGCGGTGGGTCTCCTCGCGGATGATGCCACGGAGATAGGGAGCGAGGGCGACCTGCTGGTAGGTGGCCTTGGGGTTCGTGCCGTCGGGCGTCGCGGCGGCCGCCACGATCCGCTGCTGTTTGTCGATCACCTGCAGGCTGTAGGCTTCGGCATCGTCGCCGTCCTGCACGAGGTTGGCGAGGGCGAGCATCGCCCGCAGGAGCACCTTCTCGTAGTCTTCGCCGGCGTAGGCCTTGGCCCCGTCGTCGCTGAGCATGCTCCACGCGTTCTCGGCGGGGCTCTCCTCCTCGAGATGGTCGAAGCTATCGCGAACCCGCCGAAGCATCCGTTCGGCATCGGCGGGGCGGCCATCGGCGAGCGTGACCATGGCCCGGTCGAGCAGCAGCAGGTCCTCCTCGCCCGACTGCTGTTCAAGCTCGTGGGCGATCAGCCTGTCGGCCTCGGCGACATCGCCCCGCTGGAACGCCGCACGCACGGGCTGCAGGCGGATCATGTGCGTCGCGCAGCCGGTCAGGGTGATCAGGGCCGCGAGCGTTGGGATAAGCAGCGACAGACTGGTATGCAGCCGGTGGGTATGCGGCCGCCGGAACGGCAGAAGTCTCGTCGCGGGGGCGAGGATACGCCCAATGCTCCTCGAGCTTCCGCCGATTCCGGCTCCGTCGAAGACTGCTTCGCAGGATGCGAAGCGGAGCACCAGCAAACTGCGTTTGCCAAGCGAAAACGGCAGGATGCCGTGTTTCGCGTGAAGACAGCTCCTCGAGCTTCCGCCGATTCCGGCTCCGTCGAAGACTGCTTCGCAGGATGCGAAGCGGAGCACCAGCAATCGGAGATTGCCAAGAACAAACAGCACGATGCTGTGTTGTTCGTGAAGCCAGCTCATGGCGCCAGCGGATTGGTGGCTCGCCACCGGCTCAGGCGGCTGTGGTGGTAGCCCTTGCTGAGTTCGGCCGACTGCTTGTCGTAGGTGCCCGTGCCGACTTCGACCAGCTCCAGCGTGAGCACGTAGTCGCGTTGGTAGTCGCGGTTCTCGCGGGTGGTGCCGGAGGTGATCGTCGCATAGAGCAGGTAGTCGATCGGCTGCCCCTGCTGCTCCATGTGGCCGGCGAACGTCCGCATGTGCTCGGGCACGAGCAACTGGTCGGGCCGCAGGCGGGTGTCGCGGAGGCCGGCATCGACGAATCGCCGATTGACCGACTGAAAGACGCTCGACTCGAGGATGCGGCTGTCGATCGACTGGTAGATCTGTTCCTTGAAATCACCGATGTCCTCGGCGCTCTTGTTCTCGACGCCGACGAAGCAGATCCGTCGGGTCGGGGGCGGCAGCGGTTCGGCGCCTTCCGTATACGACACCTGCTGCACGGCCGAGTCGACGTGCCTGGCGAGAAGTTTTGCGACGGCGTCGTTCACAAGCGGAGTGAACGTCTCCTGACCGGCCTGGTGGCTGCCGATCATGGTGTCGTCACCCGGCATCATCACGCGGGCAAACTGCATGCTGCGGCAGCCGCCGGCGAGGACGGCCAGCGGCAATGGTGCGAGCCCACGCAGCAGGAAGGTGCGACGATCCAGTCGATTCGCGAGGCTCATGCGGCGGCTCCCTTCGCTTGATGGGATGGGGAGGATACCGCCGTCGTGTGAGGCACACGAGAGCAATTTGGGCCGAGGAAACAGGGGCGAAATCCCTTGCTTGCGCAAGCAGGGGGACATGATTCAGCCACATACAAGCCCCCTGCGCAAGCAGGGGGACATGGTTCAGCCACATACAAGCCCCCTGCGCAAGCAGGGGGACATGGTTCAGCCACATACAAGCCCCCTGCGCAAGCAGGGGGACATGGCTAGCCCCTGTGCAGAACGAAGCCCTCGATCGCCTCGTATTCGGGCAGGCCGAGGCGGTCGTAGAGACGGGCCGTTTCGCGGTTGCGATCCTCGGCCCGCTGCCAGAACTCCCGCGGATCGGTGGGGCCGGGGAAGAGTGCTCGGTCCTTCTGGCTCTCGTGCTTGAAGATGGCCATCCGCTTGCGATTGACCTCGTCGGGGGAGAGCGGCACGGCCATGTCGATCTCGTGCGGCTCCCACTCCTGCCAGGCGCCGCGGTAGAGCCAGAGTTCGCAGTGGCGGACCCAGTCGCGGTCGGCGAGGCTCTCCAGCGACTGAAAGATGGCATTCAGGCAGACGCGGTGCGTGCCGTGCGGATCGGAGAGGTCACCAGCCGCGTAGATCTGATGCGGCTTCACCTCGTCGAGAAGCCGGCACGTGATCGCGATGTCATCGGGGCCGATCGGCTTCTTTCGGACGCGTCCGGTCTCGTAAAACGGCAGGTCGAGGAAGTGGATGTGTTCCGGCTTCACGCCGGAGTAGCGGGCTCCCGCGCGGGCCTCCGTGCGGCGAATCAGGCCCTTCACGGCCTGGAGTTCCGGCAGATCGACCTCGCCGGCAGTCTTGGTGCGAAGAAACGTGCGGATCGTGTCGGCGATCTCGCTCGACTTCGTGCCGACGCCGAATGCCCGGCAGAATTCCTCCACGAAGTCGACGTGCCTGTCGGCCGATTCGTCCCAGACGGCGATGTTGCCGCTGGTCTGGTAGGCCACGTGCACCTCGTGCCCCTGCTCGCAGAGGCGGATGAAGGTGCCACCCATGCTGATCACGTCGTCGTCGGGGTGCGGGCTGAAGATCACCACCCGCTTCGGGAAATCGTCCGGACGGTCTCCGCGAACTGCAGCCGCTGTCTGGCCGGCGGTGCGGACCTTCCGCGGCCGTCCAGGCTTGCCGCCCGGCCAGCCGGTGATCGTGTCCTGCAACGAGCGGAAGACCTCGATGTTGATGTCGTAGGCCCGGCCGCGGTTGCTCACGAGATCCTGCAGGCCGTGCTCGCTGTAGTCTTCGTCGGTGAGTTTGAGGATCGGCTTCTTGAGCTCGAGCGAGAGCCAGATGACCGCCTTTCGCGTGAGGGCATCGGTCCAGGCGAGGCCCATCGAGTCGAGCGGGCCCACGAGCCAGGGGGAATCGAACCGCGTGAGCCGGCTCGCCGCGGCCCGGTCGAGCACGAACCTGGCGTCGGCATGCTGTTGCAGGGCGCTTGCCGACACATGGCTGCACGGCGGCTCCTCGACCGCCCTGCGAACGATGCCGGCCTTGTGCTCGCCGAAGGCGAGGAGCACGACCCGCCGGGCGTCGAGGATCGAGCCCACGCCCATCGTGATCGCCTGTCGGGGCACGTTCCACTCGCCGAAGAAATCGCTGGCGGCATCGGATCGCGTCACGCTGTCGAGCGTGATGAGTCGAGTCCGGCTCTCGACCGCGCTGCCCGGCTCGTTGAAGCCGATGTGGCCGGTCCGACCGATCCCGAGCAGCTGCAGATCGATGCCCCCCGCTTCACGGATCATTTCTTCATATCGGGCGCAGGCATCGGCAACCTTCTCTCGCGGCAGCAGGCCATCGGGAATGTGGATCGCATCGGCCGGAATATCGATGTGATCGAAGAGGTGTTCCCGCATGAAGCGGTGGTAGCTCTGCAGCGCGTCGGGCTCCATCGGCCAGTATTCGTCGAGGTTGAACGTGACGACCGTCTTGAACGACACGCCCTCCTCACGGTGCAGCCGGATCAGTTCGTCGTAGACGGCGACCGGCGTGCTGCCGGTCGCGAGCCCCAGCACCGTCTTCTGGCCGGCCGCCGCGCGGGTCTGGACCAGATCGGCAATCTCGCGGGCCACGGCGCGGCTGGCGTCGCCCGCCTGGTCGTAGACCGTGACGGGAATCCGCTCGACACAGTGCACGTGGGGCAGGGGGCCGCGGTAGATCGGCGACGACGGCACGGCGGTGGGGCTAACGGCCATGAAATCTCCTCGGTTCAAGGGGTGGGCAACGCTATTGAAGCATCTTTTTGGACTGCCGGGGAGGTGGTTTTGGACGACCCCGGCACCGCGTCGATGGCCGCTATTTCGCGGCCGGTAGTTCACGGATCCGCAGGCGGCGAAACTCGACCGGCGCGCCTTCCGATTCGAGGCAGAGAAACCCGGTGGCCGGCGTGCATCCGGTGCCGCCCGACACCTCGTGGCCGTTCACCCAGAGCCGCACCTCGCCGTCGATGGCGCGGATGTAGTAGTGATTCCACTCAGGCGTGCCGCGGGAGTGGCGGGCCGAGGGAAAGCTCCGTTTGCCGTCGGGTGCCGTGGGCGGAAAGGGCCGCATCGTGGACGTGCCGACGGGAAACACGTCACCGTCGGTCGTGAACCAGTCCGCCTTCTTGCCGGTGGATTTCTCATACTGTGCAGTCAGGCCGTGGTCGAGCACCTGCACTTCGATGCCGCCGGGGGGCAGCTTGCCCGGGGGCAGGTTTTCGAGAGCCCCGGGCGGCGCCCAGAGAAACACGCCCGAGTTGCCACCGCTGGAGAGGTGTCGCCACTCGAGCGACATTTCCAGGTTTGTGACTGGCTGCTTCGTGCGGATCACGCCGACCGGCTTTCCCGTGCATTTCACGGAGTTGCCCTGCCATGTCCAGGTGGTGGGCTCACCGTTGACGTTCTGGAAGTCGTCGGTCGTGAGATCCCGCCAGCCGGGGCCACGCTCGTCGATCACGATCGTGGTCGGGCCGGCGGCCTCCTCGGCCAGGCTTGGGATCGCGGCCCCGAGCAGGGCAACGATCAGCCCGCAGCAGGGGAGTGACGAAAACAGGCGGTTGAATCGACTCACGATGGTCTCCTCGAAAGGACGGTGGCAGTCTCGGGATGGTATCAAACGAGTTTCGCCTTGGCTGGAACCTTATTCTGGCTTCGCGGTCCAGCCGCGGAGCCGGCAGTGCAGCTGGGCGACCCGGCCCATGTAATGGTCCATCGCAAAGGGGCCTGCGGCTTCGAGCATGTGACGCTTCGCCCGGTCGTCGTCGCCGATCGACTCGAAATAGAGCCCGAGATAGAGGTGGGCGAAGCAGCGTTGGTTGCGGCGGGCCTCCTCTGGGCCGGCCTCGGCGGCCGCCAGCACGGCCGCTGGCTCGGCACGGCCTGCGAAGAGTTCGAGAACCTCCCGCATCGGCACCCGCGTGTCGGCGCCAACCGGGATGATGGCCCGGCGGGCGGCGTCGACTCCCCTGTCGCGGGCCACGCAGGCGAAGTGCCAGGCGACGTTTTCGACGTCAGCCGGATTCACGGTGCGATGGATTTCGAACTGCCGGCGGCCGTCGTCGAAGCGACCGGCATAGTAGAGGGCCAGGCCCCGCTGCCAGAGTTCGGGCTCGCTCTTGGGACGGGCCACGACGAGCTGATCGAAGACCTTGGCCGACTCAACGGGCTGGGCCGCGAAGAAGAGCCGGATGGCCTCGTTGAAGAGTGCGGCCGGGTCGGCCGGTGCATCACCGCGGGCGGAAGAGGCAGCCACGCAAAGGACGATCGCGAGGCAGAGAAACCAGCGCCGTTGGAACATCGCCATAATTACTCAAACAAGGTGCCAGCCACCAGATATGGGCAGCTTGGCAGGTTACCCAATTTTGGTGGCTGGCACCTTTTTAGGGCATCTTCGCCTCGCGGCGCGGGCCGGCGACCTCGAATGAGAGCACGTTCGGGCCGGTTGTCTTGATCGTCGCGTTGAGCCCGGATGTTTTCGGATCGAGATACACTTGAGGCATCACGTTGATCTCGATCGGTAGACCATCGGGGGTGTAACCAGGAATCACGACATTCTCGATCGACACGGCGTGATCGCCAGCGACAGCGCCATCGCCGGGCCGCCACGTCGTGAGCGTGAACTGCCCCTTGGCATCCGTCTTGCCACTGGCCGCCAGATTGTGCGACTGCGACTGCAACGTGACGAGCGCACCCACTGCAGGCTCACCATTCCAGATGACGCGGCCGGTGGTTTTGAAGACCGGCGGCCTGGCCCGGGAGAACTTGTCCTTCAACTGAACAGCCACGGGAGCCCCACACTGACTGAAATGACAGCAAAACCTTGCTGAAATGACAGCCAAACCTTACTGGAATGACAGTTTATTGAGGGCCGAATTCAAAGTCAAGCTTTTGGAGCCGCACACCCTACTTGGCCGGAGCACCCGTGCCGGTGGGCCAGGCGTGTAGTTGACCGGCGGAATCGCCCGCCAGCACGACCGAGCCATCGGCCGAGATGGCAACGCGGGTCGGCAGGACCGTCACGCCCTTGGGCTGCGCCCCACCGGCCGACTTGTCGTCGGCGATCGAAAACTTCTTCAACTCCTTGCCGTCGTCCGCCCAGAGGCGAACGACGCCGTCGCGGCCGCAGGTGGCCAGTTCGCCCTTCGGTCCGAAGGCCGCGTCGAGGACACCGCTGGCGATCTTGCCGTAGGAGCCAGCCGGCCGCGCCGGTGGGTGGGCATTCGGCTTCGTGATCGCCGGCCATCCATCTTTCACGTCCCACCAGACGATCAGACCGTCTTCACCGCAGGAGGCGACCACGCCGCTGTCGCTCCGCCACGAGAGCGTTCGGATCGCTCCCTTGTGCTCGGAAAGGGGCAGCACGATCCCACCCGACTTGGCATCCCACAGATGGATGTTGCCGATCCGGTCGCCGGTGGCCAGCAGTTTCCCATCGGGGCTGAACGCCAGGGCCGTGATCCAGTCGGTGTGCTTGGCGAGGGTGTGCAGGAGTTTCCCGTCTTCGGTCGAAAAGATCTTCACGACCTTGCCGGAGCCGCCAATCGCCACCTGCCGCTCGTCGGGCGAGATGTCGGCGGCCAGCACCGCATCGGTCTCATCGCCGACCGATGACAGCCGCTTGCCCGTGGTGACGTCGAAGAGCACGGCCGCGCCGTTCTGCACCGGTTTGCCACCAGCGGCGAGCAGCACGCGGCCCGACGGACTGAACTTCAGCACGAGTGGCTCCCCTTCTGGGAAGGCGATGGCGCCATAGCTCTTGTCCTGCGAGGCCATCAGTTCGATCGCCTCGTAGGAGGCCACCGCCGCGAGCGGAGCCCGTGGACTGGCGGCCAGAGCCAGCACGGGGTAGGGGCGGTGGGTCTTGCGTCGCTCGAATTCGGGCAGCTTGCCGGGCACCGGCGGCGGTCCGTCGTTGGCCTGCGTCGCCGCCGCCGGCTTGAAGCCGAGCGTGCGGGTGGCGGCGACCGAGCTGCCGGAATTCTCCCGGAGGCCCGTGTCGATCCAGGTCTTGATCATCGCGATCTGATCGGCCGGCAGGGCGTCGTTGTCGGGCGGCATCCGCGCGTCGGGATCCTCGGTCGCGATCACTTCCAGGAGCCGGCTGGCGCTCGAGCGGCCCGCAACCACCACCACGCCGCCGCTGCCGCCCTTCACCAGGGAGGCATACGTCGCGAAATTGAGACCCGCTTCCTGCTTCGTCTCGCCGTGGCACTGCTGGCAGTTCTTCTTGAGAATGCCGACGACGTTGTCGTCGAACGTGACCGGCTTGGCATCTTCGGCGACGGCCGACACCGAAGGCATCACTGCGCAGGCCATGACGACGGACGCCCCGATGATGAAACGCAGGGTGATGGGCATCGGACAGACTCCTGAAGGTTCGGCTAGGGATTCGACGGGGGATTCGACTGGGGATTCGACTGGGGGTTCGACTGGGGGTTCGAAGACGAATGGTTTGGGGATGATGGATTGGAAGACTGGTAGCGAGAATTCTAGCGACGCGGATCGATCCTGAGCGTGCCCTTGCCCGTCCTCTGACGGATTTCCTGTCCTGCAACCAGCACTGTCATTTCACATGATAGGCCGCTGACAACTCCGAGGAGTGCCTCGTCGGAGGCCTCGACCTCAAAGGCAAGTTCCTTGGATTCTCGTGTGATTACCGGCAGCGGTTCGATGACTCGAACCCCCTTGGGCAGTCCCAAGAGTTTGGCCTTCGCCTGCCCCTCGAAGGGGCTCTTCTGCTGAATGGTCCAGGAGAAACGCTTTTTCTCGCCGCGACGGAGGCTCTCGGGCTGGCTGGCCAGCTCCAAGAAGGGCTCCGCCACAGTGATTTCGATGATCTGACTCGACACGCGGATCTGACCGGCGTTGCCCTTGTCGCCCTTGGGGGCCGTCAGCGAGGCGACGACGAACAGCGGGCCCTTGCCGAGCATCGCATTCGTGTCGGCGGAGAGTTTCAGCACCGCCTCGGTCTCACCCGAGGGGATTGTGGCCTCAGGCTGTGGGTTGACGCCCTTGGGCGTGAAGTCGCAGTTGAAATCGACCGGGTCGTCGAAGCCGGGCTGCCGCGTGAGCTTCACGGGGATCGCCAGTTCGCCGCCACGGACGATGGGGATCTGCGGCGCAACGATGTCGATGGAGAACGGTGCCGGTTCGGTGACCGCCATCACGAAGCGGTCGAGCCGGACGGTTCGCCAGGCGTCTCCACCGGAATGATTGATGAACGGAAGGCTCTGCTGCGATCCGGTGCGGAGTGCGCGGGATCGGTCGGTCGGCACGGCATCGAGTGTGATCAGGGCGGCCGTGGGCTGAGTCGCGGCATCGGCGACGAGTTGGACGGGCCACTCAGGAAGGCCCGACAGCCCGGCAGGAAAGCGGGGAGTCACGAGCCGCACGCCGGCCGGCAGCCCACGGGCCACGAGGTCGAACTCGCCCGTGAAAGAGTTCCCCTGGCCCTGCGGGAGGGAGACGTTGATCGTGAAGCGGTTGCCCTGCGGCACGGCGAGGCCGACCTTGCGGAGCGACTCATTCCAATCGCCCGTGCCTGGCAGGAGCGTGAAGATCGCGTCGGAGGCAGGCTCTATCTCGACGCGGTAGACGCTCGTCGGACTGCCCGATCCGTTCCGGTCACGGACCTCGAGCAGATAGTCGCCGTCGGCCTTGGGCTCCCAGATGACGGAGGGGTCGAGCAGGTCCTTGAGCCCCCCGACAGACCGGAACGCCGTGCCGAAAATGTCACGGTCGACGACGAGGGCGTCGTCAGCCTCGAGTTCGATAGCCTCCGGTTTTCCGGCGGCATCGAGCCGCCGGATGCGGATTGCCGGATCGAGCGGCGATCCGAGCGTGGCGGCGAAGACGCGGACGCGGACGCGATCCCCCTTCTTCACCGACAGGCGGAATGCGTCAGCGTCGTCGGATCGATCGATGATGCCATTGACGGCCGTCGGCAGTTTTTCGACACGGGTCTCCACCGCGGACTCTGATTCCAAGACGTTGGGGAAACCGCTCGACCGCAGGAGCAGCGGCATCGGGGCGTCGCCGAAATACGGAAACGTGCCGGGCTCGGCGGGGATCATCACCGTGTCGTCGTAGTCGCCGAGGGGGTCGCCAAGAAGCCTGATCTTCTGCGAGGTGCCTGCAGGGCCCCCCGGCGGATAGGCCGCGAGCGGGCGGTGGTTCGTACCGATATGCACGACGTAAGGGGACGGATAGGTGTTGAATACGGATTGCCGGACCTCGACGAACACCGCGCCATCCCGGGGCAGTTTCAGCGATACCATCGGATCCTGCACATGGAGCGGATTGTCGTCGTTGGCGGCCAGCACCCGTCCATCCTCGTCGAGGATCCGCATCGCCAGATCGTATTCCGAGTCGGCGTAGTGCCGGTCGGCGATCCAGACTGCCTCGACCTCCACCGACAGCCGCTCCCCGGCCTTGGCGGGCACCCGGTAGATGTCGATGTCGGGCCAGTTGTTGGCGATCCGACCCTGAATCGACACGTTCGGTGTCATGGCCTGCGCCGTTTGGAGCGTGTCGTTCTTCGGGCCGCCCGCTTCACGGTCGGTGTCGTCGATCACGGGGAACGGCGTGACATGGAACGTGCCGACCGTCGTGATCTCCGTGGCCGTGCGAATGCGGAAGGGATACTCGCCCGGAGGGCAGTCGGGAGCGATCTCGAACTGGCAGGAGATCTGTTCCTCGATGTAGTTGCCGTGGGCGAGGCCCACGCGGTACTTGAGGTCGGGCAGTTCCGTGATCTTCGTGGCGCGAATTCCAGGCCGATAGAAAATGACCTCGCGGGTCCCCTTCAGGAAGGCTCCCTGAATCGTCACTTCGACGGTGGTGCCCTGCTGGCCGATCCGTGGCGACACGGCCTCGATGTGCATCACGGCAAGAGCCGTAGCCGGAGTTGACACGAGCGCCCAGCAGACCGCGATCACGACCACCCAGCCGCGCCGGTCGCGGCTGCTGCTGGACCGGGGAAACGCGAAAGAGGAGAGGGCCGTCGTCATCGTTGCTTTCGGCGGAGCGAGAGTCGCCATCTGTCGGTCGTCAGTTGGGCGTGGTCAATAGTTGAAGAGGAACTCGGTCGAGTTGAGCAGGCTCCAGAAGATATCCTCGTAGACGGCCTGATCCTTCACATCGTTGCCGACCAGTTCGCGCATGCCGGTCATCTCCTCCGTTGTCGGTCGGCGGGAGAGCGTGCGGATGAATAGTTCGTCGATGATGTCCTCCGGCGTCGACTTCGTCTCGATCAGCGTCTTCACTACGCCCCCCTTACTCAGTCGGTCGCGGACGCTGTCGCCCACCGCCAGATGAAGCGCCTGCGAGAGCGTGGGCTCGAGCTTCGTCTCCGCGGCGGCCACGGTCGCGCGGCTGGCGCGGCCGAAGGTGTGGAAGAACGGATCCCCGTAGTGGGGGCCCGCTGTGTCGCCGCTGGTCTTGGGGTAGATATCGATGGCCCGGGTGCCCGTGAGGAAGCCCTCGAACTTGCGGGGAACGCCGGTGACGGCCACGACCGAATCGATCAACGTGTCGGCCCGCAAACGCTCGAGGTGCCTGTGGGAAAACTGCCGCGTGTCGCGGGCGTTGGAGGCGTTTGGCTGGCTTGAGAGCTGATAGACCCGCGAGTTACAGATGTCGCGAACCAGGCTCCGCAGATCGAACTTCACCTCCACGAGCCGCTTGGAGAGCGCATCGAGCAACGGGGCATTGACCGGCGGGTTGCTGACGCGAATATCGTCGACAGGGTCGATCACGCCGCGGCCGAGCAGCTGCGCCCAGATGCGGTTGGCAAGGTTGCGGCTGAACATTTCGTTGTCGGGGGACGTGAGCCACGCCGCGAGCGCCTTCCGCGGATCGCCGTCGCCACCAACGGGCTCGACGCTGCCGAGCACCTTCGCCGGCATCGGCCGGCCATCGACAAGATGCTTGGCGGGCTCGACGGAGGTGTCGAAGTAGATGCGGCGCTCGCGGGGCTCGATCCCGTTCTTCCGCTTGATGCCGGTAAAGAAGCTGACGAAGCCGTAGTAGTCGTCCATTGTCCAGCGGTCGAACGGATGGTTGTGGCACTCCGCGCACTGGATCTGCACGCCAAGGAAGAGCTGCGAAAAGTCGGCGGCCAGCGGCTTCGGCTCCACCCGCACCTGGTGCAGCATCATGGTGTAGAGATTGGCCGGGCCATTCGAGAGATTGCTGCCCGACGAGGCCACCATGTCGGCGACGAACTCGTTGAGCGGCCTCCCGGAACGCATCTGGGCGCGAATCCATTCCTGGAAGACGTCGGCCGCCTTCACATGGGTGGCCTGAGGGGCGTAGTTGCCGCCGATGATCCGTAGGTGCTCCGACCAGATCGTCGCCCAGAGGTCGGCGAAGGCGTCGGCGGCGAGCAGTTCGTCGATCTTCTTCGCCCGCTTGTCGGGCTTCGTGTCCGCCATGAAGGCGTGGTATTCCTCGACCGTGGGCGGCCTGGCCGCGAGATCGAGCGTGATGCGGCGCAGGAAGGTCTCGTCGTCGCAGAGGTCGGACGGGATGATGCGAAGCTGCTGGAGACGGTCGAAGACGAGCGTGTCGATGAAATTGTTGGCCGGCGGATTCGGCCAGACGAAGCCCTCCTCGGGAGGCAGCACGATCGCCTCGGCGCCAACAGTGAATCGGCTGTAGCGAGCGAAGACGTTCGTGTCGCCCGGGGCGACGGCCGTGACCTTGCCGTCGGCGTCGATCGTGGCAACGCTCGGATTATTCGAAAAGAAGCGAGCGAGGCTGGTGACATCGCGGCTCGTGCCGTCGCTGAACTGGGCAGTCACGCGGGCGACCCCGTGGCCTCCGATCTTCTTGAACACCACGCTGTCCTTGGGGAGCGTGATGCCGACGACCTGTGGCACCGCTTCTGCGTCGTCCGGCGCGCCCGCCTCGATCCAGCGAAGGAGCGTCTTGTAGAGGTCGCTGTCCTTGTCGAAGAGCTTGCCGCCCGTGTGCGGCACCGCACCAAGCGCCTTGAGCAGCAGGAGGCTCTGCTCGGGCACGGATGCATTGACGCGGCGGCCCGGCATCTCGTTGACGATGCGGGCGTAGTCGCCCTTCGGGTCGTAGCCGAAGAGCGAGAGCATGAAGCCGTCCTTGCCGCGGGCCGAGCCGTGGCAGGTGCCGGCGTTGCAGCCCGCCCGGAACAACACGGGCATCACGTCGCGACGGAAGCTGGGAGTGTCGGAGCTCGCTGCGGAATCAGCGGCAGCCGGCGGCGGCGATGCGTCGGCGGCGAGGAGGCTACGTGGCGACACGGCACACGCTGCAGCGGCCACCGCGGTGGCCACAAGCAAAGACAGGCCACACTGACGGTCGCGAAAGGCAAAATGCATTGATGGGTTCTCCTCGTCGGTGCCCCGTTGGGTCTCGAAGGCAAAGTCCCGCAGGCTCGCGGCACAAGTCAGCTGAGGATGCCCTTGACCAGGTTGCCATCCTTGATGATCTCGATCGGCCGGGTGCCGAACGCCACCAGTTCCTTGTTGGCGTCGATGCCCAGCAGGTTGTAGACGGTGAACTGGATGTCCTCCAGCGGCACGGCATCGCGGGCAGGCTCGCCGCCGGTGGAATCGCTGACGCCATGAATCACTCCCCTGGCGATCCCGCCGCCGGCCAGCAGCATCGAATAGTTCCGCGCCCAGTGGTCGCGGCCGCTATCGCCATTCACCTTTGGGGTGCGGCCGAACTCGCTCGTCAGCCAGAAGAGCGTGCTGTCGAGCATGCCACGCTGGTCTAGGTCGGTGATCAGGCCGGCGATTGCCGCGTCGAGCGGGGCCATCTGCTCGAGGCAGCTTTTTTTCACGTCGACGTGCGAATCCCAAGATCCGTAGGTGACGGTGACGAACCGCGTGCCGGCCTCGACGAGCCGGCGGGCCATGATGAGCCGTTCGGCCAGACCCTTGGTGTGGTATTTCCCATCTGGCCCGCGGACCGAGCCTGTGGTGTCGTTGCCGTAGAGCTTGAACGTGTCCTCCGATTCACCTTCGAATGTAAAGGCCTTCTGGGCGTCCTTCGAGGTGAGGAGCGTGTAAGCGCTCTTGTAGAAATCGTCCATGGTGTCGAGCGTGGCCGGATCGGCTTCCATAGCCCGAATCCGACGCTGGACGAGATCTCGGGCCTTCTTGCGGCGGTCGAAGCGATCGAGCGGCACGCCCTCCGGTATCGAAAAATCCCTGACCTTGAAGCCCTTCTGGCCCGGGTCGGCATTGAGCTCGAACGGACCGTACGTGCTGCTCAGGAAGCCCGTGCCGCCCACGAAGGCCGACTGATTCGGAATGGCGATGTAGGGGGGCAATTCGCCCCGGCCGCCGAGCTCGTGCGACACGATGGAGCCCATCGCCGGATAGTCAATGACGGCGGTAGGCGTGTAGCCCTTGAAGAGGTGGTAGGTGGCAAGACCATGGTCGGGAATCTTGCCGACCACTGTCCGCACGATCGAGATCTTGTCGGTGATGGCGGCGGTCTTGGGGAAGTTGTCGCTGAAGACGTCGCCGTTCTTGGTCTTCACGACGCCGAACGAGCCGCGGTATTCCACCGGCGCCTCGGGCTTCGGGTCGAACGACTCATGCTGCGGGAAGCCACCGCCGAGGTGGAGTTGGATCACGCTCATTGCCTTGGCCGGCCCGGTCGCTCCGGCCTTCGTCGTTTGGAAGGCTTCGTTGCTGGCCTCGCCCCGGGCCTCCAGCCTCAACATGTCGCCAAGCGACAGGCCCAGTGCGCCGAACGTGCCCGCCTGCACGGCCTGGCGGCGGGTCACCCGCGACATCAAGGAGCGGAACTCCTGACAGCCCCGTTGGTCGGGACGACTGGCGTTTGAGCGCGAGGAATGCGAAGGCATGAAGGTGCTCCAAGAAGCGGCAGGGAGAAATGGCGAGGAGGTGACTGGGAGCCCACCACCCGCAAACCCGTGGAATCCCCATGAACAACCATGAGGAAGCCACATAGGACTCTATTCAAAATACTGTCACGACAGGATCGATCGTAGCCGGCAGTGCGTGTTGCGTCAACGTTTTCAGCCCTCGAGCCGCTGCGGTGAGGCGTGGCGGACGAGAGCCGCGATCGCGATTTGAGACAGATTGTCTCATTGCGAGACGACTGTTATTGCAGTATATCAGGGGCGCTTTGCTCGTTCGGGTTTCCCCGGTGCCGATCACCATCCCAAGAGCTCGGCATGTCTCACCTTAGAAAATCAGGAATTCGGAGTCGTATGTCCACGCTGCCGTCAGCCCGTGTCGGTTCCACGCCCACCGCACCCCAGGCAGGCAAGAGCAGTGCCGCCGGCGGCTCGCCCACTCTGAGCGGTTCGCCGATGATCATCGGGGTGGAGACCGTGCTCGTCGACGTGCCGCTGGGGCAGCGAACGATCACCGACTCGCAGTCGAGCGTCGATTCTGTCGAGTTTCTGCAGGTGCGGATCCACACGGATGCGGGCGTCACCGGCTACGGCTTCAACTGGAACTACTCCAAGGGGCTCAAGGCGGCGAAGGTGATGATCGACGAGTGCTACGCACCGGCGGTCATCGGCAAGCCCGCGCTCGAGCGGCACTCGCTCATGAAGGCGATGCACTCGACGACCCACTTTATCGGCAGGGTGGGCGTGGCCCGCGTCGGCCTGGCGGCGATGAACCTCGCGCTCTGGGACATCCAGCTCAGGCTCGAGGAGCAGCCGCTCTGGCGGCATCTCGGCCCCTGCAAGACGAAGGTGAAGGCCTACAATACCGACGGCGGCTGGCTGACCTGGAGCACCGACGAACTCATCTCCGACATGCAGCGGATCATCGACCGCGGCTTCGATGCGGTGAAGATGAAGCTCGGCCGGCCCGACCCGCGGGAGGATTTCGAGCGGGTGAAGGCGGTGCGGAAGGCGATTGGTGACAAGATCAAACTGATGGTCGACGTGAACACCGTCTGGGATCTGAAGACGGCGATCGTCTGGGGCCGCCGGCTCGAGCAGTTCGACATCGCCTGGCTCGAGGAGCCGATGCACCCCTTCGACGTGCGGGCCCATGCCGAACTGGCGAAGGCGCTCGACGTGCCTATTGCCGTCGGCGAGACGATCTACACGCTCCATGATTTCCGCGACTACATCGACCAAAAGGCGGTCGATATCGTGCAGGCCGACGTCACGAAACTCTCCGGGATCGAAGAGTGGCTCGACGTGGCGGCGCTCGGCCGGGCCTACGGCCTCTCCGTGATTCCGCACACGAACGTGCAGCACAACGTGCACGCCCAGTTGGCTGCGGCGACGGAAAACACGCCGATGGTGGAATGCTGCTACGAGTCGCTCTTCGACATCTGGGAAAACCCGATCCGCGTGGTGGACGGCCACTACACGCTTCCCGAGGTGCCGGGCGTGGGCGGCAGGCTCACCGACGCGGTGCTCGAGAAGCACCGCGTGGCGTGATGCAGCGATCGAGTTCCCAGGTCTTGTCTCAGATCGTGTCTCAGGTCGTGTCTCAGGTCTTGGGTTCGACCCAGCGATAGGCAGCCCGCGAGGCCTCGGCGTAGAACCACTTCTGTGCCTCCGGCCCCTTGCGAGCGACATACGGCTTCACGATGTCGAGCACCTCTGCGTAGGACGAGGCCTTGTTCGATACCGGCCAGTTGCTGCCATACATCAGCCGCTTTTCGCCAAAGGCAGCCCAGGCCGCGTCGAGCCACGGCACGTAAAACGCCGGATCGAGCGGTGCCTTCTGGAGCTTCATCGTGTGGGCGGCGTTTTCCGCCATCGCCGACACCTTCATGAACACGTTGGGGTGCTGGGCGGCCAGCTTGATCGACTCCCGCCACTCAGGCAGCGGGCCCTTGTCGGAGACAGGCGTGTTGCCCATGTGGTTGACGATGATCCGCAGGCTCGGAAACTTCGCAGCGGCCGCGGCGGCGGCGTCGAACACCTTCCCGCCGTTGATGTCGATTGAGAGGTCGTGTTCGGCGAGGCGGCCAATGTCGCCCGTGGACGTGTTGTCGGCGAGGCCCGCGAGCAGCTTGTCGCCATTGACACGGATCCCGCGATAGAGCCGGTTCTTCGCAAACCGGTCGATCGACGCGGCGCAGGTCGGATCGCCCAGCGGCAGGTTGCCCACGACGCCCACGATGCCGAGCATGCCGGGCAGCCGCTCGCGGTCATGACGGGCTGCGAGGTCGAGCAGCCACTGGTTGTCTTCGAGCCACGAACTCGCCTCAACCACCACCGTGCCGGTCACGCCCAGCGGCTTGACGAGCGTCTGCCATTCGGCCGGCAGGACGGGGCGGTAGAGCTCGCCGCCTTTGCCCGGCCACGGCACACCCTCAGGTCGCGTTGGGTCGAAAAAGTGGGTGTGGGTGTCGATCACCTGTGACGGGAGCGGCAGCTCAGCGGCACGAAGTTGCCGCTGCGGGAGCGCCATGGCGGTGCCGGCGGCCGTCGTGGCGGCGGCTGCATGCGAAAGAAAACGTCTGCGTCCGATCATGGTGGAGCCCCCGTGTGGCCGAACTGTCCGATCAGCCTCGGAGGCTACCGCCGGCCCGTGCACGTCGTCAATGAGCGGATGATGAGCGGCTGATGAGCAGAATGTGAGCGGATGCCGTTCGGGCGGCTTCGGGCCGTGGCCCCCCCCATGACGGATGCCCCGTCTCACTGTAGAGTGGCTTTCAGAAGAGTGTCGTCCAACGATGGATTCCCAGGCGATTGTTTTCCGGAGAGTTGCATTGGTTCCTGCCCGCACGACCCCGTCCAAGTCCAATGCGTATACCGAGGTCCGCAAGCTCCTGCTCGGTGGCGAGGTGCGGCCTGGTCAGCGGCTCTCGCACCGGTCGCTCGCCAAAGATCTGGGGCTCTCCCGCAGTCCGGTTCGCGAGGCGCTCCTGCAGTTGGAGGCCGAGGGACTCATCGAGCACCGGCCGCAGTCGGGAGTCTATCTCCGCGAGGTGAGCCCGCAGGAGCTCGAGGAACTCTACGACATGCGGCTCCTGGTCGAGCCCTATGCGGCTGAGCGGGCCGCCAGCCTCGCTTCTCCGGCGCAGCTCGAGCGTCTCCGCGTCGCCTGCGATGAAGTGACCGAGATCGCGAAGCGGCCACAGCTTGCCCGCTGGCTGGAGGCGGCCGAAAACCGCCGCCGGCTCTCCACGCTCGACATCGAATTCCACTCGACGATCCTGGCCGCATCAAATAACCGGGTGGCCCGACGCTTCTTCGAGAACGCCCAGGTCATCTCGCTCGTCGTGTCGTGGAACCACCTCAAGACCGACACCGCCATCCTGGCCAAGCGGGTCGCCCCCACGGCGAAGCATCATCGGGCGATCTACGAGGCGATCAAGAAACATGACCCGCTGGCCGCGAGGAAGCTGATGCGGTCGCACATCGGCGGCATGTCAAAGCGGGTGCTGAAGAGCATCGGCAGGCGCTAGTTGGCTGTGGCGAACATCTCCCGCTTCTTCTGGTCGCTGCCGGCCCGCCTCTGGCGGCTGGTGACGACTCCCTACCATCCGGCCCCGGCCTGCGACAGCTTCATGCCGCGGGCGCAGACGCAGGAGCAGCCGCGGGCGGCCGTGACCGTCGCCGTGTTGACCGGCCGAGAGGCCAAGACGCTGTTCGGCGTGGATGTCGCGCGGCGGGGCATCCAGCCCGTCTTCCTCAGGATCGTGAATCGCTCGGCCGAGAGCCTGCGGCTGCAGATGGTGAGCATCGACCCCAACTACTTCACGCCGCTGGAGGCTGCCGGGGTCAACCACTTTTCCATCGGCCGCCGGTTATCGGCCTTCGGTGCGATGGGGTGGGTGTTCCTGCCGTTGCTCGCGCTCGTGCCGCTCAAACTGATCACCGCATGGCTCAACAATGCCCGCATGGACGTTTTCTTCCGCGGCCACGGATTTCGGCTCGGTCCGATCGCGCCTGGTGAGACGGCCGAGGGTTTCGTCTTCACCACGCTCGACCTGGGCACCAAGGCTGTGCATGTGCGGCTGACCAGGCTGGGCAATATCCGGCAGACGATTGCCGCGGCCATGGGCTTCGCCAAGGGTGAGCCCGCGGCTGGCGAGCCCGCCACCACCGCGGCCGCTGCCACCGATTTCTTCTTCACCGTGCCGGTGCCGGGCATCGCCGCCGATTATCTGGACCGGGATTTCGCCAGCATCCGACCGGCCGCGTCGGTGGAGGCGTGCACGGTCGACACGCTCGTGTCGCGACTGGAGGCGATGCCGTCGGCCACGATGAACGCGGCGCAGTCGCGGCCCGGCGATCCGGTGAACCTCGTCCTGATTGGCGATTTCGAGACGCTCCTGAGCGGGTTCGCGGCCCGGTGGGATGAGAGCGAGACGATCTCGCTGGCCACCTGCTGGAAGACGGTGCGGGCGTTTCTATGGGGATCGAACTACCGCTATTCGCCCGTCAGCCCGCTGCACCTCTTCGGCCGCGATCAGGACATCGCCCTGCAGCGCACGCGGCACTCGATCAACGAGCGGCTCCACCTGCGGCTCTGGATCACACCGCTCGCCTTCGAGGGGAAGCCGGTGTGGGTGGGTCAGGTGAGCCGCGACATCGGCGTGCGGTTCACCACGAAGGCGTGGAACCTGACGACCCACCGCATTGATCCCAACGTCGACGAGTCTCGGGACTACGTGATTGAAGACCTGATGCTGGCCGGGCGGGTGGAGGCGGCCGGCTACGTGGGTGGCGTGGTCGCCTGCCCCCACGATGCCCCGCACCGCAACCTCACCGGCGATCCTTATTACACCGACGGCAAGCGGGCCGTGATCCTGCTCTCGCCGAAGCGGACGCAGCCCGCCGGACTCGGCGGAGCCTCGGCCGCATCCTCGTCGTAGCGACGGAGTATCTGCCGCATCCGGCGACGGATGACCGCGTTTGGCTGCTCGCCCGCCGTCAGATTTGCGGCGGTGCTCTCCATCTTCTATTCTTCAACCCTCCCGTCGCATGACCAACTCTGGCGGCCGCGTAGTTACGGGGACGCGGGGCGACCCTTTCCGATCAATCTCTCCAAGCCGATGCAATCCACACTCCTCTCGAACCGCGTCTACGAGCAGCTTTACGAGGCCATGCTCACCAACCGGCTCGCGCCCGGCGACCGGCTCAACCGCCGGCAGGTGGCGGCCGATCTGGGCGTGAGCGTGATGCCCGTGCTCGAGGCGATGACGCAGCTGGAGTGGGAGGGTTTTCTCGAGACGAGCCCCCGCCGTGGCACGGTCGTCAAGCCGATCACGGCATCGCAGGCGCTCGGGCGATTCCACGTTCGGCAGGCGCTCGAGGTGGAGGCGGCCCGCCTCTATGCCGGCGAGCCGATCCGCCAGGCCAAGGAAAAACTCCTCAAGGTGGCCCGCAAGCTCGACGCGACGGAGGTGCGGTCGCTGGCCAACTGGCGGGCGGAGGTGGAACTCCACGACCTGCTCGTGGAGCAGGCCCGCTGCCCGGTGCTCTACGAATCGTTCACGCACGTCATGCGGCACAGCCTCTACCACGCCGCCAACAAACTGCTGCCGGAGGTTCCGGGCCGTTCCGCCAACGTCCACTCCCGTCTGGTCGAGTCGCTGGCGAAGGCGTCGCCGGCGCAGGCCGACGCCCTGATCCGCGAGCATCTCGCCCCGTGGATCGTGGCCCTCACGGCGGCCGCCGGCAACGAGACGGACGAACCGGAGCCGGTGAGCTATGCCCGTGCCAAGTCAAAGAGCCTGAAGCCGGCCCGCAAGCCCAAGGCTTCTGGCAAGACGGCCCGCCCCACCGGCCGCTGACAACTCCTTGGCGTCTGGGTTGGCTGCTATTTCTTGCCGGCCCATTCGCCGTTGGCGCCGGCGCGGCCTTCCCGCACCGCGGCAAACTGCCGGGTGGCAGCCTCGCCGAAGGCGTCGGCCGCCTGCTCCAGCCGCTTCATCAGCTCCGGCATCGACAGGCCGGTCGCCGAACGCGCGGCGGCGATCAGCGTGTTGCATTCGTTGGCGTCCATGAAGGCCGTCGCCTCGAGCAGCTTCGCCTCGTCTTCGGGCGGGACGGCCAAAAAGCCGTGCTTGTCGGCGTGAATCAGCTGGCCCGGTTCGATCTTCTGGCCAAACACCTCAACAGGGCAGCCCCAGCGGATCGGGCAGCCGTGGGCATGGCCCACCGTCAGCTGCCGGGCGAGCGCCTTGAAGCCCGCCCCCTTCATCTCGTCGAGGTCGCGGACGGCGCCGTCCACGATCGCCCCCACGCAGCCGATCGCCCGCATGATCGTGCCGTTCACTTCGCCCAGGGTCGCCCCGGCCGCATGCGGCCGGTCGAGGTCCTGCACGACGAGGATTTTCGGGCCGGGCTGCTCGCTCACATACCGCCAGTATTTGGGCCAGGCGCCTGGATGCTGCTTGGGATGGGCGGGGTTGCTCGGCTCGACCACCACCGTCACGGCGTAGCCGATCATCGGCCCCATCTCGGGCATGAAGTCGGTGAGCGGCTCGCGGCTGATCCCCTCACGCGATGCGTCGTGGGTCGTGATCTGCTCCCAGCCGTTGTAGACCGCGGGCGTGTTGAAGCGGCGGAGTTTCAGCAGGGTGGCCTGATCGAGCTGCGGGTGGCGGGAGGCGGCAACGGTCATCGGTGTCTCCGGAGAGGTGAGTGGTGTGAATGAAATGATATGTCACGTTGGAGGACGCTGCCAGCCCATTTCGACGTTCGCTTTAGCGCGCGGGAAAATCCCGCGGCCTGATGCAGAGCACGATGGCGATCGAGAGGGCCGCCACGGCGGCGAAGGCGCCGAAGATGCCGTTGAGCGGCACGTGCTGGTCGCGGAGCACGCCGAAGCCCCAGTCGGCGAAGCCGCCGCAGCTGATGCTCGCCAGGTTCATCACGCCGTAGGCGGTGGCCCGTAGTTCGGGCCGCACCACCTGGCAGAGGATCGGCATGTTGTTGCAGTCGAAGAAGCCCCAACCCAAGCCGAAGAGCACGAGGAAGCCGACCGCGACGGCAAGCGTCGGGGCGTTGCCGACGCCAAAGAGCGCCGGCAGGAAACAGGCCATGCCGAGGGCGCTGGCGAAGATGCGGCCGCGGCTGGTGCGTTGCATCCACCGGTCGGCCAGCCACCCGCCGACGAGCACGCCGACGATCGAGGCGACCTGCACGTAGACCACGGCCGACACGCCGGCCTCTCCCTGCCCCAGCCCGAACTGCTCCTTGAGGATGTCGGGCATCCAGTCCTTCACAACCCAGCCGGCGATCGCCGGGAGCGTGAAATAGAGCACGAGCAGCAGAAAATCCCGGCTGCCGGCGAGGGTGCGGACGGCGGTGAGTGGCGATGGCGTTTGCGACAGAGCGCGTTCCGCCTCTGCGGCCTGCGGTGGATTCCGCAGCAGCAGGAAGAGCGGCACCGAATAGAGCACGCCGACGAGGCCGGCCATGCTGAATGCGAACCGCCAGCCGAGCGACGGGGCGTCGGCCACGTAGCCGGAAAAGCCGCCGATCAGGATCCCGGCGTAGATGCCCATCTGGTGGAGGCCAACGGCCCGCGAGCGGGTGGGGCCGAGATGAAAGTCGGTGATCAGGGCGAGGGCGGCCGGAATGTAGATGGCCTCGCTCACGCCCATGATCGCCCGCGCGGCGACCAAGCCAGTGAAGGAATCGACGTGGCCGGTGGCCCAGGTGATGGCCGACCAGACGAAGAGGCTTGCACAGATGACGTGCCGGCGGCTGAGCCTGTCGGCGAGATAGCCGCCGACGGGGCTCAGGATCGCGTAGACCCACTTGAACGAGCCGAGCACGATTCCCCAGTTGGCCCGCGTGCCGATGTCGGGGATGTCTTCCATCATCGACGACTTCATCGCCGCGAGCATCTGGCGGTCGAGATAGTTAAGCAGCGCCACCGGCACGAGCAGCCAGACCGTCAGCCACGCCGTCCGCATGAGCAGCTTTGTATGGTGTTCACTCATTGCGGCCTCGGCTCCGTGGAGGTGTTGTCGTTGCCGGCCTTTTCAGGGAGCAGTCGCACGATCTGTGGCGACCGCAGCCCAGGCTGCACCTCGCCCGAGGGCACGATCCAGCCACCGCGCCATGCCACCGTGGGCGTCGTGACAGCCGGCCGCACGCCCGTGGGCACCGTGCCGCCGGCCTGCCAGGAGTCGGCACGAGTGTCGTAGACATACATCTGCCTGGGGAAGCCCGGATGGTTGCCCGCGAGTTCTTTCTGTTTGAGAAAGAGCGAGCCATCGTCGCCGGGGAGAAACGCCAGGTGAGATGCGTCGAGCGGAATCGCGGGGCTGGGGGCGGCGACGAGCGGCACCGGACAGGGAGCAATCGCCCGCCAGGAATTTTCATGTGGGTCGAAGGCATAGGCATCGGTGAGGAACCGGCGCGAGACAACAGGCTTGGCAGTGCTGCCCGAGTTCGCCGCAGCGGCTCGATCAGGCACGAGTTCCGCGCCGCTGAAGAGCAACACCTTGCCCTCGCTCGTGCCGAGGACCGGCAGAATCCGCTTCGGACCGGGCCAACTCGGATGCTCCTGCCACCGCCGGTCGCCGGCCGGTGCCGCCAGGTCGAGCGACCAGAACGTGCCGAGGCCCTCGGTCGCGGTGGGGGTCGCTTGTCCGCCGGCGATGAACAGCCGATTGCCCACGAGCACACCAGAGCCAAACGCCATCGCCACGGGCAAGGGGGGCAGGGCGTCCGGCTCGACCCGCAGTTTCTGCGTGTCCGCATCCCATTCGAGGGCCACGGTCGATCGCACGTGCTCCGTCGCATCGCCGCCGCCGACGCACCAGACGCGGCCGCCGTAGCTGGCCGTCACACCGTAGCCCAACGGGCGTGGCAGCGGCGTGGCGGTGATCCAGGCGGCGTCCGGCGCTGGCAAAACATACGCCGCCGCATGCCACGCCTTCGTGCCCCCGGCCCACGGCGGCTGGCCGGGGAAATTCGCGCCCCCCGCGACGACGAGCACACCGTTCTGCGGATCGCGACCGCTCACGCCGGCAAACGCTCCGGCCACGCCCTTGTCGTCAGGCAGCGGAGCGAGGGTAGACCAGGCGAGCTGCTGCCCATGCGGCTGAGGTTCGGTGCCGCAGGCATGCGTTGAGCAGTTCGTCGTGGAGATGAAGGCGGTCATCAGCAGCAGGCACGCCGTTCGTGGTGTCATGGAAACGATCCCGAGGTGGCCTCATGATATGTCAACAGGTGTCCCGCGTGGCAAGATTTCCGCCGGGTAGCCTCACGCACGACAAGAAGCCCCGGGCGGAAGCCCTAGCCGGCACGCCCCTCCGCATCGAGCCCGCCCGTTTAGTCCGGCAGCTTCACGACAGCGCATTTGCCGCCACCGATGCTCGCGTCGTATTGGTCGGCGAAGCTGCCTTTCGGATCGGCGCCGTGTGTCGACCAGACCACGACCATGCCCTCAGGCGTGAAGCACGGCGAAGGATAGATGTTTTGCCGATCGCGGTGCTCGACCCCCGAGGCGTCGATGACGATCGGGGCCGACCAAGTGGCGCCGTCGTCTGACGACAGGGCGCAGACGAGCGGCGTGCGGGGGAAGAACGCTCCCTCCTTGAGCGGCCTGGCATGGTTGTAGAGGCAGACGAGCCGGCCGTCGGGTGCGCGGCGAAGCGTGAGCGACGAGCAGGGAGACTCGAGCGTCGTCGGCTCGGGCTCCGACCAGGTCTCGCCGCCGTCGGCCGAAAGCGACGTGTGGATGCTGCCCGCGCCGGTGCGGGCGAGCAGCCGCACGCGGCCGTCAGCCAGTTCGACGGCGCAGGGCTCCTGCATGCCGCGTGGTTTATCTAACCGCGCCCGGCCGCGGGAGAGCCGCCACGATGCGCCGCCGTCATCGGAGAGCATCGCCAGCGACTCGTCCCTGTCTCCCTCGTGCTTCCCCGCCTTTCTCGCCACCGGCAGCAGGAGCCGGCCCGACTCGAGCTGGATCAGCCGGTCGTTCATCACGTAGTAGGCGTCGTCCTGTTCGATCAGCATTTTCGCCGCCGACCAGGTCGCACCGTCGTCGCTCGAAAACGAGATCGCGGGTACGCCGCCGCCGTGAAGCCCCAGCACGTGGCGGGGCAGCACGATCGCGAGCCGGCCGTCCTTCAACCGCAGGAAGCTGATCCCCTGATCGCTCACCATGCCCTTTAGCGACCACTCGATCTTCAGGCGGCCCTGCTCCTGCCACGTCCGGCCGCCGTCGGTGCTTCGGTAGAGCATCGGCACGGGAAGCGTCGCCGCGAGCTGCTCGAAGTTTGTGGGGGGCCGGCCCCAGGGGGCTGCCATGAGGATGTCGCCGTTGGCGAGCACGGCCGTGCCGGGGCCGATGAAGTCGCGATCCGGAAGATGGTTCACGAAGACGTCCTGGTCCAGGGTCTGGCCGACGATGAACCGGGCCGGCTGCATCGCCGCCGTCCCGTCATCGGCGGCTGCCGGGATCGCCGCGGCCACCACGCCGTAGGCAAGGAGCCACGCAAAAGGCCGTAATACGAAGGAGTGCCGCGTGGGACGGTGAAAAACCGGGCAATCCGTGCTCGTCTGAAACGGCGACATGGGCACCTCGCAGGGGCAGCGGCGACACAACCAAACGGTTGACATAGCAGAAACGACAAGACTAGTATATCACGGTGAGGTATGCAGGGGTGGTTGTTGTCGCCTTCCCTCCACTCCCTGTCCGTTCCCTGTGTCCGGTGTTCTGTTCCGTGCGAGGAGGTTGGCCATGGTGACGGGTTGTTGGCACTGGCCGCAGTCGGTGCTTCGCAACCGCCGCGGGTTCACATTGGTCGAGCTCTTGGCGGTGATCGCAATCATCGGCGTGCTCGTCGGACTGCTGCTCCCAGCCGTGCAGACGGCACGCGAGGCGGCTCGGAGGTCTTCTTGCATGAACAACTTCAAGCAAGTCGGGCTTGCCAACCAGCACTACAACGATGCCAAGCGTGTTTTTCCTCCTGGTGCCATCGGCGCGAAGGTTGTGGCCACGGGTGACGCGGGTGAGACATTTGCCCCCGGAACCTGGGGCAGCCTGTCGTTTCGGCTATTCATCCTGCCCTACATGGAGCAAATCGAGTTGTTCAACCGCTGCGACTTTTCCAAGAACCACTCCGATGCTACCTACACGACGGCACCCAGCGGCGGCACAGCGATTTGCAACACGCTCGTCCCCCAATTGTTTTGTCCTTCTTCGCCGC
>JBILKZ010000141.1:0-9019 GCA_044376405.1 Pirellulales bacterium
ACATGCCGCACGACGAAACAACTGGCAACCCAAACCCGCTGACTGCAGTCTGGACCGGCCCCTACGGCGGCGTGCCGCCGTTCGACAGAGTACGGGTCGCGGACCTGGGCCCCGCGCTCGAGGCCGGCATGGCCGACCAACTCGCGGCGATCGACCGGATCGCTACCGATCCCGCCCCACCCACGTTCGACAACACTCTTCTTCCGCTGGAGCGATCCGGTCGGATGCTTAGCCGTGTGGAGGCGATCTACGGGGTGTATGCGGGAGCCCTGAGTGACGACGCCGTGCAGGAGATCGAGCGCACGATGGCGCCCAGGCTCGCCGCTTGCAGCGACCAGATCACACAGAACGAGCGGCTCTTCGCCAGGGTCGCCGCCGTCTATGAGGCAAGGAAGCAGGCAGCACTGTCGCCCGAGCAGCAGCGGGTCGTCTGGCTGACCTACACCCATTTTGTCCGCAACGGCGCGAGGCTCGATGCCGCAGCGAAGGCAGAGCTCTCAACGCTCAACCAGCAACTGGCGACGCTGGCCACGACCTTCAGCCAGAACCTGCTCCGCGACGAGAACGACGGGGCCGTTTTTCTCGACGATGCCGCCGATCTGGCCGGACTGTCGGAGGGCCTGCGCGAGGCCGCCGCCGAAGCCGCGGAGGCACGTGGCCGAAAGGGCTGCTGGGCGATCCCCAACACGCGGTCGAGCGTCGAGCCCTTCCTTACCTATGGCGAGTGCCGCGATGCGCGGGAGCGGGTCTGGCGGATGTTCGTCGATCGCGGTGCGAGCGGCGGTGCTACCGACAACCACGGCACCGTCGCCACGATCCTCGCTTTGCGGGCCCGCCGCGGCCACCTGCTCGGCCACCCAACCCACGCCCACTGGCGACTGGAAGACTCGATGGCCAAGACGCCCGAACGTGCCATGGAGCTGATGGAGGCGGTCTGGAAGCCTGCCGTGGCGAGAGTCCGCGAGGAAGTGTCCGACATGCAGGCCATCGCCGATGCGGAGGGGGCCCGGATCAGAATCGCCCCCTGGGACTACCGCTTCTACGCCGAGAAGGTCCGCCGGGCGAAGTACGACCTCGACGAGAGCGAGATCACACCCTACTTGCAGCTCGACAACCTCCGCGAGGCGATGTTCTTCACAGCCCGAAAACTCTTCGGCCTCGAGTTCCAACCCGCCGATCCGCAGACGGCGCCCGTCTACCATCCCGACGTGCGGGTCTGGGAGGTCCGCGGCGCGGCCGGCGCGGTGGTGGGGCTGTGGTACTTCGACCCATTCGCCCGAAAGGGGAAGCAGTCGGGCGCCTGGATGAGCGCCTACCGATCGCAGGAAAACTTCGACGACGCCGTCCCCGCGATCGTCTCAAACAACTGCAACTTCACGAAGCCTCTGGCGGGCGAGCCGGCACTCATCAGCTGGGACGACGCCACCACGCTGTTCCACGAGTTTGGCCACGCGCTGCATGGGCTCTGTTCCCGCGTCCGCTATCCCTCCGTCTCCGGCACGAACGTGGCGCGCGACTACGTCGAATTCCCGTCGCAAGTGCTGGAGCACTGGTTCTCCACGCCGGAGGTGCTCGATCGCTTTGCTTTGCACCACGAGACCGGCCGCCCGCTTCCACGGGAACTCGTGGCGAAGATCGAGCATGCCGCCACGTTCAACGAGGGCTTCAAGACGGTCGAGTTTCTCGCCAGCGCGTTGATTGACATGAAACTCCACCTGCTGAAGCTCGACGTGGCCGGTGCCGCACCGATCGATCCGGCGCGGTTCGAACGCGACACGCTCCACGATCTCGGCATGCCCGACGAGATCGTGATGCGGCATCGCACGCCGCAGTTCGGCCACATCTTTTCCGGCGACGGCTACTCGGCGGGCTACTACAGCTACCTCTGGGCAGACACACTCACGGCCGACGCCTGGGAGGCGTTCACGGAGGCGGGCGGCCCGTGGGACGAGGCAGTGGCCAAGAGACTTCACGACCACGTCTTCAGCGTCGGCAACACGGTCGATCCGGCCGAAGGCTACCGGGCGTTCCGCGGACGCGACGCTGGCATCGGGGCCCTGATGCGGAAACGCGGCTTTTCCGCCTGAGCGGCCGTGGCGGCCAAGCCATCCCTCGCGTGGGCCGTGGATTGTGTGAAATCGATGTGCCGGCCGAAATCCGCGGATTTTCCCAAAAACCGGCATCCGCGCCATCCCGTCACACACGCTAGGATTCCTCACTGACGACCCCGGTCACGGATGGCACTCGGGAGGCTTTGCCCGCATGAAGGACTCACTGCCCAAGCTCTTCGTCCTCGACACCAACGTCATCCTCCACGACAGCGGCTGCATCCGCAATTTCGAGGAGAACGACATCGCGATTCCGATCACGGTGCTCGAGGAACTCGACCAGTTCAAACGCGGCAACGAAGACATCCACTTCCAGGCCCGCGAGTTTCTCCGCCGCCTCGATGCGCTCACCGGCGACGTGCTCTCCGCCGAGGGCAGCCCGCTGGGGCAGGGGCTCGGTTCGATTCGTGTGGTGCTGGGGGGCGGTCCTGACAGCCGGCTGCACGAATCCTTCCTGCAAGACACGCCCGACCACCGCATCCTGCGGGCGACCCTCGGCCTCCAGCAGCAGTCGGCGCCAAGGCCCGTGATCCTCGTCTCGAAGGATACGAACCTGCGGATGAAGGCCAAGTCACTCGGCCTCCGCGCCCAGGACTACACCTCCGACAAGGTCCAGGGCTTCGACACGCTCTACACCGGCAAGCGGACGATCGAGGGGATCGACTCCGAGGTGATCAACCGGCTCTACGCGCAGGGTGGCAGGCTGCCCGCCGCCGATCTGCCGATCGAGGAGCCGCCGCGGGCCAATGAGAACTTCGTGCTGCGCAACGGCAGCAAGTCGGCGCTGGCAACCTACCGCCGCGCCGAAGCGTCGTTCGTCCGCATCGAGAAGCAGACCTGCTATGGCATCAGCCCCCGCAACGCCGAACAGTCGTTCGCCCTCCAGGCGCTGATGGACGACGACATCAAGCTCGTCACCCTTTCCGGCACCGCCGGCACCGGCAAGACACTCCTCGCGCTGGCCGCCGCCCTCGAATGCCGGCAGCGCTACCGGCAGATCATGCTGGCCCGTCCGGTGGTGCCGCTGTCCAACCGCGACCTTGGCTTCCTGCCGGGTGACATCGGCGACAAGCTCGATCCCTACATGCAGCCGCTCTACGACAACCTCACCGTGATCCGCCACCAGTGCGGCGAAGACTCACAGGCCGCCCACAAAATCCTCGAGATGCGCGAGTCGGAGAAGCTGATGATCACGCCGCTGGCCTACATCCGCGGCCGCTCCCTGCAGCGGATGTTCTTCATCATCGACGAGGCGCAGAACCTCACGCCCCACGAGGTGAAGACGATCATCACGCGGGCCGGTGAGGGGACGAAGATCGTGTTCACGGGCGACGTGGCCCAGATCGACCAGCCCTATCTCGACGCCCTCTCCAACGGCCTGAGCTACCTGATCCATCGCATGATGGGCCAGCCGCTCTACGCCCACGTGACGCTCGAGAAGGGGGAACGGTCAGCGCTCGCGGACTTGGCCAGCGAGCTGCTGTAGCGGGCGAGTGGCGTTAGCGTTGCCACTTGAGAAACCACCAACCGGCGGCGATCTGCACGAGCAGGGTGATGAGCCCCGCCCGCGGATGCCCCGACATCGCGAGCACCACCCCAAACAGCAGGCTGGCCACGAACCCCGAGAGCTTGGTGCCGACCTGCATGAGTCCGAACGTGGCGCCGAAGCGACCGCGAGGCGCCATTTCGGCCACGAGCGCACGGATCACGCTCTGCACGCCACCCAGCACCAGCGCCAAAAGCGCTGCAAGCCAGTGGAGTTGCGTGGGCGTCTGCACCAGGCATGCCAGCGCGAGCACGGCCATCCAGCCGAGCAGACACACGGCCATCGCGCCATCGCGACTCCACCGTGACGACAGCCAGCCGATGAAGAGCGCCCCGGGCAGTGCCACCGCCTGCACCAGGAGCACCAGCCAGACCAGCGCCGTCCCATCGAGGTGGAATTCTTCGAGGGCGACGCTCGAAAACTGTGCGATCGCCGTCTGCACCGCGCCCAGCACGAGCACGCAGCCCAGCAGCACCCGGCCCAGCGAGCGACGAGGCTCGCCGGGTCCGGCGTTCTCCACGTTGCCCTTCTCACGAGCGCCGGGCGGCCCCGCCAGCGACCTTGCGAAGGCGAGCAGTTCGCCGGCTGACGAACTTGCGTGCACTTCCTGTCCTTCGCCATCGGCGTGTCCATCGACGCCAAACCGCGCCGAGGCCGCCGGCAGTGAGAACAGGAGCCACCAGCAACCGGTGAAGACAAAGGCCACTCGCAGTGCCCCTGGTGTCGTCAGCCCCAACCGATCATGCGCTGCTACGAGCGCCGTGCTGATGAGGAGCGCAACCGCGCCACCCGCATAGCCCGCGGCAAAACCACCGGCGGAGAGTCGGTCGGCCGCCCGTCCCGATGCGATCCGGGGCAACAGGCTGCCGGTGAAGATGGCCGCCATGTCGAAGCCAACGGCGGCGACGATGATGCTCGCGGCCACCGCCAGCCGGGCCACCGGCGGAACGGCGCCGAGCGAGAGCAGCCCGAGGCTACCGGCCACCACGCTCGCCATCAGGGCCGTCTTGTGTCGTTGCTTGCGATCGGCCCAGGCCGACAGGAAGGGGGCGGCGGCGGCTGAGACGAGCATTGCCACCGCCATTGTCCACGCCCAGACGACCCCTCCGGAGAGACCCCATGCCTTGTCGGCAAACACGACCCGTTCGACGTAGGCGACGATGAGCGTGATCAGCACCGTCGAAAACGCGCTGGCCGCCCAGTCAAGCAACACCCACGCGTAGGCGGCAAACCGCGAATCGTGCGTGGCATCGTGTTGCTTGGCGGTGCTCTCCATGACGCGGTCAATTGTAGCCGGCTTCCTTGATCCTCACCCCGCCTGGCAGGCCCAGCGACAGGCCGATGATCGCGCCGGATGCCACAGAGGCGGCAGTTGTCCACGCGACGGGAGTCGTGGAAGCAACCGCATCGATGGAGGCCAGAATGGTAGTCATGGCTGTTCCCTCATCCGTGATGCGGCGCGTAGACTCAGCCTTGAGTTGGCTGGTGGCCCGAATTGGCGGGAAGCTTGGCGGCAAGCCACGCCTTGTAACCCCCGACGATGTCGTGCACGTCGGTGCGGCCAAGCTTTTGAAGCAAACTGGCAGCGATCGCGGAGCGGTAGCCCCCCTCGCAGTGCACAGCAATAGGCCTGCCAGTGGGAATCTCGCCCATCCGTTCGTCGAGATGTGGCAGCGGGATGTTGAGACTGCCCATGATGTGACCGCCGGCATGTTCCGCCGCGCTGCGCACGTCGACCACCGTGGGGGCTAGGCCGACATCGTTTCGCTTGCCGTCAAGCCACTCGGCAAGCGCGGGAGCCGTGATCCTGTCCGTACGTTCGACGAGATCGCCACGGCTCGCCAGCGCGTTCATGCCGCCGCCGAGGTATCCCCCGACATTATCGAAACCGATCCGTCCAAGTCGCATCACGGCCTCCTGCTCGCCCCCCTCCTCGGCGATGACGATGATCGGCTTGTCGTGGTCGAGCATCGAGCCGGCCCACGTCGCGTATTTGCCATTGAGCGCGATGTTGAGGGCGCCCTTCAGATGGCCGCCTTCGAAGTCGAGCCCGTCGCGGACGTCGAGAACCTGATCCCCCGACTTCTGGAGCGCGAGCACCTCATCGAGAGAAAGGGCCTTAAAACTCCGCCTGGGCCCGGCTCCCGAGATGGATGGACGCGCCGGCCTTGTCACGCAGTTCGATGTGACCAGCGATGAAGTCGGCATGAAAATGCGTGAGGAAAACATATTTGATCGTGTACCCGCCGGCCTTGGCGTCGGCGAGATACTGATCGATGTCGCGCTGCGGATCGACCACCGCAGCCGTCTTCGTCTTCTCGTCGGTGATCATGGAAGAAGCATGCGACAGGCAAGCGAGATAATACTGTTGAATTTTCATGGCAAGATCTCCCCTTCAGGGATTTGGATGGGAACGTGACCCCTTCCTTGCCGGCAGTGGTCGGGAAACCCTCTCCCTCCGCAGACACTACGGCCCCCGGCGGTCTTTGACCTGCCGAACCGCGATTCGATGCAGGCCATGATGTAGCCCCCTCGATCGCCGCAACGGCGAGATCGATCAGGAGACGATCAATCCAATCCTAGCGAAGGCGATCTATCCTAGCGAAGGCGATCTATCCTAGCGAAGGCGATCAATCCTAGCGAAGGCGATCAATCCTAGCGAAGGCGATCAATCCTAGCGAAGGCGATCAGCCGTAGAGATCGATCGCCTGCACGATCTCGTCGAGACGGTTGCTCACGCTCACGGCGCGGTTGGCGAAGCTCGCACGGCTCACGCCCCGGCTGCCGAGCACCTCATTGAAGAGCTTCTGGTCGGTGGTGTGGTAGGCCACCGTCGCCGTCGGATCCTTGAGCTGGTGGCCGGTGAGGATGCAGACGACCCGCTCATCGCGACCGATCACGCCTTCGGCAACGAGCTGCTTCGCGCCGGCCACGCTTGCGGCACTGGCCGGCTCGCAGCCGAGCCCACCGGCGCCCACCTGGGCCTTGGCGTCGAGAATCTCCTGCTCCGACACCTCGCGGACCACGCCGTCGCAAACCTCGAGCGCCCGAAGGCACTTGTTGAGATTCACCGGCCGGTTGATCTCGATGGCACTGGCAATCGTGTCGGCCCGCTTTTTCTCGCGGTCGAGCTCGTCGTAGTAATGACAGGCGGGGGAGAGATCAGCCCGGCCTCCTTCCCAGCGGAGGCCCCGGTTGTGATAGAGCTCGTAGAGGGTGTTGGCGCCGGCGGCGTTGATCACGGCCAGCCGGGGAATGCGGTCGATCAGGCCGAGCTTCCGCAGTTCGGCGAAGGCCTTGCCGAAGGCGCTCGAGTTGCCGAGGTTGCCGCCCGGCACCACGATCCAGTCGGGCACCTCCCATCCCATCGACTCGAGCACCCGATACATGATCGTCTTCTGGCCTTCGAGCCGGAACGGGTTGACGCTGTTGACCAGATAGATGCCGAGCTTGCCGGCCACTTCCTTGACGCGGGCCATGGCGTCGTCGAAGTCGCCTGCGATCTGGATCGTCAGCGCACCGTAGTCGAGCGCTTGCGAGAGCTTTCCGTAGGAGATCTTTCCGGAGCCGATGAAGATGATGCCACGCATCAGGCGGGTGACGGCGCAGTAGACGGCCAGCGAGGCGCTCGTGTTGCCCGTCGACGCGCAGGCAGCGCGACGGGCCCCGATCATGCGGGCGTGTGTGAAGGCCGCCGACATGCCGTTGTCTTTGAAGGAGCCCGACGGATTGAGTCCTTCATATTCGAGAAAGAGCCGGCCAGGATTCATGCCGATGTAGCTGCCCACGCCATCGGATGCGGCCAGCAATGTCTGTCCCTCGCCAATCGTCACCACCGATTCACGGGGCGCGTACGGAAGCAGTTCGTGAAACCGCCAGACGCCGCTATAGGCGAGCGGGTCGCTCCGCCGCATCCACTTCCGCTCGAACACCTCGAACGACGTCGGGGGCCGGATCCGCTCCCAGTCATACTCCACGTCGAGCAGGTTGCCGCATGAGGGGCAGGAGGTCAGCACCTCGTCAACCGAAAACGTGGCGCCGCAGGCAGGCGAGATGCACTGCTGAAACGCGAGATCGGTGCGAGAGGCGACTGCCACGGCGTGGAACTCCGGAAAAACCACAAGGCTATGAGATGCAGACCCTTACGCACATTGTCGGCATGGGCATACCGATGGCTGTGGGAAGAGTTTTGGCGGCGGATCGGCATAGCTGCCGGCACCCGCAGACCTAAAGACTAGGTCAAGGTTTTCCGGCCAGCAAGAGTTTTCGGGGGGAAGTCGGGCGGGCACTGGTCGTCCCGAAGCCACCTGATCACGGCCGACAGACCTGCCAGTTTGACAGCCGGTGGCATCGTGCGTTAGTCTAAGTGGCTTGGCTGAGCGGGAGGCCGGTTCCGAGCTAGAGGCGGCGTAGGACGGCTCCATCAGAAAGACAGCGGGGTGTACCCTCATGAAGTCGGCGGAAACCAAGGCGTTCAAGGCGACGCTCCAGGCCATGCGGGCCCGGTTGCGGGGCGATGTCACCACAATGGCCGATACGGCCTTGCGGAAAACCCGTTCGGAATCGAGCGGCGACCTTTCCAGCATGCCGATCCACATGGCCGATATCGGCTCCGACGCCTATGAGCAGGAATTCACTCTCACCCTGATGGCCACCGAGGAAGACACGCTCGACCTCGTCGAACAGGCCCTCGAGAGAATCCGCACCCGACGCTTCGGCACCTGCGAGGAGTGTGGCGGCGTCATCGCCAAGAAACGGCTGGAGGCGATTCCGTTTGCCCCGACCTGCATCCGCTGCGCCGAGAAACTGGAGAACGGCGGGTTTGGCAGCGGCTCGGCCGGTCGGCCGCGGCAGCCTCGCTAACTGGCCAGCTGGTTTCATGCCCCACCACCGCGGCTGGTTCACATTCGTCGGCATCGCGGTCGTGGCCGCGGTTGCTGATCTGGCGACGAAGTCGTCGATGTTCGCCCGGCTTGGCATGCCCGGTGAGCAACCCGGCATCGTGCTGGTGCCCGGCATGCTGTCGCTCGAGACCAATCTCAACGAAGGCGCCCTCTTCGGCATGGGTCAGGGACTCGGTGTTGTGTTCGCGGCCGTCTCGCTCTGCGCCATCGGCGGCATCCTCTGGCTGGTCTCCCGCCCGGCCACACGGAGCGACCGCTGGCTGCTCGTGGCCCTCGCTCTGATCACCGGCGGCATCATCGGCAACCTCTACGACCGTGTCGGCCTGCCCGGCCTCACCTGGCATGCGCCTCTGGAGCGGAAGGGCGAAGCAGTGCTGGCGGTTCGCGACTGGATCCACTTCAAGCTCGAGGGGATCATCGACTGGCCGATCTTCAATCTCGCTGATTCGTGGCTGGTGATC
>JBILKZ010000142.1:0-8987 GCA_044376405.1 Pirellulales bacterium
TGTCAAGGCGGGCCTGCGCCAACGAGAAAAATTCGGCTTTGAGCGTGGATGGGAAGCTCCGCGGCGCCTCCACGATCGGGCCGCATCCAGCCCGATCAGCTCCGGCGGTTGCTCCTCGTGATCCGCCCCGCTCGGCCGTCGCTTGCCGAAGTGCCATTGGCCGACCTATCCTTCGCAGAGAATGTCGGCCTCGACCACCACCTCGTCGCCGCGGACCCGCTTGACCGCGAAGCGGCCTCCATCCACCTCCGGCCCCACGCGATCGATCACCACTCGACGTCTGAGTTGATTGGGGAGTTCCATGGATCCTTTCCGGCACGGTTGCCCGGACTGTTGCTCTGTGTCGCGAAGGTGTAGGAATGACGAAGGAAAAACGCGACAGCACCGGCCACCATGACCGACAGCCAGCCTGCCTACAGCACGATCGCCTGCGATGTTCCGGCGGGACCGCGGCATCGCACCGCCGCCGTCTGCGTGCCGGCGGGACCGCCGCCAGCGTCCGGCTGGCCGCTCGTGCTGGCGTTCCACGGCGGGCAGAGCCACCCCGAGGCGATGCGGCGGTTTTGCGGGCTCGACGGGCTGGCGGCCGCCGGCCGGGCCGTGGTGGTGTTTCCTGAGGGCACCGGCTCTCGGGAGGGGCTCTTCACCTGGAACGGTGGCAACTGCTGCGGCGAGGCGCGGGCCGACGGCTCCGACGACGTGGGGTTCGTGGCGACCCTGCTCGACGCCCTCGCGGCCCGTCTGCCGATCGACCCGCGGAGGGTGCATGCGACGGGCATGTCGAACGGCGCGATGATGGCCTATCGCGTGGCGGCAGAACTGTCTGGGCGGATCGCGTCGATCGCGCCGGTGGCCGGCCCGCTGGCGCTTGAGTCGATCGCGCCATCGCGGCCCGTTCCCGTGCTCCACTTCCATGGCTCGCTCGACCAGTTCACGCCGCTGGGCGGCGGCATCGGCCGGCGAAGCATCACGCGGGTGTCGCACCGGCCGGTGCTCGAGGGACTGCTCGAGTGGGTGCACGCGAATCGATGCACGCCAGAATATGTGCGGGAGCTGATCCCCTGCTCTGACGAGGGGATCACGATCGAGCGGTTGACGTGGGGGGCGGCCGCTGCGGGCAACGAGGTGGTCTTTTACCGTCTGGAAGGGGGCGGCCACACCTGGCCCGGTCGGGTGCCCGACTCATTCTTCCTTGGGGCATCCGCGCTCTCGCTCGACGCCAACGCGATCATCTGGGAGTTCTTCAAGCGGCATCCACTCGCCTGACCCGCGGCAACTGAGCCGGTGGTGCCGTCGTTGTCATGCCGAGAGCAGTGGTCAGCCGAGAATGCCCTTCACCACGTGGCCGTGCACGTCCGTGAGCCGGTAGTCGCGGCCCTGGAAGCGGTAGGTGAGCCGCTCGTGGTCGACGCCGAGGCAGTGCAACAGCGTCGCGTTGAGATCGTGGATATGCACGGGATCTTGCACGATGTTGTAGCCGTAGTCGTCGGTCACGCCGTGGACGACGCCAGGCTTCACGCCGCCGCCGGCCAGCCAGATCGAGAAGCAGCGGCCGTGGTGGTCGCGGCCGTAGTCTTCCACGAGGCCGCCCTGGCCGTAAACCGTGCGGCCAAACTCTCCCGCCCAGACGACGAGCGTCTCGTCGAGCAGGCCGCGGGCCGCGAGGTCCTCGACGAGCGCTGCCTGCGGCTGGTCGATGTCGCGGCACTGCTTGGGGATGTTGCTCATCAGATTGTTGTGCTGGTCCCAGCCGCGGTGGTAGAGCTGCACGAACCGCACGCCCCGCTCCACCAGCCGCCGCGCGAGCAGGCAGTTGGCGGCGAACGTGCCGGGCTTGCGGCTGTCGGGGCCGTAGTGATTGAAGGTGGCTGCCGACTCACCCGAAAGGTCGGTGAGTTCGGGCACCGAGGCCTGCATCCGAAACGCCATCTCATACTGCGTGACCCGCGCGGCGATTTCCGGATCGCCATTCCGCTCGCGCTGGAGCGTGTGCAGCTCGGCGAGGCCGTCGAGCATGCTCCGCCGCAGCTGCCGGCTCACGCCCGGCGGGTCGTTCAAGTAGAGCACCGGATCGCCGCCACTGCGGAGCTTCACCCCCTGGTGGCTCGACGGCAGAAAGCCTGAGCCCCAGAGTCGTTCGAGCAGGCCTTGGTTTGAATCGGCGCCGCTGCCCTGCGAGAGCATGACGACGAACGAGGGGAGGTCGTCGGCCTCCGTACCGAGGCCGTAGCTGAGCCAGGCGCCGAAGGAGGCGCGGCCCGGCTGCTGCGAGCCGGTCTGGATGAACGTGATCGCGGGATCGTGGTTGATCGCCTCGGTGTGCATGGAGCGGATGAGGCAGAGCTTGTCGATCACCCGCCCCGTGTGCGGCAGGAGTTCGCTGATCGACGTGCCCGACTGGCCGCACTGGCGGAAGCCGTATTTCGAGGCGATGACGGGAAAATTCTTCTGGCCTGAGGTCATGCCGGTGAGCCGCTGACCCATGCGGATCGAGTCAGGCAGTTCGGTGCCGTGCTGCGACACGAGCCCGGGCTTCGGGTCGAAGAGCTCCAGGTGCGAGGGGCCGCCCGACTGGAAGAGATAGATCACCCGCTTCGCCCGGGGCGCGAAGTGAAGCGCGGGCAGGGCCGGCGACGCGATCGCATCCCGCGAGAAGAGCGCAGACATCGCGGCCATCGAGGCGGCCGTCGCCGAGCCGCCGAGGAAGGCGCGGCGGCCCAGCAGCGTGTGCAGGTGCGCCAGGTCGGGATTCAGTTTTTGGAGATCGTTTCGTCGAGGCATAGGAGGGTACTCCCCACGACCGTCCAGGCGGCCAGTTCGTCCGGCGGCAGCGGGCGGTCTTGTGCGTCGTTGATGGCGACGAGCCGCCGCGCGGCCTCCGCGTCGCCCTGGAAATGTCGGCGGAATTCGTTGAGCTTCGTGAGGAGCAGATCGATTTCACGCGGCGTGGCATCGCGGGCCAGCACGAGCCGGCAGGCATGGGCGATGATCTCGCGGTCCCGGCGGGCCGGATCGCCTGTCGACACGCCGCCCCGGTCGGCGAGCGCGACGGCCCGCAACGCCACGCCCCGGGCGGCCTCCACGTAGGTCGGATCGTTCATGAGCACGAGGGCCTGGAGCGGCGTGCTCGTGCGGCTGCGGCGGATGACGCAGGTCTCGCGGTCGGGGGCGTCGAAGACGGCCAGTGCCGGCGGCGGGCAGGTCCGCTTCCAAAACGTGTAGAGGCTCCGCCGATGGAGGCCGTCGCCGGAGTCGGGCACGTAGGTCGCCTGGTGCAGCACAGACACCTCCTCCCAGAGGCCGGCCGGCTGGAAGGGCTTCACGCTCGGGCCGCCGACGCGTTCCACGAGCAGTCCGCCCGCGAAGAGCGCCTGGTCGCGGACCATCTCGGCCGGCAGGCGAAATCGCGGGCCGCGGGCGAGCAGCCGGTTGTCGGGATCGCGGACGAACGCCTCCGGGGCCGCCTCCGCGGCCTGCCGGTAGGTCGCCGAGAGCACGATCGATTTGAGGATCGACCGCATGTTCCAGCCCCCCTCGATGAGGTCGCTGGCGAGATGGTCGAGCAGTTCGGGATGTGTGGGGGGCGAGCCCTGGGTGCCGAAGTCCTCAACCGTCTCGACCAAGCCTCGGCCGAAGAGCATCTCCCACCAGCGATTGACGGCCACGCGGGCGGTGAGCGGATGCCGCGGATCGACGAGCCAGCGGGCCAGCGCCAGCCGGTTGGCGGCGACGCCTGCGGGCAGCGGCGGGAGCCAGGCAGGCACACCCGCATCGACGGCATCGCCGGGCTGGTCGTATTGGCCGCGGTTGAGCACATGGGCCTGCCGCGGCTTGTCGAGGTCGGCCATCACCATCACGCGGGTCGTCCGCGCGTCGATTGCCTCGATCCGCTCCTCGACCTGCTTGAGCCGGGCGGCCGTCGCGTCGGCCTCCGCCTTCGTGGGCTCCGGCTTGCCTGCGTCTTTCGCCGGCAGCGCCGCCTTCAGCTCGGCCTTGGCTGCGAGCAGCGCCGCCAGTTCGCTCTCGTCGGCATAGTTTCGCAGGGCGATCGTCGGCTCGCCCACGCGAACGAGTTTCTTACTCGCGTAGGCCACGGGCGGATCGGGGATGTTGTTAAAAAAAGCGAAGAGCCGGTAGTAGTCACGCTGCGAGATCGGATCAAACTTGTGGTCATGGCAGCGGGCGCACTGGAGCGTCAGCCCCATGAAGGCGGTGGCGGCCGTCTGGATCCGGTCGGCCACATATTCGACGCGGTATTCCTCCGGGATGATGCCCCCTTCGGTCGTGAGCACGTGGTTGCGGCCGAAGCCGGTCGCGATCCGCTGCTGCCGGCCGGCATCGGGGAGGAGATCGCCGGCGAGCTGCTCCACGATGAAGCGGTCGTAGGGCATGTTGCTGGCGAAGGCGTCGATTACCCAGTCGCGCCACGGCCACTGCGTTCGCTCCTCGTCGTTGTTGTAGCCGTTGGTGTCGGCGTAGCGGGCGACGTCGAGCCACTGCAACGCCATCCGCTCGGCATGCCGTGGCGAGGTGAGCAGCCGATCGACCACCTTCTCATGGGCGCCGGCCGACTGGTCGGCGAGGAACGCGGCCCGCTCGTCGGGCGTCGGCGGCAGGCCGGTGAGGTCGAGCGAGACCCGCCGCAGCCATGCCTCCCGCGAGGCTTCGGCCGCGGGCGCGAGCTTTTCCTGGGCGAGCCGGGCGAGCACGAATTGATCGATCGGATTGCGGGGCCAGCCGGCATGCGGGCCGGCAGCGGGAACGGGAACCGGCGGACGCTGCACCGGCTGAAACGCCCAGTGGGGTTCGTAGCCGGCCCCTTGGGCGATCCACTGCTGGAGCAGTTCGATCTGCTGCGGCGAGAGCGGCTTCTTGAAGGCCGGTGGCGGCATGACTGTGTCTGCGTCGGTCGACGTGATCCGGGGCACGAGTTCGCTCTCGGCGACCTTCCCGGGCACGATCGCCCGCATGCCGGAATCGAGCGCCGCGATTGCCGACTCGCGGAGATCGAGCCGCAGCCCGGCCTCGCGGGAGTGTTCGTCGAGGCCGTGGCAGTTGAAGCAGTGGGTGGCGAGGATCGGCTGGATGTCGCGGGTATACGACAGCCGCCGGGCGGCCGCCGCCTCTTCGGCGCGAGCGGAGAGAGCACCGACGGTGATCAACACGGTCGCAAGCATCGCGATGGCCAGATGGTGCAGCATGCGTTCGATCATTTGAGCAAGGATACTACTGGCAGCACTACGAAGTCGACTGGTTTTCATGAACGTTTGAAGTGCTTTATCCAAGCCCGCAGCGCAAGCAAGGGAAATCGCGATCCATCACCGAGAAATCAGACCCGGCTTCCCTCGCTCGCGCGTCGGGCTTGGATGGGAAAGGCAACGGGGCGAAGTCTATCACGTCAACTATTGGATACTCCCCTTCGTACCAACGGCCGTCGCGTCGAGCAGGCCGCGCATGTAGCCGACCGCGAAGAGACGTCCCTGCATGTGGTAGCCGGCCAGTTCGTTCGACTCTCCCTCGAGCGTCGGCACATGGTCGGGCCGGGCCGGTCCCGTGAAGCCGATCTCGCGGTAGGCGCGGATGCAGGCGGCCATATCGGTCTTGCCCGTGTCGTGAAACGTCTCGCGAAACCGTGGCACTGCGCCCACCACGTCGCGGAAGTGGACGTAGTGGATCCGCGGGCCGAAGTGGCGGATGAGCGCGGGGATGTCGTGATCGCTCATTGAAGCGAAGGATCCTTGGCAGAAGCACATGCCGTTGGCCGGACTGTCGTTCAAGGCGAAGACGCGGTCGAAGGCCTCGGGCGAGATGATGATCCGCTCCTGGTGCTTGAGCGGCGACATCGGCGGATCGTCGGGATGGAGGGCGAGTTTCACCCCTTCCCGCTCCGCCACCGGCACGATCCGGTCGAGAAACCAGGCGAGGCTGTCCCACAGCCGGGCTGCCGTGATCGGACCGCCGCGGCCCGGCGCGGGATCGAGGTCGGCGGCATCGAAGGCGGTGACGAGCGCCCCGCCCCGATCGACGGCCGTGGTGGTCGTCCGCGTCCAGTCGTCGTCGGGCATAAAGTTGTAGCAGAGGATCTCGACGCCCAGCCGGGCCATGTCGCGAACGAGATCGACGAACCCGGCCAACTGCCGCTCCCGACCGTCTCGGCCGTGCGTGAGGTCGTCGTGCGGGATGTAGCCCTCCACGATCGAGATCGCGAGGCCGTTGCCGCGGGCCTGGGCGACCATGTCGTCGAGCGTGCGGCCGAGATGGGCGGGATAGCGAGCCACGACGTCGGTCGCCCCCATCTGGGCGGCGAGCCGGAGGTTTGTGTCGGTGTGCGGTGTGCAGGCGAGTGCGATGCGCATGGGCGGGACTCACGAGGCGTGATCGAAGCGTTCAGGAAAACTCCCATGCAAGCCCGAAGCGCAAGCGAGGGAAAGACGGGCGAACCGCCCTGCACGATAGCCGCATGGTCCGTTCGGACAGGTGTGCCTGCGCCCGCTTTCGGTGCGTCACACGCCACGCGGGATGGTGGTCATGCCCGGAGTCCCCCGGCTTCCGCCGGGGGCGTTTATTCGGATGCGATGCGGCGTTCGGCGGTCAGTCCTCGGCCAGTGACTCGAAATCGTCGGTGGTCATGCCCGCGGCGCGGAGGAGGCTGCGGAGCGTTCCCTTCGCCAACTCTTTGTGCATCGGCACGGACAGCGTGGCCGGATGCCCCTCCTTGACGAGGATGACATGGCTGCCTCGCTGGCGATCAACCGCCCAGCCGGCTTTCTCGAAGGCTTTGACCGCCTCGGCGCCGCTCACGACGGGAAGCCGGCCCATCAGAGGACGACCTCAACCTGCTGTGTCTCGACCGTCAGCGGCATTCCCCGCTCGGCCCGCACTTCGAGGCAAGCAGCAATGGCTTCACGAATGTTCTCGACGGCTTCTGCACGAGTGGAACCCTGCGAGATGCAGCCTGGAATACTGGGGCATTCCGCCACCCAAACGCGGTCTTCATCCTGCACGAGCGTGACAACAAATTTCATTGCAACACCGACATGATCGCTACCTCTGGAACCTACGATTGAAGTGTATGCCCGCGTGGCTCAGGTGACAAAAGCACGCGGCGTTCATCGGCACGTTCGCCATCGATGCCCGGCTGAACGGATCTGCATGGCATGTTGGGCGGTGGTCGCACCCGGAGTCCCCCGGCTTCCGCCGGGGGCTTTTATTCGGATGCGATGCGGCGTCACTCGGCCTGGAGGTCGAACGTGAGGTCGCGGGTCGGGGCGGTCACCTCGACGGCGAGGCCCGAGGTCTCGATATTCCCGTAGCGATTGGGGATGTTCGACTTGTTGGCCTCCGGCGAAAACGGGTCGCTGGGCCGGTTGGAAGGGTCGATCGGCTGCGGGCTGACGATGCTCACCTTGTAGCTGCCCTTGACGACGCCGGGGAATGATTCCGCCGACGCAAGAGTGAACGAGCCGGCCTTGATGGTGGCCATCGCACTATGCCCCTCGGGGCTTTCGGGCACGAACTGCACCGTTCCATACGCGAGCGGCTGCCCCGCGAGCGTCACCCGGCCCGACACGGGCACCCGGTTGGGGATCTGCTTGCCGCCGCGGCCGCAGCCGCTCGCGGCCACGGCCAGCAAGGTGATGCAGAGCCATGCGCACCAGAACGCAGCTGGCATGCGATTCGACTTCTTCAACACGTGCTCCTTCAACACCTGCGCCACTCCTCGCTCCGTCCGCCTCCGTCATTCAATCAATATGCCGATTTATCCACGATCTCGGCACCATTGATGGTGCCCAACTGCTGCCAGACGTCGAGGGCGATGGAGTCGTTGACATACTGCACACTGGCGTCGGCGAAGACGGTGTTCACGCCGCCGCCGTGGTAGCTGCGGGCCATGTACGCCCAGTTGCCCCAGCCGCCGCCCGACGCATCGCAGGGAGCCTGTCGCTTGGGCACGGCGGGAGACGAAGTGTTGTTGCACAGGCTCGGTACCAAGTTCCAGACGCGATCGGGCGTCGTGGAATTTGGGCCTCGCCAGGTGGAGAACTGGGCTCCGAACTGGTTCCACCAGGCGCCGCGGAGGTCGTCGGTGCGGTCAGATCCCGTGATGCACTCAGAGAAGGCCAGTGTCGAGGAGAGGCCGTCGGTCACGTCCTTGTCGCGGCGTGTGAGGTTGAAGTTGAACAACGGCAGCCTGGTCGATGAGTCCTTGGGACCGTAGGCAGTGTACGGCGAGTCCTGGCTGACGATGATTCCATTGGACCCGCTGAAGAGGGCCACGTAATTTGACTGCGACCACGGGTTTGTGGCGTCATACATCTTGCAACGACCAACGGTGTCGGACGGACAGAGGTAGCTGTTCACCCGTTTTTGGAAGGCGGGGCCATTTGTCGCGACCGACGTGGGGCTTGCCTCGCCGACAGTCAGATTGATCGTTTTATAGAGGCTCTCTTCTTCCACGTATGGGAGCAGCCACACTCCCCAGGTCACCCGTTGGGTTCCATTCGTGTTGTTGATCCTGCATCCCTGCGGGAACGTGCGATAGGCGGAGAGATACGAGTGGCTGGCGAGGCCGATCTGCTTGAGGTTGTTGCTGCAGGTGCTGCGGCGGGCGCTCTCCCGGGCGATCTGCACCGCCGGCAGAAGCAGGCCGACGAGCGTGCCGATGATGGCGATCACCACAAGCAGCTCCACGAGTGTGAACCCGCGGCGATGGAGTGTGTGGCTGGTTTGCATGCGTTTCATCGTCCCCTCCCCCTCTCGCAATTGTGCTGATTCGGACGCCGTCGGGCCGTTTGGAGGCGTTCTCTAATCCGCCAAAGTTTAGCCGCAGTTGCCCACCGAAAGGGTTTGTCTGCGCCCGGTCTGGGTGTGGAAAAAGCAACTCTCGGCAATGAAAACAGATCTGTTGAGAGGGTAAGCTGTGCAGAGGCAGCCGTAGGAGGGTGTGAATGTGTCCACCCGGCCCCTCCAGCGGCACTCTGAGGAAA
>JBILKZ010000295.1:0-8972 GCA_044376405.1 Pirellulales bacterium
GCCGTTCCAGTCGGTCACCTGAACCGTCCCGGGGGCGATCCACTTGCCGTACGCGGCCTTTCCCGAGGCTTCCACGAAGGTGAGGTCCCCGTTGGCCGTTTCAAACATCCGCACCCGACGGTTCCGGGAGTCGGTAAAGACGACGGCGCTGTCGAATCGCTTGCCGAGCGTGCTGCCAGCCCAGCGGATGTCGAAGATGGTGCCACCCAGGAGGCCACTGGACGCCTTGGGAGTGATGGCACCGGTCGCATCAATGGTGCCCGAGCCGTATTCGCCGCTGTCGGTCCACACCCTCACCAGCCGACTCTGCTGCTGAACGTGGAACAGTGTCCCATCCTTCTCGTACGTGCCCGTGACGGTGACACGCTGCCACGCGGTCCTGCCCTTGTTCCACTTGATCGTGCCGCCGTTGATCTCGCCGATGATCTTCTCCGATGGCACGTTGATATACCGCGTGCCGACGAGCAGCCCCTTCGCGGTACGTCCATCGGGGTAGGTCAGCGAGATTTCCTGGCCGTTCTGCGAGAGATATGCCGTCCGCCCGTTGACGAGCCAGAATCCAGTCAGCTCCTTGGCATTTGACACGTTGGTCGAGAAGCCGCCCGTGACCTTCCCCGTCACATCGAACCTGGTGACAGCCGGGCTCACGCCAATCGTACTGCGGAATGCGACGATCGACTCGTCACGCCCGTCGCCGTTGAAGTCGAACATGAACGCCGTCTCGTCGTTGGCCGCTTGGCGGCTGGGAATCGTGGCGAACTCACTTCCCAGCGGGATGCCGAGCTTCGCCCCGTCGAACACCCTCATCCTGCCCAAGACGTCATTCGGCCGGCTCACGATGAGGTCCTGCACGCCGTCGGCATTCGAGTCGCCGACGGAAAGCCGCGGCGTTCCACGCCCGGTGTTTCCGAATGGCCGGAACCTGCCGTCGGCTGTCGCCACCCAGGCATTATTGACGGAGAGGGTGAATGAATGGACGGTCGCAATCCCGTTGACGGCTGAGCCGACGAACACCCGGCCTCGATTCGCCGGCCCGTTCAGATCCTGATCCGCGACGACGATCGTGAACTCCGCCGCTGCCGACCTGCCCATCGGCCACAGATCCGGGCCGATCTTCTCGAGGAAGTGGCCCGGCTCGCCGCTGAAGACACGGATCGGTGCCCGGATGGGGCCCACGGGCGAGACCACGAGGTCATACCATCCGTCGCCGTTGACATCGCCGACGGCGACGTTGATTCCGCCCACGTGGTTGCGAAGATCGCCGTAGGGCCGCAATTCCGTCACAAGACGACCATCGCGGCCGTCAAAGATTCGTACGAAGGCGTTGGGAACACCCTTGTTCGGGCCCACGACAAGATCAGCAAGGCCGTCACCCGTGAGATCGCCCATCACGGCCCGCACGCCCACAAGACTCGTCGTGCCATACAACCGCTCCGCTGGAACCTCGAACTTCAGGATGCCGGATGCGGCGTCGAACACCTTCACGCCATATGTGCTGTCGACGCCCAGGTCGGATACCACAGCCACGGTCGAGTCGTTGAACTTCTCGATGCTCGTGAACCGCACGGGCAACGCGTCGCCAAACGACCAGACGCCCGAGCCAGACACCGTCGGTGACAACTGCAGGAACGAGTCGGAAACGGTCGTCAGATCGATCAGGAGCTTGTCTCCCGAGCGGGGCGGCACCGTGCCGGTCGCAGGCAGGTTGCCGTTGATGTCGAAGGTTGTCGCCTGGCTGGGTACGACGACGAACGTATTGGCGACGTTCGTGCCCGCCAGTGACAGCCGCTCGGTCGATCCGTCGAATGTCAGGCCGGCAAAGGCCCGCGCCATCGCTCCCGTCCGCAGCGTGGACGTGACCGATGACGGCGTGACGCGGTAGTTGACACTCTTCGTGTTGTCGGCCGCTCCGTCGTTCACATAGACACGGTCATTGCCGCCGCCGCTCGTCACGGCGACCGCGCCCCGCAGCGGGTCGAGGTCGCCGTTACCGACGTTGATCACGTCGTCGTCGCCTCCGGCGTTCACGGTCGTGGCGCCGCTCGTCGCCAATAGGTTGACGGTATCAGTCCCGCTGTTGGTGTTGAGTTCCGTTGTGCCGGCGTGGGTGCTGGCCACGGTAAACGTGTCGCCACCGCTGCCGAGGCCGATCGTCAGGCCCTCAAACGTGCCGTAGACGATCTTGCCAACCATCCCGAGACCGGTGAGCGTCGTGCCGGTGAGGGTGCCGGTGTTGGCAAGCGTGTCGCCGGTGTCATCCACGTTCAGCGCGTCGCTGCCGCTGTCGCCGTTGACCGTGAGCAGGGCTGCGATCGAGTTGACGTTACCCCCGGTGGTCGGGGCGGTGCTGCCCACGTTGACCGTGTCGGCGTCAGCGCCCGTGTTGATCGTCGTGGCTGCGGAGATCGTCTGCACGTTGACCGTGTCGGAGCCGCCGGCGGTGTTCACCGTCGTGATGCCGGCGACCGTCTCGAGGGTGACGGTGTCGCCGCCGCCGTTCGTGTTGAGGTCCGTTGTGCCGGCGTGTGTGCTGACGACGGTGACGGTGTCGTCGCCGTCGCCGGCCCTGACGGTCAACGACTGAATCCTCGCGTAGGTCGCTGAGACTCCCGCACCAGACACGTTCGTGCCCGTAATCGAAAATGTGTCGGCGAAATCGGTGCCGGTGACGTGCAGCGTGTTCGCGGTGCCGCCACCGCCGTCGACGCTGACCCCCGCGTTGACCAACGGCTGTCCGGATGGTTCGGCGAAGCCATTGACCACGAACGCATCGTCTCCCGCCCCGCCATTGAGCGTGACCGCCGCGAGGTTGCGGCGGACCGTGAACGAATCGCCTTCGTCGCCGCCGTTAATCGTCGTCTGGTAGCTGACGCCGTGGCTGAGAACCTGTCCGCCAGCCACCTTCGTGCCGTCGAGGTCCTCGACGGCAGATGCGGAGAGGTTTCCGACCGAGTAGGTGTTCTGACCCGCGCCGCCGTCGATCGTGGTGACGGCCCAGTTGTCGTCGACGAGCACCGTGTCATTGCCGCCGTTGGTAGCGATCGAGAGCGAGGCGATGCTCTTCGTGTAATTGACGGCCTGCGCGATCGCGGGATCGCCCGCGAGCGAGGCGACGGAGGCGAAGCCCGCGGGGTCTGTGCTCGCCCGGAGCTGCAGCAGGTCGGCCTGGGCGGAGCCCGCGATGTTCAGCACGTCGGCCGCGGCATCGATTCCGCTGTCGACAACGTCGATGGCGTAGCCGGAGACCAGCTCGGCGGGGCCGCGGAACGTCACGTTGTAGGCGTCGGCTCCGCCGCGGCCGTCGAGCGTCAGGGTGTTGGCCCGGTCGTTGAGCCGGATCACGTTCATCACGTCATGAGCGCTGCCGCCGGTCACGGTCGCCGGGCCGACGATCTTGTTGCCGGCCGTGGACATGTCGATCGTGATCGTGGTGGCCGTGGCCGAACTGCCGTCGATCGCGATCGACGACCCGCTGACGCTACCATCGATCAGGATCTTGGTGTCGGCGGTGTCGGCGGTCTGGTCGTTGGCGCGGATCGTGACGGCCTGCGCCGCCTGGACCGATCCGCCGGCCTCGATCGTGAGATCGTCGCCGGCGAGTAGGCCGACGTTGCCGGCGACTGCCTGCACGGCACCGCTGGACTTCACCGTCAGATCCTGGCCGGTGGCACTCCCATCGATCGCCCGGAGCATGATGTCGCCGCCCGTGGAGGCGACACGCTCGACGATCGACAGCAGACCCTCGGCCGTGATCACGACATTCTGGCCGGCCGACACGCCCACGATCGTGATCGCGGCCGGCAGGGCGACGCCGTCGATGCCGCCGATCGTCAGGGCCTTGTCGTTGGTGGCGAAGAAGCCGCCGGTGTCGCTGGTTCCCTCGAGATTGTCCACCGAGAGTTTGATGGGGGCCGCAGCCGTGCCGACGCCCGTCGCAGCCCGGAGCAGCGCGTTCGCCGCGGCGATGTCGCGGGGGCCGGTCGTCGCCGAAGTGATCTTGCCGACGGAGTTGGAATCGTTGTCGGCGCGGAGCGTCACGCTGCCGGTGCCGGTTTCCGTGTCAACCCTGCCCGTGCCCATGAACGCGATGTCGTTGTCGGCAAGGATTGCGACATCGCCACCGTTACTCGTGATAGCCGCGGCCACGACGATGTCGTCCGTCGCGGTGAGCAGCACCGGACCATCGGAGTCGATCGCCTCATCGACGCTGATCGTACTGTGGGCGGAGAGGGTCACGGACGTTGCCGAAAGCCCCACAAGGCTGCTCACGCCGCCGATCTCGACATCACCGGTGTTGTCGATCCAGAGGCCGCCAGTCGTGACGATTGCTTCCAGATGGCTCACCTTGGTGTGGAGTGCGGCCGTCATACTGCCGATCTTCGTCACGGCCTTCAGGATCGCCGAGCCGGCCGTGATGTCGCCCGGGCCAGCGAGGTCGGCGATGCCCTGCGTCGCCTCTATCGTGACGATGCGGCTGGAGGCGGCGGTGATCACGCCGATAGCCGCATCGCCCTCGACCGTGAGCGTTACCTCGCCGGTCGATGCGGTGGCGGCGACGACGTCCAGGCTGCCCAGCGACCGGAGGAACATGCTGCCCGAGCCTGCGTCGGCGTGCAGCGACGCCGACGTACGAATCCCGGAGGGCCCAACCAGGAAGAAGTTGTCCGCTGCGCCGATCCCGGAGCCGGCGTCCAGGCTGATGGTCTTGGCCGCAACGTTCGCCTTGTCTGTGGCCACACCGCCGAACCTGCTGTTGATCCCGCTCGTCGCGATGAGCGTGACAAGGTCGCCGGATTCGATGGTGCCGACTGCTATCGCTCCAGCGGCCGCATTGATCGCCGCTTTGCCGCCCGCATTCACGCTCAAGACTGTCAGGTCACCAGACACCTGCTGCACATCGAGGTTGCCGTGAACATCGGCCGACAACGCCCCGACCTGCATGCGAAGCGATCCGCTCGTGCCCGAGACGCCGCCCCCCGTGCTCGTGACACTGAACGTACCTGCTGCCTTGATCGCCGCCGAAACGCCAATCGAATAATGGTCAACGATATCTCCCTTGGCCCGCAGCCGCACGTCACCGCCGGTGCTAGAAACACTATCGATGTTGATGTGGCCTTCCGAGCTGAGATCGATGGCACCAGCGGCCGTGGCGACGATCGCACCCGATCCCTCGACATCCACGTCATCGATGGCCTGCAGCGTCACGCTCTTGATCTCGCGACGGTTTTCCACGTAGGTGCCAGCCGTCATGCTCTGCGTGCCAGACCCAGTGTGGAGGTGCGTGTCGAGCTTCGCCCAGAGCAGCGTGTTCGCGAAGTTCTGATCCTGCAGAACCATCGCAGCGGGCGCCCCGCCGTATGTGTAGAGGCCGAACGTGTCCTTCAGCTGCACCAGCACGATGTCATTCGTGGCGATGGGAACAGATCCAGTGTCGGCGGTTGTGGAATACCGCTGTGTCACCGACTGCCAGAGACTCGTGTCAGCGTAATTGGCCTTGCCAAGATCGACGCTCGCAAGAGCGCCCGTGTAGCGGTAGGTCGCAAAGCTGACCCCGATGATGTCGCTGACGGTCGCCTTCGACAGGAGTTGCTTGTTTTCTTTTGTCAGGAGTTCGAAGCCGCCGGTGAAATCGAGAGTGGCGAGGCCGCTGCTGAAGCCGATCGAGTTGCCGGCACCACCGGCGATCAGGCTGATGTTGGCCCCGACGACGTTTGGCGATTCCGTCCCTGTGGGGCTGTAGACGAACGCGTTCGGGATCGGCGTCTCCGGGTAGATCAACCGGAAAACACCCTCTGACACCGACGAAGTGAGCGCCTGGTGGTTGAACGTCCGGTCAGCAATCCGCTGGTTGATCTCCGCCTGAGACAGCAGGGAGACGAAGTCGGGGTCGTAGGACTGATTCCCATACCGGTTGGCGACCGCCTGCATCGCTGCGGGCAATTGGAACCGCACGCTGACGCCGGAGAGACTGCCAGCGGCACCCAAGGATAGCGTCACGGGTATCTTCGCGACGGCGTTGGCGTAGGTTGCGGCAAGGCCGATGTTGTTGTTGTCGATCTTCACCACGAAGTAGGGCGTGTCGTCCTGCACGTTGTCGATTCGCCCACTCGTGCCGCTGAACGTGATCTGATCGCCAGTCTTCAGCCCGGGGTTGCTGGCAAAGAAAATCGCGTCGCCTGCCGCAGTCACCGCCGCCGGCACACGCGTGTTGGAGCTGAACAATACATTCGCGCCGGCCACGGAGCCGTCGACGGTGATGTCAACCGTCGAGGGCGACTGGGCCAGGGCGGCCCGGCGACTGGCCGCCAACTGGATGTGGGTGGAATCGACCTTCACGACGAAGTAGGCCTGCTCGGCCAACAGGTTTGTGACGTCCGCAACGCCGTTCAGAACGACCTGGTCGCCGGTGTTCAATCCATGGCTGGAGGCGAATGCGATGGTGTCGCTGGCCGCGTCGATCGCCGACACGCTGCTGGTCGTGACCTGTGTGGGGTCAGAACTCGTGGTCGTGTAGGCATGCTTCAGCAGCGAGATCCCCGTGACCGAGCCGTACACATTGATCGACAGGGGCACCGGGGGCTCCGCGATGGCGGCGCTGACGCGATCGTTGGCAAGCCGGATGTGTGTATCGTCGACCTTGATGACGTAATACGGCACATCGTCATTGAGGCTCGTGACGCCCGCTGCACCGCTCAGGAAAATCTGGTCGCCAGTCTTCAGCGTATGACTGGCTGCGAAGGCGATCGTGTCGGTGGCGGGCGTCTGGCCGCTTGCGGCGACGCGGACGATGTCGAGCACGGCGACCGTGCTGACAACAGCGTCGCGCTTTGCATTGCGATAGGTCTGCCAGTAGGTGTGATAGTCCTGGGTCGCCGCGCTCTCCTCCGCCCGGATGGCACTCCTCGCGGCCTCCTCCGCCAAGTTGCCGCTGAGCTGGAGGTTTGTATCGAGCGCGTCTGCCTTGGCCTTGGACAGCGGCTGCACCCGCTCATCAAGGGCGTCGAGAATGCTGCCGCTGGTCGCCTCGAGCCTCACGTCACCGCTTCCGGACCGAATAGACCCCAACGTGGCGGTCCACAGCTTCGGCGTGACAAGCCTGAGGTCGCCGGTTGTTTCAAGGATGAAGATGCCGTCCTGCGCATTGGCTACCAGTCCGCCCGGTTCCGTCGGGCTGCTGTTGATCCGGACAGGCTGCTCCGACGAGCCAATGCCGCCCGCCGTGGCCAGGAGTTCGATGCGGTTGCCCTGAATCAACGAATTCTCATCCGCAGCCGTGATGCCACGGGGAGCCCGAAGGGTGACATTGCCGCCTGCGGTGAGCGAATTCACCTTCAGTGCGTTCTGGTTGTCGGCGGACACGGCCGTGAGATCGATGTCGCCGCCCGCCGTGATTTTCACGGCACCACCGCCAGCATCGACGGTCGACAGGAAATCGCCGTGCACATCGATGTCCATCGAACCGAACGAGACGCTCTGGCTGGAGACAAAACTCCGGAGCGACACTCGGCCGGCCTGTTGGCTCGCCGCCTTGGTCAGAATCGCCGCCCCCTGGACGGAAGTCAACGAAGCATTTGACTTGATTGTTACGGCAGCCACGCTCGGGCTGGTGATAAGTCCCGAGAGTTGGATGTTCTTATTGCTGTGAATTGTGACCGTCGGGCTGGCTGCTCCCCGTGCGGCGAGAATTTCGATCGGATTGTCGGCCTTGAGCGTGTGGGTGTAGAAGTCCTTCTGGCCTTTTTCGACAGTGTTTTTCGTGTGATAGGACTTCTCCCGCATCCAGCCGCCACCCGTCGTCCAACTTTCAGGCGTTGATTTGAAGTTTTCGTAGTTGCTGTAATGCGTGATGTCGGTGTCAGTCGAGACCCCCAGATCCGTCCACAGCGCCGTGTTCGTGTAGTCCTGGTCGGGTAAATGCACCTTTGCATTCGGGCCTATGTAACGGTAGCCGTGGCCTATGACTCCCTTCGTCGTGTCGGTGCCCACATACTTGATTACCGACGAGCCGTTGATGACGTCCACGAACTTGTCGTCCACCCGCGAGTAGTCGACCGTGTAGAGATTGCCCACGGCGTAGCCGAGGTGGCTCGTATCAGCAGTCATCTTGCTGTCGCCGACGAGTGACTCCGATTCGAGCAGCGGCTGGTCGTCGGTGTAGACGGTCGTGGTGGAGGTGGGATACTGCTTGTCCTTCGCGAGGTTGTCGTCGTCGTAGCCCAGTAGATTAAACGAGTTGCTGTCGTACTGGTTTATCGTGGTGGTGGTGAAAGCCTGGCCTTCAGTCCAGACATACAGCAGGCCAGCCTTCGGGCTGTAGGCCACATCGGTTCCGGCGTCCTTGAAGTCCGGAACACCACTCTGGGCATACGACAATGGGTTGTTCACCGTGGCGGTGAAGGTGGTCGTCTCGATCCCCTCCTGCGTGACGAGGTATTCCGTCTTCGTTACCGGCGACCTCGCCGTATCGACGATCGTGATGCGGCCCTTGCGGAACGTGGTCGTGTCGATGCGGTTGAGAATGAGACCGTAGGCGCTCTGGTTGTCGATGTCGACGCTCGCGTAGCCGCTGGCCACCTTCAGCCTGCCGTTGCCGGTGCTCAAAATGTTCCCGGCAATCGTGATCTCGCCTCCCTGCGGGGCAATATCCGAGACGACGATAGCCTGCTGCTGTGCGTCGAAGTATCCCTTGACGGGAACCCCATCAGCGCCGAAAGAGATGCCGGCCAGCGGCTTGCCGCTGGCGTCCAGCAGGCTGCTGCCGGTGACCGTGCCCTGGAAGGTTCTGTCCACCTTGAGCGTCACGGCGTCCACGCCACTCTGCACAAGACCGTTGATGTTCAGATACTGGGCCGTGATCGCGATGCGGCCCTGGGCGACGACCTTCGACGTATCTCCGTCGATCGCAGTCTGGAGATCCGTGGCTTGATTCGAGTCCTTAGCGACGACGATTGGAATGCCAGCCTGTGGGAACG
>JBILKZ010000143.1:0-8937 GCA_044376405.1 Pirellulales bacterium
TCGGCCGGGGGCGTGGGCCGGTATGTCCGCGTCACGGCCACGAAGCTCGCCCCGCGGTCGAACGATTTTATTCTGGCTCTGGCCGAACTGCAGGTGCTCGGCACTGATGGCGCGAACCTCGCGGCGAACGCCGTCGTGACGTCGCTCGATTCGATCGAGGCGGCCCCGCGGTGGGCGCGGCAGAATGTCGTCGATGGCGAGAGCCCGGCAGAGTTCGTCGACAAGGCGAAGCCGCTCCGAGAGGAGCGGGAGGCGCTTGTGGCGAAGACGGTCGATCCGAAACTGATGGCCGAACGCGACGAGGTGAAGCAGAAGGTGACTGCTACCGACGCCGAGCAGAAGGCGCTGCCGCCGCTCTCGTCGGTCTATGCGGCCTCGACGAAAGTGCGGCAGGGCAAGCCGCGGACGATCCACGTGCTCTCCCGCGGCAACGTGCTCGCCCCCGCGCACGAGGTGACGCCCGGATCGCTCACCGCGATCGAAACGCTGCCGAGCCGGTTCGACCTGCCGGCGGAGCATGCCGAGGGAGACCGCCGCGTGGCACTGGCCCGCTGGATCGCGAGCCCCGACAACCCGCTCACCTGGCGGTCGATCGTCAACCGCGTCTGGCAGTATCACTTCGGCCGGGGCATCGTCGCGACGGCGAGTGACTTCGGACGCATGGGGGCCGCGCCGACGCACCCCGACCTGCTCGACTGGTTGGCTGCGGAATTCCGCGACGGCGGCGGCTCGCTCAAGAGCCTCCACCGTTTGATCGTCACGAGCGCCGCCTACCGGCAGGCGAGCACGGTCCGGGAAGACTGTGCCTCGACCGACATCGACAACCAGTATCTCTGGCGGCAGAACCGCCGGAAGCTCGAGGCGGAGGGGATCCGCGATGCCGTGCTCGCCGCGGCCGGCACGCTCGACCTCACGATGGGCGGCCCGGGCTGGCAGGATTTCAAGGTCGAGCATCCGGCGCACTCGCCCCACTACCGCTACGACCTCGCCGACCACGAGGATAAAAAAACCTGGCGGCGGGGTGTCTACCGGTTCATCGTCCGTAGCCAGACGCAGCCCTTCATGACCTGCCTCGACTGTGCCGATCCCTCGATGCGGGTCGAGAAGCGGAATGAAAGCATCTCGGCGCTCCAGGCACTGGCGCTTCTGAACAACGGCTTCATGGTGGTGCAGGCCCGGCAGTTCGCCGACCGCGTGGTGCGGGAGGCGGGCGACGATCCTGCGGCGCAGGTGAAACGGGCCTTTGAGCTGGCGATGGGCCGCGATCCCGATGCCGAGGAGGCCGCCGCACTCGTCGAGGTCGCGAAGACCCATGGCCTTGCCAACGTCTGCCGTGCGATCCTGAACCTGAACGAATTCTCCTTCGTGGATTGAGCGTACCGTATGAAAACCACCTCGCCCTACCACGCTTTTTCGCACGGCTCGACCTCGAGTGCCCTGACCCGCCGCGAGCTGCTGGCCCGCTCGGGCTGTGGTTTTGGCTCGCTGGCGCTGGCAGCGATGCTGGCCGGTGACCGCGATGCGGTGGCTGCGGGCACCGCTGAGGCTGGCGTCAGTCTGCACCCGGCCTGCATCTATCCGCCGAAAGTAAAACGGGTGGTGCAGCTCTTCATGGCGGGGGCTGCCAGCCACATCGACCTCTGGGACTACAAGCCCGACCTCGTGAAGCACCACGGGAAGCCGAGCGATTTTGGCGAGCCAGTCGAGGCGTTTCAGAACGGTCTGGGCCCCTGGCTCAAGCCGATCTGGGACTTCAAGCCCTACGGCCAGAGCGGCAAGCTGCTTTCCACGCCCGTGATGGCGCTCGGCGACGTGGTCGATCAGATGGCGTTCATCCACAACATGGTGAGCACCTCCGGCGTGCACTCCGCGGCCACGCTCCTGCAGACGACCGGCTTCGTGCTGCCCGGCTTCCCGGGCGCTGGCTGCTGGGTGAGCTACGCGCTCGGCTCGATGAACGACAACCTGCCGACCTTCGTCGTGCTCCCAGACCACCGCGGCTACGGCTCCAATGGCGTGAAGAACTGGGACGCAGGCTTCCTGCCGTCGCAGTACAGTGGCACGGTCGTACAGCCCGCCGCTGACGAACCGCTGGCCGACCTCCGGCCGCACAAGGCTGCCACGTTTGTGAACGGCGCGTCGGACGCCGCCGCCCGCGACCTGATCGCCCGGCTCAACCGCCACCATCTGGAGAGCCACGCGGGCGACAGCCGTCTGGAGGCCCGGATCCAGAGCTACGAACTCGCAGCGAAGATGCAGCTGGCCGCGCCCGAGGCGCTCGATCTCGCGGGCGAGCCGGAGCACGTCCTCAAGCTCTACGGCCTCGACCGGGCGCGGACGAGCTGGCCCAGCCAGATCAACGCCGAGGAGGAGACGCACCACTTCGGCCTCCGCTGTCTGGCGGCCCGCCGGCTGCTCGAACGGGGCGTGCGGTTCGTGCAGGTCTGGAGCGGCAATGACAACGGCTTCCCCCGCCGCAATTGGGATTCACACGAGGACGTCGAACGCGACCATGGCCCGCTGGCCACCGGCATGGCCCGCGGCGCGGCCGCACTCATCAAGGATCTCGACCAGCGTGGCCTGCTCGAAGACACGCTCGTGCTCTGGACGACGGAGTTTGGTCGGATGCCGAGCTCGCAGGGGGGCAAGGGCCGCGACCACAATCCGTTCGTGTTCACCAACTGGCTCTGCGGTGGCGGCGTCAAGGGCGGCATCGTCCACGGCGAGAGCGACCAGTGGGGCTACAAGCCGCTCGACCGCGACCGCCCCACGACGGTACACGACGTGCATGCCACCGTGATGCGGCTCCTTGGCGTCGAGCACACGAAGCTCACCTGGCGGCACAACGGCATCGACCGTCGCCTGACCGACGTGCACGGCCACGTCATCAACGGGATTCTGTCGTAGCAGGGGTTGAGGGACGTCGATTGGTCGGGCTATCCTTCGTGGATGGCTCACTGGCGTGCACTCGTCGTCGACGGTTTGGATCGAGGATCCTTCGACGATGTTTCTTCCACGATGTTCGGTCTCGGCGCAGCTGGCGTCGCCGAGGAGGGCGATCGTGGCATCGAGCCGCCCACACGTCAGACTTGGGACGACGGTCCGCCGGAACCGCCCAGCCTCACCGTTCGCCTGCGGGCGTGGTTCGAGTCGCCGGATGCGGATGTGCGCGCGGCAGCCGAGGCGTGTCTGCCTCCCGCCGTCGAGGCCCGCTGGGAAAAGGTGCCCGACGAGGATTGGTCGACAGGATGGCGAGTCAATTTTCCAGTCTTCCGCGTGGGACGACTTATCGTCGCGCCGCCCTGGGAGGAGGTGCCGGGATCGCTGATTCTGGAGCCGGGGCAGGGGTTCGGCACGGGCCAGCATGCGACGACGCGTCTGGTCCTCGAACGGCTCGTCTCCCTCCTCGACCTTGAAGGTGATGCGACGCCCCGCTGCCGCGTGCTCGACGTTGGCTGCGGCTCCGGCATCCTGGCGCTGGCAGCAGCCCATCTCGGCGCCGATGCCTACGGCATCGATCACGATCCTTTCGCGGTCGAGGGTGCGCGTTCAGAGGCCACCCGCAACGGCTTGAGCGTGCCGTTCGACACCACGCCGCTCGCCGACGTGCCGGGCCGATGGACCATCGTGCTTGCGAATCTTTTCGCCGATACCATCGTCGACCTGGCTGACGCTCTGATCGCAAAAACAGAACATCATCTGATCCTGGGCGGCATTCTGGCCGATCGCGAGCGACGTGTTCGCGATGCCCTCGATCCGCGGCTCGGTCAGCCCGATCGCTCACAGGACGGCGAGTGGGTCTGCCTGCACTTTTCCGTGCCTGATGCCCGGCATCACGTGCCTGATGCCTGACGAGGGACGCGACGCCCCAGGAAACAACAAAGCCGGAGAGCGCCTTGCGACACTCTCCGGCTCCGGATTGCTTTTCGTCAGTACGGCTTAGTAGCGACGACCGCCGCCACCGCCGCCATAACCACCACGACCGCCGCCGCCGCCGCCGCTCTCGCGCGGCTTGGCCTCGTTGACGGTCAGGGCCCGACCATCAAACTCCTTCTCGTGCATGCCGCTGATCGCCCGCTGGGCAGCGTCGTCAGCCTGCATCTCCACGAAGCCGAAGCCCTTGCTGCGACCCGTGTCGCGGTCCTGGATGACCTGCGCGCTGACGACGGTTCCGAATTCGAGGAACATCTGTTCCAGCGACTCGCTCGTCACGCTGTACGCGAGGTTACCGACATAAAGTTTCTTACCCATTACAAAAACACTCCTACCGATGACCCAAAGATGCTTTCGGGGTCACGTCGAAAGGGCCAGAAAGTGGCAGCCCGCCAGAGGGTAAGGGCGAGGATAAAGAAGCGGCTGCAACGGCCTTTCGGCCCACGCGCGACATAGCATCGTCTCAAACCAACCCCCTCACTCTAGGCGACGATCAGACGGAAAGCAACGTCGCTCCAGCAGGTTACAATCCCGGAAATTGCCCCTGAAACAACCCCAGGTGGTGCGACATGCCGATGCCAACAGCACGAATTCCCGGCGAAAACACGCCTCCTGCCATGGGGCTTGGCCTATGGAAGATCGCCCGCCCCGACGCCTCTGCGGTCGTGGAGGAGGCGATCCGCGTCGGCTATCGGCACATCGATTCGGCCTGCGACTACGGCAACGAGGTCGAGGCGGGGCAGGGCATCCGCGCCGCGCTGGCCAAGGAGCTCTGCCGCCGGGACGACCTCTGGGTCACTTCGAAACTCTGGAACACGTACCACGAGCCGCAGTATGTCAGGCCGGCGGTCGAGCGGTCGCTCCGCGATCTTGGGCTCGATTATCTCGATCTCTATCTCGTGCACTTTCCGATCGCGCTTAAATACGTGCCCTTCGAGACGCGCTACCCGCCGGAATGGACCCACGATCCGGCTGCCAACGAGCCCCGTATGGAGCCGATCGCCGTGCCGCAGGCCGACACCTGGCGGGCGATGGAGGATCTCGTCTCGGCCGGCCTCGTCCGACGGATCGGCCTGTGTAACTGCAGCGTCGCCTTGATCCGCGACCTGCTCGCGGGAGCACGGATCAGACCGGCCGTCCTGCAGGTGGAACTCCACCCGTTTCTCACGCAGGAGAAGCTGCTGCGGTTCTGCCGTGAAGCCTCCATCGCGGTGACGGCGTTTTCACCGCTCGGGGCGCCGTCCTATGTGCCGCTCGGGATGGCGACTGCCGCGGAGTCGGTGCTGGAGCATCCGGTGGTGAAGGGCATCGCCGCGGCGGTCGGCCGCACGCCGGCCCAGGTCGTGCTGCGGTGGGGCATGCAGCGGGGCACGGCCGTAATTCCGAAGACATCCCGCGCGGAGCGGCTGCGGGAAAATCTGGCGGCATGTGAGTTCACGCTCTCTGCCGAGCAGATGCAGGCGATCGCGGCGCTCGATCGCGGTCGCCGGTTCAACGACCCGGGCGACTTCTGCGAACGGGCGTTTGGCACGTTCTTCCCGATTTACGAATAAAACCGGCCGTCCTACACCCGTTCTTCGACCACGGGATTGGTGAGGCTGCCGATCTTCTCAATCTCGATCGTCACCGTGTCGCCGGCCTTCATGAACACCGGCGGCTTGCGGGCGAAGCCTACGCCGTGCGGCGTGCCGGTGAGGATCACCGTGCCGGGCCGCAGCACCATGCTCGCCGACATGAACTCGATGATCGCCGGCACGTCGAAGATCATGTCGTCGGTGTTCCAGTCCTGCATCACCTCGCCGTTCAACACTGTGCGGATCGAGAGCTTGTTGGGATCGGGGATCTCGTCGGTGGTGACGATGCTCGGCCCCAGTGGACAGAACGTGGCGAACGTCTTGCCACGGCACCACTGGCCGCCGCCGCCGTTCCGCTGCCAATCGCGGGCCGACACGTCGTTGGCGCAGGTGTAGCCGAGCACGTGCTTCAGAGCGTCGGCCCGGCTGACGTTGTGGCAGGTCTTCCCGATCACGACGGCCAGTTCGCACTCGTAGTCGACCTCGTCGCTCCGCAGTTTCCGCGGCAGCACGATCGGATCGCCGGGGTTCTGCAGCGTGCCCGAGTTCTTGAGGAAGAGCACGGGGTGGGCTGGCGGGGCCGCGTTGCTCTCGGCGGCGTGAGCCTTGTAGTTGAGGCCGATGCAGAGGATGTCGCGGGGCTCGAGCGGCGCGAGTAGCTTGTCGACTTTGGCGACGGTGCCGGTGTCGCGGAGCGGCCCAAACATCGCTCCTTCCAGAATCGTGACGCGGCCGTCGGCGTGGAGGCTTCCCAGGTGGGTGGCACCGGCAGACTCAAAGCGGACGATCTTCATGGGGCGCTCCGTGCAAAAGGGTGGCGATCGGTGTCAATAAAAGGTGAATGCCAGGTCAATGAAAGCAGAAAGACCGAGGCTATCGACAGGGTGATGTTCTTGATTTTTCGGCGGGTATCAAGGCCTATAAGGCCACGCTCGCGAGCCATGCGTTGACATAATGCAGTGCGGCAATTTAAATATATAGAATCCAGTTCCGACTGCCGACCATTCCTCTCCAGCGTCGGCTTGTGCGGTCGCGGTTCAGTTCCTTCCGGTGAGAGCCATGGGATCGCACGTGCGTTCACGACATGTGCTGCCGATGAATCATCACGGCGGAGCACATCTCCGACGGATGCTCTTGGTCATCGGTGCAGCGGTCGCCTTGGTGATCAGTCTGGCGATGCCCTGCCGTGTCGCCACGGCCGCGGTCGTGGACGGCGCCGAGTTCTTCGAATCCCGGATCCGGCCGGTGCTCGTCGAGCACTGTCACGAATGCCACGCCGGCGATGCGGCGGAAGGGGGCCTGCGGCTCGACTCCCGTGCGGGGTTCGACGGGGGTGGCACGAGCGGCAGGCTCATCGACGAGAAGCAGCCAGCCGCCAGCCTGCTCTTGAGGCTGATCCGCCATGAGGTCAAAGACCGGGAGATGCCGCAGGGCGCCGACAAGCTGCCCGACGCGGTGATTGCGGATTTTGAGAAGTGGATCGCGAACGGCCTACCTGGTCTGCCCGACACGCCGCCGACGCCGCAGGCGGCCAGCGCCGAGGCCTGGGCGGCGAAACTCGCCGCGCGGCGGACGCACTGGGCGTGGCAGCCGGTCGCCACGGTTTCCGCTCCGCAGGTGCCGCTTCCGACCGACTCGCCGCATCGGGCGTGGCTCGCCCAGCCGATCGACCGCTTCCTGCTCGAAAAAATAGTCGCCCGCGGACTCGAGCCCGCGCCGCCGGCCGACCGCCCCACGCTCATCCGACGGCTGAAGATTGCGCTCGTCGGCCTGCCGCCCAAGCCCGAGGAGGTGGCAGCGTTTGTGAACGATCCGAGTCCCGATGCCTCGTCCAAGCTCGTGGACGAACTGCTCCAGAGCCCGGCGTTCGGCGAGCACTGGGCCGAATACTGGCTCGACCTGATGCGGTTCGGCGAGACCGGCGGCTATGTCCGCGATTATCCGATCCCCGACGCATGGCGGTATCGCGATTACGTCATTCGGGCGCTCAATGCCGACGTGCCCTACGATCGCTTTATTGCCGAGCATCTGGCCGGTGATCTCCTGCCACCCCGGCACAATCCCGTGCTCCGAATCAACGAGTCCGTTCTCGGCACCGGCTGCCAGCGGGTGATGGAGGTCTCTTCGACGGCCACCGACGTCGCCCTCGAAGAGGCGCAGATGATCGAGAACCAGATCGACACGCTCGGCAAGGCGTTTCAGGGGCTCACGATCGCCTGTGCCCGTTGCCACGACCACAAGTTCGACGCCATTTCCACGCGGGATTACTACAGCCTCTTCGGCATCCTCGCCAGTTCACGGCAGACGCAGGCCATCATCGACGACGACGCGGTCAAGCAGACCGGCGTCGCCCGGCTCAAGTCGCTCAAGTCCGACATCACCTCCGCCTTGGCCCAGCAGTGGTCGGACGACATCGCCCTCTCGGCCACAGCATTGGCCAGCCAGCTTGCCGGCGGGCCGGCCGCGGTGGAGAGCGGAGCCGCCGGTGCCGCGGCTGCCCGGATCGCGGCTATGTTGAATCGCCCCAAAGTGCCGCTCGAGGACCCGCTGTTTGCGATCTGGAAGGCACGGGCCGCGCAGGCTGCCGCTGGTGGCGGGCAGGGTGGAGCCGATGGCGACGCGGCCTTCGGAGTGGCATTCGCGGCCGCGGCGACCGAACTGCGTGGCGAGTCGGCGGCCCGGGCCGGTCGCAACGCGGCGGGGTTTCGCACGCTCGCCGACTTGAGCCAACCGGATCGCCCATGGCATGCAAGCGGCGCACTCCCCGACACGCTCCCTGCCGCAGCCGGCGACATCGCGCTGGCCGCAGCCGGCGACACGGTCGTCGATCGGTTCGTTCCGCCCGGTATCTGCTCCGACCGGCTCTCCCGCAAGCACGGTGCGATCGTCCGCTCCGACGATTTTCCGCTCGGCACAAAGTTCATCAGCCTCCGCGTGGCCGGTGGTGATGCCGCCCACGTCCGCCTCATCCAGCACAACTTTCAGCAGATGGAAAACGTCGCCCATGGCTCGAAGGTACGGCATTTCGAGTCGCGGTTTCCGACGTGGGTGACCGTGCCGGTCGGCCATCAGGCGACGTGGCAGGGCGGCCGGTCGTATCTTGAAATTCTCACCAAGGACGACGTTGCCCACTTCCGTCGGTCCGAAGGGGGCGGGAAGTTTTTCAACATCGCGAAGACGGATCACGCGGGCCGTTCCTGGTTCTCAGTCGATCGCGTCATCGCCCACGATGGCCCCAAGCCGCCGGAGGACGAACTGCAACTGCCTCTCCTCCTCGCTGGCAGCGAGGCGGGCGTGGCCGAGTCGCCACAGACGATCGCCACTCGGTGGGCCGCCGTCTGCATGGCCGCGATCGATGCCTGGCAGCAGGGCAAGGCCACGACCGTGCAGACCGACCTGCTCAACTGGCTGCTTGCCAATGGCATCCTGC
>JBILKZ010000277.1:0-2745 GCA_044376405.1 Pirellulales bacterium
GGAAGACATCCCACACGAATCACGAATCATAAATTCAGGCATCAACCGAATCGTTCGCGGCTCGTTGGATGAGACGCGGTCCTCCAGCCTGTCGAGGAGCAGCCTCGCCGCGTTGGCACCGATCGCAACCGCGTCCTGCCTGACCGTTGTCAGCCGCGGCCGCAGCCCGTGGGCTTCGATGAGGTCGGCAAATCCGACGACCGACAGGTCGCTGCCGATTCGCAGCCCCGCCACCTCGGCAGCCGCATAGACATGAGTCGCCATCTTGTCGGATGCGGCGAAGATCGCAGTCGGTCGGTCGGGGGCCTGGAGAATATCTCTGGCGATGGCCTCGCAGTCGCTCTTCTCGCATTCCACGCATCGATAGGTCATGTCGGTGCGATCGTGAATGACTGCCTCGAAGCCGCGCCGGCGGTCAGAGTAGGTCGAAACCCAGCGTTCTCCGGTGATGTGCGTGATGCGTCGATGGCCAAGAGACAGCAGGAACTTGGCCGCCATACGCCCGCCCGCCTTGTCGTCGGTGCCGCTGAAGTCGGCGTTCGTCCGGGCGAGCCGGCGATCGACGGCGACGAGCGGCAGCCCACGCCCCCAGACCTCTTTGAGGTAGTTCTCCGGCACCGATTCGTCCGACGGGAAGAAGATGAGCCCGTCGACCCGGTGATCGATGAGGCGGTGCACGAACTTGAGTTCTTCGTTGTCGCGAAGTGCACCTGGGCCGTTGCCATGGAAATGGACGATGGGCAGATAGGCTTGCTCGGAGAGCGTGTCGTGGATGCCGCGGATGACCTGTGCCTGAAACCAGGATCCGATCGGCACCATGACACCGACGGTTCGGGTGCGGCCGCCCATAATCGCCGGCACGAGCCGGTTGGGCCGGTACTTGAGCCGCTGAGCGACTGCCAGGACTCGCTTGCGAGTTGCCTCGGCGACGATCCCCCGGCCGCTGATCGCCCGCGACGCGGTGATCAAAGACACCCCAGCCGCCTCAGCAACCTTCCGGATGTTGGCTTTGCGAGCGATTGATCGTTTCAACGCCGGCATCACGTTCCCTCAGCACAGTACCAATGCACAGCACGAATATCTGTTTGGTTTTCCGCCCTCGATCGACTATGGTACATGTATCATTCCGGGCTTACAAGTATTCTTTCGTCGACATTATTCGCGAACATGGTCAAGCTCCTGGCCCTCAGCCTGCTCCTCGCTACCCTCGCGGCCACCGCTGCCGGGGCCGCCGAACCTTCGGTCGTGGCGAGGGTCAAGGCCTCGACCCCGCCGCTCCTTACCGCCCATTGCGCGGACTGCCACGGCCCCGATGACGCAGGTGGCGGATTTCGAATCGACACGCTCCCGGCGGAGATCGACTCAGCCGACACGGCCGACCGTTGGCGGAAGGTGCTCAACGTCTTGAATGCCGGAGAGATGCCGCCGAAAGACGCCGAGCAGCTTGCGCCCACTGCCAAGGCCGACCTATTGGAGGATCTCTCCAAGGCGATCGTCGTGGCCGGCAAGGCACTGGCCGACACCGGCGGCCGCACCACGATGCGACGGCTGAACCGTCGCGAGTATGCCAACACGCTTCGCGAGCTGCTCGGTGTGCAGCCGCGTCCCGATGGGCTGCCCGCCGACGGCGGCTCGGGCACATTCGACACCGCGGGCGACAGACTCTTCATCTCGGCAGATCAGATCGAGCAATACCACGAGATCGCCGCGGCTGCGATCCAGGAGTCGTGGCGGCGGTATGGCGCGGTGCACCCATCCCGCACCCACCGGGTCGAAGCCGAGACAAGCACGCCGGGCGTGCGGAGCAGGCTGGCCACGCGACTGGACGACCGTCGCCGGTTTGTCCTCTGGAAAAATGCCGTGGAGGCGGCCTCCCGCAAGCCGGAGAATCAGGCCGCCGCCGCCGACATTCGCAAGGCGAATCCCAACCAGCCCGAGCCGCTCCTGCACGGCTGGCAAAAGCTGCAGGGTGCCCCATCCCCGAAGGATTTCCAGTTCACAGACTCCGTTCACGCAGTCGAGATGGGCAGCCGTGACTGGAACCTACGGGTGCCCTACCACACGGCCTATGCGTCGAATGCTGCCGTCGAAAAAGGGGCGTTCCTCGGCGTGAACGACCCCTATGTGAACATTCACTTTCAGTTTCGTGTCCCCGGCGGCTGGCCCCCTGGCTCATACGTGCTCAGGCTCCGCGTCGCGGCGACGGAGGAGTCTCTCCCCGAACGACGGTTCGTTGTCTGTGGCCGCGCGGGGGCGGAGGACGGGCCTGCCGACTGCTGCGAGGTCACGGGCTCGATGAAAGAGCCGCAGATTATCGAGATCCCGGTCGAATCCGAGGGCTCGCAACTCTTTGTGCTCAGGGAGAAGGGCAGCTACGACAACGACAATCGGGGGCATCGCATCTTCTTCGACGCCTTCAATGCCAACGGCATCGGTCCGCCGCTGGGCATCTGGATCGACTGGGTGGAACTCGAGGGGCCTTTGCCCACGAAGCAGCAGGCCCCGGCGGCACTTGTCGAACTGCTCACCGTGCCGGCCGTCGAGCAACCGGCCGCGACGAAGCCCTCCGCCGAGCAGGATATTCGCGGCGTGCTCGAACGGTTTGCCACACGGGCATTCCGTGGCCGCCAGCCCGAGCCGGCGTTTCTTGATCGTCTCCTCGCGATCTACGAGCAGGAGCGGGCTGGTGGCCGGCCGTTTCGCGAGGCGGTGACGGAATCGCTGGCGACCATGCTCTCGTCGCCA
>JBILKZ010000052.1:0-24903 GCA_044376405.1 Pirellulales bacterium
GGGATCGAGGTCGACATGCTGGAGAAGGGCGGCCTCGATCTGCCTGACGACGTGCTGGAGAAGGCCGACTGGGTCGTGGCCAGCCTGCATTACGGCCAGAACCAGCCGCGGGAGCGGATCACTGCCCGGATCATCGAAGCGATCGAGAATCCACACGTGAGTGTGATCGGTCATCCCACCGGTCGGTTGCTCAACAGGCGTCCGCCGTACGACGTGGATATCGAGGCGGTGATCGCCGCCGCGGCGCGGACGGGAACATTTCTGGAGATCAATGCCAACCCCTGGCGGCTCGATCTCAACGATCTTCATGCGGCCGCTGCAAAAAAGGCGGGTGTGAAGATCGTGATCTCCACCGATGCGCACTCGACGCGGGGCTTCGACGTGATGCGGTGCGGCGTGCTCCAAGCCCGCCGCGCCGGCCTCGAGGCCGGTGATGTCGCCAACACCCGAACCCTCGCCGGCCTCCGCAAACTGATGAAGCGGTGAGGCCGTTGGGCGAGTCTCCCAGCGACGTCTCCACATCAGTTCGGGGCTGCCCATGTCGCTTGTTCACGAAAAACACGACGTCGTGTCGTTTTTTCTTGGCAAACGCAGTTTGCTGGTGCTGACCCGGCCCTCCGGGCCTGGCATTATGTGCCTTGATGCATCCGTGAGGGGCTGCCCATGTCCCGAGAGCCGGCGTTGCTGACCAGCGCAGGCAGGATGCCGGAGCGCAGTCAGCATCGAGTGAGCGCAGGCCATGGATGGCCGTAGCGAACGTCCGGCTCTCGGGGCGTGGGCAGCCCCGAACTGTCCCCGGCGGCGCAGCACCATCACGCTACCGTGACTTCACGCACCGGAAGCCGATGTGATTGCAGCCGCTGGAGGGCTCGCCCTTGCCGCGGGTGCCCACGATGTAGCGGGCGCAGTATTGATCGGAGCAGAGAAACGAGCCGCCGCGTAGGACACGTTTCTTCTCGTGTGGCTCCTGCGGGTCGAAGCTGTCGGCCGGGCCGGCCGGATTTCGCTCTGGCTTTCCTGCGGCGAGGGCCGTGGCGTACGTATCGTGGCGATACCAATCGGCACACCATTCCCAGACGTTCCCCGACATGTCGTGCAGTCCGTAAGCGTTGGCGGGAAAACGTCCGGCCGGCGCGGCGGCGGCGTGGCCATCGGCGGCGGTGTTCTCCCCTGGAAATCTGCCTTGCCAGGTGTTGGTCATGAATTGGCCGGCTGGCCGGAATTCATTGCCCCAGGGATAGAGGTTGCCTACAAGTCCGCCCCGGGCCGCGAATTCCCACTCGGCTTCCGTCGGGAGCCGCTTGCCGGCCCATGCTGCAAAGGCAACCGCATCCTCGTGGGCGACCTGCACCACGGGATCGTCGCCACGGCCGTCGATCGAACTGTCGGGGCCAGTGGGATGCCGCCAGTCCGCACCCGCGACGTAGTTCCACCAGACGTAATGATTGGTCAGTGGAACGGGACCTGATGGGGGAGTGAATACCAGCGAACCGGGCACGAGATTTTCGGGCGGCGCGCCGGGGAAGTCCTCCTGCCTGGGCGGTCGCTCCGCCACGGTGACGTAGCCTGTCGCAGCGACGAATTCAGCGAAGCGTTCGTTCGTCACCTCGGTGCGGTCCATCCACAGGCCATCGACATACGCTCGATGGATCGGACGTGCGTCGCGCATGGCATCGGGGCCGCCAAAAGGCTGGTCGCGAGGGTCGGCACACCCCATGGAGAACTCACCTCCGGGAATCCAGACCATGCCTGGCGGCGACTCGCTTGGGGGCGGCTGCGTGTTGGCCGCGGTCGGCTGAAATCCGCGGAACGTGGTTCCCGGCCTTGCACCGGCATGGTCGAGCGCGGCCGAGCCGATCGACCAGACGAGTGCCGCTGCCGCCAGGGCGATCCCGATCTGCATGGTCACGGGGGGCAGGCGTCGCGAGGCTGTGCGGCGCGGTGAAGATCTGTCGGGTGGCAAAGAAGGTGTCATGCGGAACGCCGCATGGTGCGTGCGAAGCGACGACGGAGTGATCGGCGCCTCGATGGATTCCACCATTTCGAAAACGCCTTTCGGGCGATGTCGGCCTGCCGGCTCTCGTCATCACGGAGCGCGACGAGCATGTCGCGATTGGGGCCCGCATCAGCGCTCCGAGCCCATCGCCCGAAGCGATTGGCCGCAGCCGCGTGGTCGGTGAAATCTCCGAGTGTCTTCTGGAGCCGCTCGAGCGACTCTTGGCATCTGGCTCGAGCATGGGCAGGCAAGGCCGGGGCAAAAATTTCCAGTGCGTAACGGAGCTTCTTGCCCTCGATGCGGAGCGCGTGGATCTCGTCGTCGTCATGCAGTTTGTGATCTGCCTTTGCGAAGAACGCCGTGATCATGGGTTTGAAGTGCCGCCTCGCATACGACCGAAAGTCAGACCGACGCCGCCGGACGTGGACATCATTGAGCAGTCGGTCGACACGGCAGCACCAATCCGCATCCACGAGGTCTTCGAACTGGGCGCGGATGGGTACCCGCGACTTGCGCCGCTGTTTGGAGAGCATCGCGACCAGCCGACTGCGTGCCCGCGCCGCGTCGTTCGCCAGGCGATCGGCGAGCACGTCAAGGTCGCGTGCCTCGCCCGCGGTGCGTCGCAGCCTACGGAGACGTTTTTCGAACCAGGCTCGACGTTTCGCCGGGATCACGGCGTGGAAAGCATCGAATGCCGCCAGGGTGCGACGTGTGGCGACGCGCAGTTGATGAACATGCTCCGCATGTTCGGGCCTGTCGCAGGCTGACCGAAGTTCAGTCCAGACGGCATCAAATCGCCTGCGGAGCGTCGTCGCCGCCAACTGCCCGACGGACAGTCGGTTGTCGTCGTTCACGATCCATCTGTCCGAGGCCGCCATCAGACTCGATCCGCACGATACGACAAGCTTCGCGGCGACATTGCCGAGAGGGCGTCTTGCCGATAACGCCTCTCACCAATTTACCGGTTTTGACCAGCCGGATTCCAGCGGGGCGGCAAAAGCACCGTCTCAGGATGTCACGAATCACAGCCCCGGCTTGGCGCCGAACTCGTTTGGGCCAGGCTGCGCCGAGCCTTTCGGCTGAAGCGGTGCCTTGGTCACGACGATGCGAGATGTGAAGACCGTACCCGCTCCCATGGCCCCCTCACCGCTCCAGCGACGGCCAGTGACTTCGACCTCATCGCCCGGAGCAATGAGGTCGATCTGTGCTGCATCGACGACCATCACCATCGCGTCATCGGCAAGCGGCAGGGTGAGGCGGCGAATTCTGCCGGCATCGACCTTGATCATCAGCAGCTTGTTGCGGGCCTGCACCACCGTCCCCACGACGGTGTCGAGTTTGTGCGAACGCACCGCATCGGGAGTGAAGTCATGTGGGGGGGTGACGATCTCGATGGCCCGGACTGGTTCCGCAGCCCTGCCCTTGTCGTCCACCTCCGTACGCAGGCGAACGGTCATGCCCGGCTTGATGACTGCTGCTGACGTGCTGCCCCCCACCTGCATCTGGGTAACGCCCGCTGGGTGCAGTTGTGCGATCAGCACGGCCGATGAGGGGTCGACGGTGGCGCCCTCGGTGAAGGCCACCATGCCACCTGACAGCGAGCCTGCCGTCGCCCGGACCCGGCCTGTGAACGACTCCTCCGGCAGATTGTCGATCACCATCTTGTTTCGTTCGACGGGCACGGTGATGGCCTTGTTCGTGCCCCGGCAGGCCCCCAGGTTCCAGAGTCGTTCATAGCTCTTTTGGATGGCAGCAGACTTGTAGAACGCCCCCCAACGCAGGGTGCCATCGGCGGCAACGGGAGCCAGATCATCGTGACCGTCGGCGTACGGATTGTATGGCTGTGCCAATGCGGTTTCAGCGCAACTTCCGAGCAGCGTGCAGGCCAACAGCCCCTTCATCAACGGCAGGCATGAAGGGCGGAGTTGTTTCGATCGCAGCATGAGGAGGCTTCCGGCAAGGCGGGGTGAATGAAGCTCCGCCGTCGTGCATGACGGCCGACGGATTCCTGTCCTCCACCGTACTTCGGCCGTCCCTCCGAATCAAAAACAGCCTCCTGCCAGGATGGCGGCGAGTGCTGCTTATGACGGTCAAAACGCCCGATAATAGCCCTGTCCGGACGGCGTTGCTCCGGCCGGCACCATGCCCGGGCAGTCCGACGACCAATCCGTAGAAAAGGTTTGCGGACTACTTTTCGGCGGGCGATTACAGTTCGTCGGACTTCGATTCGCCGATAGTGGCGACAGAGCTACCGGCCTCACCGGAAGCAACGGTGTCACCGCCGACAGGCGCGGCCTCAAGCAGTGGAAACTGCCGTGTCAGGACGTTGTCGCGATCGATCCGAAGGGCGTCGAGCGCCTCGGGCCGTACGCGAACCTCGGCCGACTGGAAGGTGTTGAACCCGGTGCCTGCCGGGATCAGGTGGCCGAGGATGACGTTCTCCTTGAGTCCCACCAAATTGTCCACCTTGCCGGCGAGCGCCGCCTCGGTGAGCACCTTCGTCGTTTCCTGAAAGCTCGCGGCCGAGATGAAGCTCGAACTCTGCACGCTGGCCTTGGTGATGCCGAGCAGTTGCGTGCTCGCCGTCGCCGGCTTTGGCTTCGCGCCCTTGGCGGGAGTGCCCCCCAGAGCCTCGATCTGAGCGTTCGCCTGAGCCAGCACGTCCTTTGGCACCACGCTACCGACCGCAAACTCACTGTCACCCTTGTCTGTGATCCGCAGTCCAGCAGAGACCTTTTCATTCGCCTGCTTGAACTCAAACTTGTCCAGCACGCTGCCCGGGAGCAGATCGGTGTCGCCGACCGTCTCGATCTTCACCTTTCGCAGCATCTGCGAGACGATGATCTCGATGTGCTTGTCGTCGATATCGACCCGCTGACTGCGGTAGACGTTCTGAATCTCCCGCACCAGATATCGCTGCACTTCCTCTTCGCCGGAGATGCGGAGAATGTCGTGCGGAACGAGGGGACCGTCGACCAGCGCTTCGCCCGCCTTGACGATATCGCCGGCGTGAACGCGGAGATGTTTGCCGTGCGTCACCAGATGCTCGCGCTCAACGCCGCTTTCGTTCTTCACGACGATCGTTCGCTTGCCGCGTCGCTTCTCTCCGAGCAGTTCCACCTTGCCGTCGATCTCGGCCATGATGGCCGGATCCTTCGGCTTACGGGCCTCGAAGATTTCAGTCACGCGAGGCAGACCGCCCGTGATGTCCTGCGTGCCCGAAGCTTCACGTGGCGTTTTGGCAAGCACGTGTCCGGCGGCAACCTTCTCGCCAGGGGTGACTTCGATGTAAGCCTTTTCAGGCAGGTAGTAGAAGTCGAGGATCTTGCCGTCTTCGTCTTCCAGCACGACCTGCGGATGATAGACACCCTTGTGCTCCATCACCATTCGCCGCATGTGTCCGCTGGGGTCCTTTTCGAGGCGGAGCGTCTCGTTCTCGATGACATCCTCATAACGCACCTTGCCGGCCACTTCCGACAGAATGGGGATCGAGTGCGGGTCCCACTGCACGAGCACCGTTCCAGCCTTGACCTCGTCATTGTCAGCGACCTTCAGGATCGCACCGGCCGGGATTTCAAACTTTTCGAGTTCGCGTCCCTTCGGGTCAACGACGGCGATTTCGCCGTTCCGTGCGAGCACGATCTGCTCGCCCTGTTCGTTCTGCACCGTCCGAAGACGCGTGAACTTGACGGTTCCAGCCCGCTTGGAGCGGCTCTCGTTCTCCTCGATGGCACGCTGACCGACACCGCCGATGTGGAACGTTCGCATCGTCAACTGCGTGCCAGGTTCGCCGATGCTCTGGGCCGCGATGATGCCGACTGCCATGCCCTCCTCGACCATGGAGCCGGTGGAGAGGTCCATGCCGTAGCAGAGTCGGCACACACCCAGCGGAGCCTCGCACGTCAGTGCGCTGCGAACCTGGATCTTCTCGAGCCCCAATTCCTCGATCTGCCGGGCCATCGTACGGGTGATCAGTTCGTCCTCGTGCACGACCACCTCGTCGGAGATCGGATTCACGATGTTGGCGCGGCTTGTACGGCCGCGGATGCTGTCGGCGAGGTTGACCTCGACCTTCTCGCCACGGTAGATGACCGTCTTGTCGATGCCCTGCGTGGTGCCGCAGTCGTGCATGGTCACCACCACGTTCTGCGCGACGTCGGCGAGTTTGCGGGTGAGATAGCCCGAGTCAGCCGTCTTGAGAGCCGTGTCGGCCAGACCCTTACGGGCACCGTGCGTGGAGCTGAAGTATTCGAGCACGGTCAGGCCTTCACGGAAATTGGCCTTGATCGGCGTCTCGATGATCTTGCCCGACGGCTTGGCCATCAGGCCTCGCATGCCGGCGAGCTGGCGGATCTGTTCGACGCCGCCTCGGGCACCCGAGTGCGCCATCAGGAAGATCGGGTTCACGTAGCCAGCATAACGCGTGTCCCGTGCGTCGGTGTCCTGCTCGAGTTCGTCCATCATCTCCTTGGTGATCTGCTCGCGGGCGTGCGTCCAGGCGTCGAGCACCTGGTTGTAGCGTTCGCCGTCGGTGATCACGCCGCGCTGGTAGAGCTTCATGATCTTCATGACTTCCTTCTCCGCGACGCCGATGATTCGCCCCTTGTTGGCGGGCGTGATCAGGTCGTCCGTGGCGAAGGAAAGGCCGCTCCGCGTGCTCCAACTGAAGCCAACGCGATTCATGTCGTCGAGCAGATCGATCGTCTTGCGGCGACCGAGGGCCTGATAGCAGTCCGAGATCACTCGGGCGAGTTCGCTCGATCGCATCGGGATGTTGTAGAAGAGCATCCCTTCCGGAAGGATGGAATTGAACAGCACTCGTCCCACGGTGGTCTCGATCACGGCGCCGGGCTTGCCGAGCGCCTCGACGTCTGTCTTCAGGCGACGACCGGCTGGCAACTTGACCCGGATCTTGGCATGGGTGTCGACCTTGCCGAGAGAATGGGCCAGTTCGACCTCCTCCACGTTCTTGAAGACCATGCCCTCGCCCTTGCGGCCGAGCAGCAGCATCGTGAGGTAGTAGCAACCCATCACCACGTCCTGGGACGGGCTGATGATCGGCGCACCGTTGGCAGGACTGAAGATGTTGTTGGTCGAGAGCATCAACGTGTGGGCCTCAACCTGCGCCTCGATCGAGAGCGGCAGATGCACCGCCATCTGGTCGCCGTCGAAGTCGGCGTTGAAGCCCTTGCAGACCAGCGGATGAAGCTTGATCGCATTTCCTTCAACGAGCATCGGCTCGAACGCCTGAATACCCATGCGGTGCAGGGTGGGGGCACGATTCAGCAGTACCGGGTGGTTGCGGATCACCTCTTCGAGGATGTCCCACACCTCGGCATCCTTCCGCTCCAGCATCTTCTTGGCGCTTTTGATGGTATCGGCATGGCCGAGTTCCTTGAGCCGCCGAATGATGAACGGCTGGTAGAGCTCCAGGGCGATCTTTTTCGGCAGACCGCACTGGTGGAGTCTGAGATTGGGGCCCACTACGATCACGCTCCGCGCGGAGTAATCGACCCGCTTGCCGAGCAGGTTCTCACGGAACCGGCCCTGCTTGCCCTTGATCATGTCGGTGAGGCTCTTGAGCGGGCGGTTGCTCGAAGCCAGCACGGGCCGCTTGCAGCGATTGTTGTCGAAGAGCGCGTCGACCGACTGCTGGAGCATCCGCTTCTCGTTGCGGATGATCACCTCGGGCGCATTGAGGTCGACCAGTTTCTTGAGGCGGTTGTTCCGGTTGATGATCCGGCGATACAAGTCGTTCAAGTCGCTCGTCGCAAAGTTGCCCGAATCGAGCATGACCAGAGGCCGCAGGTCCGGCGGGATGACCGGGATCACGTCGAGCACGATCCACTCGGGCTTGTTTTCGCTGTCGCGGATGGCTTCGACGATCTTCAGACGGTTGACAAGGTCCTTCTTCTTCTGCTTGCTGTTAGTCGTCGCGAGTTCGATACGGAGGTCCTTCGAGAGCGTCACGAGGTCGAGCGACAGCAGCAGTTTGCGAACCGCTTCCGCACCCATCTCGGCCTCGAAGCCGGTCTCGCCGTAGGTGTTGCGGGCCTCGCGGAATTCCTCCTCAGTGAGCAGTTGCTGCTTCTTCAGCGGGGTGTCCTTGGGGTCGAGCACGACGTAGTCCTGGAAGTAGATCACCTTCTCCAGGCTGGAGGTCTTCATGTCGAGCAACGCGCCCAGGCGGCTGGGCATTGCCTTGAAGAACCAGATATGGACAACCGGGGCGGCCAATTCGATATGGCCCATCCGCTTCCGGCGAACGCGGCTGTGCGTCACTTTCACGCCGCAGCGGTCGCAGATCATCCCCTTGTATTTCATGCCGCGGTATTTGCCGCAGGAGCATTCCCAGTCCTTTTCAGGTCCGAAAATCTTCTCGCACATCAGGCCGTCTTTTTCCGGACGGTAGGTGCGATAGTTGATCGTTTCGGGCTTCTTCACCTCGCCAAACGACCAGCTGCGAATGTCGTGCGGCCGTGCCAGGCTGATTTTCACGGCCGAATAGTCATTGACGCGATCGTAGGTGGATTCGCCGATGCTCACGTGGATGCTCCTTGGAATCAGTCAGTCGTGTCGATCAATCAACCTCTCTCACCACCGCTACCGCTCTGCCAGCGGCAGCCCTCACACCCGCCGTTTTTCCAGTTGCATGTTGAGGGCTAGGCCACGAATCTCATTGGTGAGCACGTCAAAGCTGGCAGGTGTGCCAGCCTCGAGCGTGTTCTCGCCCTTCACCATGCTCTCGTAGATCTTGGTGCGGCCCTCGACGTCGTCGCTCTTGACGGTGAGGAGTTCCTGGAGGATGTAGGCCGCGCCGTAGGCCTCCAATGCCCAGACTTCCATCTCGCCAAAACGCTGGCCACCGAATCGGGCCTTGCCACCGAGCGGTTGCTGCGTGATGAGCGAGTAGGGGCCAGTCGATCTGGCGTGCACCTTATCGTCGACGAGATGATGGAGTTTGAGCATGTAGATGTAGCCGACGGTCGTCTCCTGCTCCATCTTCTCACCCGTGCGGCCGTCATAAAGTTGAGCCTTGCCGTGCCGCGGCAGGCCCGCCTTGTCCAGTACGGCGTTGATGTCATCTTCGCTTGCACCATCAAACACCGGCGTGATGGCCTGAAAGCCGAGTTTCATGCCGGCCCACCCCAGATGGGTTTCCAGGATCTGCCCCACGTTCATGCGGCTGGGCACGCCGAGAGGATTGAGAAGGATCTGCACCGGCGTTCCGTCCGCCAGGAAGGGCATGTCCTCCTTGGGGAGAATCTTTGCGATCACACCCTTGTTACCGTGTCGGCCGGCCATCTTGTCACCGACTGAGATAACGCGTCGGGCAGCGACGTAGACCTTCACCATCTGCAGCACGCCGGGCCGCAGTTCGTCGCCACGCTTCATGCTGTTGAGTCGTCGATCCCGTGCGTCGATCGCGGCATCCACCGCAGGCCACATCGTCTTATGGAGTTTCTCGACGTCGGCCTTGCGCTGCGGGGAGCGAATGTCGAGGTCTTCGAGCCTGAACGCCGCCGCACGTTCCGCCACCACTTTGTGATCCTGGTTGCGAACCAGCGGGCTGCCGTCGGCCGCCGTGAGCGGCTTTTGCAGCACCTTCTCCAGTTCCGCGACCAACACCGCAAACACCTCGGCGATATGGGCATTGCCGATGTTTTCCGCTTCCTTGAGCTGCTTCTCGAACTCGCGGCGTTCCTCTTCGGAGAGGCTCATTCGCCGGGAGAACTTCTCTGCGGCGATCACGATACCCTCGACGCCGGACGGCACCTCCAGCGAGTCGTTCTTCACATCCTCGCCGGCGCGGCCGAAGATGGCATGGAGCAGTTTCTCTTCCGGAGTCAACTCGGTCTTGCTCTTCGGGGAGACCTTGCCGACCAGGATGTCACCCGGTCGCACATAGGTGCCGATCCGGACGATCCCGCTTTCGTCAAGGTTGTGCAGGGCACGTTCGCCGACATTGGGAATGTCCCGCGTGAACTCCTCTCGACCCAGCTTTGTGTCGCGGATCTCGATGTCATATTCCTCGATGTGGATCGAGGTGTAGACATCGTCTTCCACGAGTTCCTCACTGATGATGATGGCGTCCTCGAAATTGAAGCCATCCCATGCCATGAAACCGACGAGCACGTTGCGGCCGAGGGCCAGCTCGCCCTTGTAGGTGGCGGCACCGTCGGCCAACACATCGCCCTTATCGACCTTCTGGCCGAGTTGCACGATGGGCTTCTGGTTTTGGCACGTCCGCTCATTGAGCCCGACGTATTTCCGAAGTTTGTAGGCATCAACCGATCCGGAAGCCGGAGTCACCTCGATCGATTCGGCGTCGACGTAGGTGACGGTGCCCTTTTTAGCTGCCCGCACGATCAGCCCTGAGTTGACCGCCACATCGCGTTCCATACCCGTGCCGACGATCGGCGGCTCGGTCACCAGCAGCGGCACGGCCTGACGCTGCATGTTGGAGCCCATCAACGCGCGATTGGCGTCGTCGTGCTCGAGGAACGGAATCAGCCCGGCGGACACGCCCACCATCTGGCTGGGCGCCACGTCGATGTATTCGATCGCGTCGGCAGGCACGAGCACGAAGTCGCCGCGATACCGGGCGATGATGGTATCGCCTTCGATCCTGCCGTCGACGACAGTCGCATCGGCCGGCGCAAGATGGGCGTCGTGCTCCTCGTCGGCGCGGAGCCAGACGACGTCGTCAGTGAGCTTGCACTTCGACACCTTGCGATACGGCGTGACCAAGAAGCCGTAGGAGTCGACGCCGGAGTAGATGGCAAGACTCGAGATGAGGCCGATGTTCGTGCCTTCAGGCGTTTCGATCGGGCAGATACGACCGTAGTGGGAGATGTGCACGTCGCGCACCTCGAAGCCCGCTCGCTTGCGATTCAGACCGCCTGGCCCAAGCGCGGAGAGTCGCCGTTCGTGCGTGAGCATCGAGAGCGGATTCGTCTGGTCGACCACCTGCGAGAGTTCGCCGCGGCCGAAGAAGTATTCAATCGCAGCGGAGATGCTCTTGGGATTGATGAGCGTCCGAGGCGACATTTCGGCCACATCCTTGAGGCTCATCCGCTCCTGCACCGTGCGGCGCAGTTTCAGGAAGCCCTTGCGGAGTTCGTCGCTGGCGAGTTCGTCGATCGTGCGCAGGCGGCGGTTGCCGAGGTGGTCGATGTCGTCGACCTCCACCTCACCCTCGCCCTCGCTGAGTTGCAGCATGTATTTGATCGCGGCGATCAGGTCATCGGGGCGGAGCGTCATCTCGGTTTCCGGTACCGAGAGCCCGAGCTTACGGTTGATGCGGAAGCGACCGACGCGGCCGAGGCGATACCGGTTCGTGTCCTTGAACTTCTCGTCGAACAGCGTCCTCGCCTTGTCCAGGGCGGGCGGATTGCCCGGCCGGAGCCGCTGGTAAATCCGCACCAGCGCATCCTCGTGGCTCGGGGCGACTCCAGTGCGCTTCTTCGACTCGTCGGAGTCCTCTTTGAGACTGTGCATCAGGAGCGGCACCTTCTGCTCCTGCATCACCTCGACGGCCTTGAGGCCCGAAGTGCAGATCAACTCGGCCATGTCGTGCGTGATCTTGACGCCGGCATCGACGATGATCTCGCCAGCGCGATCGCTGCCCTTTGGGTAGACAATGTCGTCAACGGCGATGCGGCCCTCGAGTTTCGGCACGCTCCGTCCGCCGACGACCTTCTCGACAGTGGTCTTGTAGAACAGCTTGAGAATCTCGGAATCGCGGCTGAATTTTGGATCCATCGCCCGCAGGAGCGTCAGTGCGGAAAACTTGCCACTCTGGTCGATACGAACCTGCAGGGTGTCTTTTTTCGAAACATTGAGTTCGATCCAGCTGCCACGCTCGGGAATGATGCGGCAGTTGTAGGTCTTGCGGTCGCTCGACTCGGTGTCGGCGACGAAATCGATGCCCGGCGAGCGGTGCAGCTGGCTCACCACGACGCGTTCGGCACCGTTGATGATGAACTCGCCGCCGCCCAGCATGATGGGGATGTCGCCGAGATAGACCTCTTCCTCGATGGGCTGCTCACGAGTGAGCCGCAGCGAAACCCGGAGCGGACGGCCATAGGTCAGCCGCAGCTGACGGCATTCATCTGGATCGTAGCGGGGCTTGCCAAGTTCGTACCGTAGGTACTCGATCTTGACCGTCTTGTCGTAGCTCTCGATCGGAAAGATTTCACGGAGCACGCCCTCGATGCCATGATCCTTTCGCTTGTTCGACGGCACGTCGTACTGCAGAAACGCATCGTAGAAACGCGTCTGGATCTCGGTCAGGTCGGGAATGGAGTGGCTGGCGCGGCGGCTGCCGAAGTGACGGACCTCGGTGGGCTGGAGACGGCGGACGGCGCGAGTTGCCATAGAAGAAAGGCTCCTGAACGGGGCTTCTTGGGCGTTGAGTAAGCTGCAGGTGCAACTGGTTCGGCAGGGAGCGCACGCCGATCGAAAAAAGCCACCTACGGGAAGGTCGCATCCCGAAGGCGGGCACTATCGAGCGGGGGCTATTGAACGCAGCGGCACCGACAGGACAGAGAAGGGCAGATGGGCAGAGTCGAGAAACGGCAAGGGCAACGGGCAGCAAATACTATACCAATTGGCAGGCGGAAGACAAAGCCTCCGCCTGCCAACGGCACGTTTTCGCGGTTTCTACTTGATCGAAACCTTGGCGCCCGATTCCTCGAGTTCCTTCTTCAGCTTCTCGGCGTCGGCCTTGGAAATGCCTTCCTTGACCTTTGCCGGAGCGCCCTCGACCAGATCCTTGGCTTCTTTCAAGCCCAGGCCGGTCGCGGCACGCACGACCTTGATGACACCGATCTTGTTGTCGCCGAAGGCGTCGAGAACGACGTCGAACTCGGTCTTCTCGGCTGCAGCTTCAGCCGCACCGCCGCCTGCACCGCCGCCAGGAGCGGCCATGACCACCGCGCCGCCGGCTGCTGGCTTGATGCCGTGAACCTCGTCGAGGTAATCGGAGAGTTCCTTTGCGGCCTTCAGAGTCAGGCCGACGATCTTGTCGCCAAGATCCTTTGTTTCCTTAGTGAATTCACGTGTTGCTTCAGCCGTTGCCATCGCTCGAGATCCCTTTCTTTCAAAAAAACAGTTCTTGGAAATAGTGACCGTCGATTGGCACGACCGGTCAGGTGTGATGTGAATGAAATGGGCGTTTGGGCCATTGCCCTCAACGTCTGGGGTGGGGGACCCAATGTCATACCATGAACTTTGTTCGAGTGAAGACCACCGCAAAAATTCGCGGTGGAGACCACTGTCACGCGGACGGGGCCTCCCCGCCCGAGCTCTTCTCAAGATCGTCGACACGGGAGGAAATCTGACCGGCAATCGTCCCCCCGACAGACAGAATCTGGCCGGAAAGTGTGGATGCCAGGCCGGAGATCTGCCCGGATAGGATCGAGAGTTGTTCGGACCGAGTGGGCCACTTGGCAACCCGCTTGATGTCGCCGGCATCCAGGCCGGCCCCATCGAGAGCCCCGCCACGGCACTCAAAGCCCTCGAAGTCCTTCACGGACGCCAGGCGGTCGAGTTCCTTAGCGAGATCGACGACGTCCTCGCCGCCCCAGGCAATCGCCAGCATGCCCTCGGTCTTCGTGAACGCGGGAGCGAGCGGGGAATCGAGGGTCGCCTTGCGCGCAAGGCTGTTTTTCACCATCTGGAGATGGATCTTTTTCTTGCGGAGGGCATTTCGCAGTTGCGACGTTTTCTGGGCATCGAGCCTGCCGAGGCTGACGACGACCACTTCGGCCACGTTGTCGAGCCGCTTCTTCAGGTCATCGACCAGCATGTCTTTGACGATTTTGCTCATGACTGAATCGCTGTTACTAAGGGGTTATCGGGGTTTGTTGTGAGACTCGGTCTGGCGTTGCTCAAGGTCGCCCACAAAGGGCGGACCTCGTCACGCTGCCACCATGACGCCGGGCGTCATGGTGGCGGAGATCGACACGCTGCGGACGAATTGACCACGCACGCTGGACGGCTGCATGGCCTGGATGTGATCGACGAAGGCCCGGATGTTGGCCACGAGTTGGGCCGCATCAAAACTCGCCTTGCCAACGACGGCATGAACGATGCCGGTTGGGTCGTTACGAAATTCAACCTTACCGGCCTTGTACTCGCCGACCGTCTTGGCAATGTCGGCCGTGACGGTGCCCGCACGAGGGCTGGGCATAAGTCCACGAGGACCGAGCACCTTGCCCAACGGGCCGACGAGACCCATCATGTCGGGAGCCGCGATGCAGACATCGAAATCGGTCCAGCCTTCCTTGATTTTCTTGGCGAGTTCGTCCCCGCCCACAGCCTCGGCGCCAGCAGCCTTGGCGTCTTCTGCGAGGTTGCCCTTGGCGAACACGACCACCCGCTTGGCCTTGCCGATGCCATGTGGCAGCACGAGCGAACCACGAATGATCTGGTCGGCCTGCTTTGGGTCGATGCCGAGACGCATGTGGATTTCGACGGTCTGGTCGAACTTGGCCGGTGGAAAGCTCTTGATCACGCCCACCGCGTCGGCGAGCGGGAGAGGGTCGTCGTTTTGGGGCTTCAGGGCGAGCATCGCCCGCATGCGCTTAGAGAGAGACACGGCGAAAATCCTGGAAGGTGCTCTGGAGAAAAGGTGAGTGTGAAACGTGGGGTTCGGACTACTTGACCAACAATACTACGGAAGACAGCCGATCGCTCAGCCCTCGACGGTGATGCCCATGCTGCGGGCAGTGCCCTCGATCATGCGACGGGCATATTCACCATCGCGGGCGTTCAAATCGGGGGTTTTCAGGCGGACGATCTCATCGAGTTGGGCCTTGGTAACCTTGCCGACCTTGTCCTTATTGGGCACGCCCGAACCCTTGGCAAGACCCGCTGCTTTTTTCAGCAGCGCCGCTGCGGGCGGGCTCTTGGTGACGAACTCAAACGACCGGTCGTTATAGACCGTCACCACCACCGGGATCGGCATGCCTGCCGCCTCACGGGTGCGATCGTTGAACTGCGAGACGAACTGGCCGAGGTTGATGCCAAAACGGCCGAGTGACGTGCCGACCGGCGGCGCCGGGGTGGCCTGCCCGCCGGGGACCTGAAACTTCGCCTGACCAACCATCTGCTTCGCCATCTTCCTGCCCTTTCGTTGCTACCAAATTCCTAGACCGACTCGCACTCAGACCGACTCGATCTGCCAATATTCAATGTCCACGGGCGTAGAGCGACCAAAGATGCTCAGCATCACGGTCACGCGTCCATTTGCCTCGTCGATCTGCTCGACTTCGCCCTCAAAATTCTCGAATGTGCCCTCGTTGATCTTCACGCGGTCGCCCTTCTTGAAGGCGATCTTGAGCCGCGGCGCTTCATCGGCCTTGACTTCGGCCTTGTTGAGGAGCTTGGCAACGTCTTGGGGCAGCATCGGGCTGGGACGACCAGCCGAACCGGTGAAGTCACCGATGCCACCGGTTTCACGCACGAGATACCAGGTGTCGTCGTTGAGAAGCATGTTCACCAGGATGTATCCGGGATACAGCTTCCGCCAGACCACCCGCTTTTTGCCCCCCTTGAACTCGGTGACCTGCTCCTTGGGCACCACGACATCGCCGAAATACTTGTCGAGCCCCTGCATTTGGATCCGCCGCATGAGCGTCTCGCGGATTGAATCCTCGCGATTGCTCTGCACCTTGAGGATGTACCAGTGCCGGTCGCCGACGACTGCCTCATCATCGGCGTCACCGGAGGTCGAGATCGGCTTGGCATCTTCACTGCCCGAAAACGGGTCGGCAAGTTCGGCAGGCGAGCCGTCATCGTCATCGCCGTCTCCCGCCTGCCCGTGATCACCATGATCACTAGGAACGCCGGCCGAAGCCGCATGCGCATGGGGTGCCGAGGAATGCCCTCCGTCGGTCGCATGAGCGACCGATTCGTCGGGGGAAGTGTCAGAATGGCGAGGTTCGTTCGAGACGTTCATGGGCTTCGGACTGCCTTCGGGATTCAACGCGGACCCTGGATGGCTCTGAGGACAAACCACCAGAAGAGATCGTACGCAGCAAGGATCGCCGCGAGCGCAAAGATCAGGAAGATGACCACCGCCGAGCTCCGGATGACCTCGTCGATCGAAGGCCAGGAAACCTTCGTCATCTCGGTCTCCACGGCGATGAGAAAGTCGGCGAATGTGGGATAGTTAACCAGACGGAATAGAAACCACAATCCGGCAGCAAGCAGCAGCCCCGGAATAAGAAAGCGGAGCACGCCCATGTCGGGCGACATCGCACCGCCACCGGAGGTCATCACCGATTCACCTGCACCGGCGAACCAGACCGGCAGCAGCTGCGCAAGCCGCCACACGCCCGTTGCCAGCGTGATGGCGAGCACGGCGAACGTGACCTGCCTGGCCACCTTGCCCTGATTCCGCTTGTACACAGCAAAGCTCAGGAGATCCCTCCAGGGTGCGATGCCAGCGGTCTGATTGTGTTGAATGCCTGCCATGATTCCTGACGTCCGTGGTTATGTTCCGATCCGGGTGCGGTCCATCGCGCCCAACCGCCATCAAGCAGGGGCGGCGGGAATCGAACTCGCAACCTCTGGTTTTGGAGACCAGCGCTCTGCCAGTTGAGCTACGCCCCTGTGTGGTTGCCGGGCTTCGAGGCCATCGAAGCCCGGCAACCGTAATCGACTCCGGGGCTTGGGACCCCGGACTCAAAACTCCTCCGGGGCGGGACCCCGGACTCAAAACTCCTCCGGGGCGGGACCCCGGACTCAATGAGTCAATCCAAGATCTTGGTGACGACGCCCGAGCCGACCGTCTTGCCACCTTCGCGGATGGCGAAACGCACGCCGTCGTCCATGGCGATCGGCACCATCAGCTCGACCTCCATCTTGACGTTGTCGCCAGGCGAGCACATCTCGACGCCGCCGAGCAGTTTCGTCGAGCCGGTCACGTCGGTCGTGCGGAAGTAGAACTGCGGACGGTAGCCGGCGAAGAACGGCGTGTGCCGACCGCCTTCTTCCTTCGACAGCACGTAGACTTCGCACTCGAACTTCTTGTGGGGCTTGATGGAGCCCGGCTTGGCGAGCACCTGGCCACGCTCGATGCCCTCACGGGCCACGCCGCGGAGGAGGCAGCCGACGTTGTCGCCAGCCTGTCCGCTGTCGAGCACCTTCTTGAACATTTCAACGCCCGTGCAGGTGGTCTTTTCAGCCTTTTCCTTCAGGCCGATGATCTCGACTTCGTCGCCCACCTTCACCATGCCACGCTCGATACGACCTGTGGCGACCGTGCCACGGCCTTCGATCGAGAAGACGTCCTCGATGGCCATCAGGAATGGCTTGTCGAGTTCACGCATGGGCTCGGGGATGTAGCTGTCGACGGCGTCGAGCAGATCGGCGATGCACTTGTTCGCCGCAGGGTCCGCCGGGCTGTCGTACGCGGGCTTGCCGGCACCACGAATGATCGGCACGTCGTCTCCAGGGAAGCCGTACTTCGTCAGCAGTTCCCGAATCTCCATCTCGACAAGGTCGAGCAGTTCGGGGTCGTCCACGAGGTCGACCTTGTTGAGGAACACCACCAGCGCCGGCACACCGACCTGCTTGGCCAACAGGATGTGCTCGCGGGTCTGGGGCATCGGGCCGTCGGCTGCGCTCACCACGAGGATGGCGCCGTCCATCTGGGCGGCACCGGTGATCATGTTCTTGATGAAGTCGGCGTGACCCGGGCAGTCGATGTGGGCATAGTGCCGCTTGGCAGTCTCGTACTCCACGTGACTGACGGCGATGGTCACCGTCTTCGTTTCGTCACGAACCGTGCCGCCCTTGGCGATGTCTGCGTAGCTCTTGGCCACGGCCAGATTCTTCGCTGCCTGCACGGCAACGAGCGCGCCTGTCAGCGTGGTCTTGCCGTGGTCGATGTGTCCAATCGTGCCGACGTTGACGTGCGGCTTGCTCCGCGTGAACGAGTCCTTTGCCATGCTTTACTCCCTCGATCTTCCTCTCTGGTGGCTGCAGGCCGCTGGGCCTGCGTCGGATGTGAGTTTCAACAACGTTTGGTAGTCAGAACCGTCAGCGTCCGGCCGGAAAGAACCCTGCCGGACATGTCTTGTGGGTATGAACAGACCTGCGTTTCCCAGGTGCGTTTTGTACGAAATAAAAGGGGCTTTGTCTTGGGTCGTCGGTCTTGAGGCTGTTTGGGCGGTGGATTGCGCGTCGAACGGGGTTTCTCGTGCGTTTTTTCGGGGCGAGTGGACTGTCGTGGATTCGGTGGCCGGCTGAAGCTGCTGATGGGACTTGAACCCATGACCTCGTCCTTACCAAGGACGCGCTCTACCAACTGAGCTACAGCAGCAGGAGTGGACGGATGTGGCGGGCCATCGGCATGCGGGAAAGACCGACTTGAGGGTTTTGGGCTGTTCGCGAAGAAATTCAGGGCATTTGCAAGGTTGCGGCGGCACGGCCGCGTCAGCGGATGGGAAGCGGGTAGAGGGAATCGAACCCTCGTCTTTAGCTTGGAAGGCTATTGCTCTACCATTGAGCTACACCCGCGTCGAACGACCGCCGGATCGAGCAGACGTGAACCGGGGCACACTCGTTTCGCATGATCGGTTGACATGCTGGAACTGGCGTGCTGGGGCAGGGCATACTGGGCAGTGGGGAGTGCAGGATTCGAACCTGCGAAGGAATAATCCATCAGATTTACAGTCTGACCCCTTTGACCGCTCGGGAAACTCCCCTCGTGCTGTTCCCCGTGGGGCAGTGGCAGCGACGGATGCTTTGGTTGTGTGCCGGTTGTATGCCCTTGGTGGGGGCCCGCTGGCTATGTTCGTATGGTGGACGTGACCTCTGGCTGTGAAAGTGGTTGTGCTGGTGGTTTTCGGAATTGCGTGACTTCCGGAATCGCGGTTCTCTCGTGCGTGCTGAAATCAGGCCGGCACTGGCGGCTGGCAGGGCATGCTGAGCTAGCGGCGGGAGTTGAACCCGCAACCTGCTGATTACAAATCAGCTGCTCTGCCAATTGAGCTACGCTAGCGGTTTGGTCCAAACCGCGGGGAATCACGTAGTGTACGGATTCGAAAAGCCCGTGCAAGACGGCCAAATTCGCGGGCCGGGGCTGTGGTTCCGGCCGCATGAACGCCCGGAAATCAGGCAAATACGAGTTCCACCATCGAGAAATCGTCGTTGAGGTCGTCGCACGCCGAAATAGCCCGAATTCGCGCCACGAGGGCGTCGAGGCGATGAGATGGTCCCTGAGGGGGGGTGGCGGTGAGTGTCGAGACAAAGTCATCGAACGCCCACATCGACCCGTCAGGGTAGCTCACCTCAAAGGCACCGTCACTGTAGACAAACAGCCTGCTCCCGGCGGGAACTTTCACCTCGCCGGAGCTGAATTCCAGGCCTTCCACCGCGCCAATCAGCGGCCCGTCCGATTCGAGTGCTGTTGGCCTGCCGCTGCTCCCGTCGGGCCCCAGCAACAACGCCGCGGGATGGCCGCCTCCCGCCCAGCGGAGTATTCGGGAGGAGGTCTGGTACACGCCGTACCAGATCGTAAAAAACATGTCGTTCTGCCGCTCCATCGGAAACGCCTTGTTGAGCGCGGCCAGCACGGCGCCAGGGTCGTGGAAGTCGGTTTGCGGCAGGGCCTCGCTACGGATCGCATTGAGCGCCGATACGCTCAGGAGCGCCGCGCCCACGCCATGGCCGCAGACATCGAGTAGATAAACGGCAACGTGATCGTCGTCGATGCTGTGATATCCGAAGGCATCGCCCCCCAGTTCGGCCGACGGGATGAAACGCCAATCGGCGTCGATCGGCCCGATCCGCTGAGGCGGGGGCAGGAGCGACCGCACATACTGCGCCGCAGTGGCGAGGTCGTTGGCGAGCACTTGGCGGCTGGCCTGCAGTGCGAGGAAAGCCTCGTTCCTTTCAAGCAGGGCGATGTAGCCGCGGGAGTGGTAGCGGAGTCGGGCCAGCATTTCGAGCCGGTCGGGGAGTTTCACGATGTAGTCGTTGGCCCCGAGGGCGAAGGCCTCGGCCTTCACTGCTGCCTCCTCCTTGGTGGAGAGCACGATGATCGGCACGTCGCGAAACCGGTCGTCAGCCCGAAATCTCCTGACGAGATCGAGCCCGTCGACGTCGGGCATCACGAGGTCCTGCAGAATGACCGTTGGTTCGAACCGGGTCGCGGCCTCGACGGCGGTGGTGGCATCGCGGCAGAAATGGAAGGAGATGTTGTCTTCGCCGACGAGCATGCGGCGGACTGCCTCGCCGATGATCGGCTGGTCGTCGATGAGCAGCACCGTGGTGCCGCGCAATGCCGGGTTTTTCGGGACAGCGAGATCCACGGTGAGTGTGCCACGGCGTGCGGAGAAAGCCCTGAGCCTACCACAGCCCGCCCTCGTTCACGACAGCGTCGCAGGTTGCGTGGCGTGTGCGGATCGGCCTTCTCAGACTTTTTTCTTCGGACGGCAGGCCGGGGGCTCGGCGAGGGAAAACACCAAGACTTCCTCACCGGTAACCGTGGAGATGTCGTGGTGCACGCTGACGAGTTTCACGCCGACGGCGTTCTCCACGATCGATTCCAGTCGGTTCCGTCCCGTGGCCACCATGTGAGTCCGCACCTGCTTGAGCAGAGCCCGTCCGTTGCCACTGTCGTACCCGTGGGTCGTGTCGGTGCGGCTGTCGCCATCGCCGTCGCCGTCGGCTGGTTCGTGCCGCGGTGCGATGAGTTGCCGTTCGGCTGGGGTCAGCACCCCCTGGAGCCTGACAACCAAGAGCGATCCGATCAGGTGCGCGTGGATGTCTCGCGGCCCTCGGCCGAGGAATTCCTGTTGAAATCGTGATATGCCGTCGCAGACCGCCGCCTCGATTTCGCCCTGTGATTTCGAGAGAGAACTCATAAAAGCTGACCCTTGGACCAAAGTGGAAGCCTGCGCAGTCCGTCGCCCCGAACGTGGAGCCGCGGGATGCCACGCGATGGAATCCCCCGACAGCGTGAATCAAGTCGCAGCCGTGCGACCTGCCCACGGATTACGGAGGAAATGGTGGCACGCCCAACCGACACTCATCGCCGCCGGCCGGTCTCGATCTCGCCATCGACGGTGGCTGCGCGCTGCTTCGCGGCAGCCAGTCCGTTGGCATTGCCATTCTGATTCCCATTCCCGTTGCCATTGCCATTCCCATTTCCATGGGCTTCGCCGTTGCAGATCCGGTCCCAGACTTCGCGGCGATGGATCGGCATCCGGGAGTCGGCCTCGAATCCGAGTCGCACGCGGCCGCCTTCGATCTCCAGAATCGTGATCTCGAGGACGACCTCGAGATCCTCAGACCGGCCAATGATCACGCTCTCGCGATTCTTTCTCGTCAGCACCAACATGGTTCACCTTCTTCATGGTTGTGGGTCCTTCCAGGCAGGTTCAGTTGCGGACGGCTCCATTGCCGTTCGCTCCGTTTGAATGCACGTGGTCGTTGACCGGTACGCCGAGCGCCGGCAGCCCCTGCCCAAGCAGAAAAAGCTCGACGGCGGGGTTGGTCGTGAATGTCTTGAGCACGCTGCCGGTCGTCGTGTCGATGTGCGCGATCGCGCCGCGGAGTTCGACGCCCGTGCTCCTGCGGACATGGGTCCGCAGGGAGTCGAGCGAGTTGTCGAACAAGTAGCGGTGGAAGTCCTTCACCCGGCTCGAGCCTTCCTCGTCGACCGCCAGTCGCCGCTCCACGGGCGAGAAGGCCTCGTGGAGATTGACCACCATCCAGCGGCCGTCGGCCACAACGGTCACGCTCCGGGGCGTGCGTCCCAGGAGCAGGTGTTCGAAAGACCCAGTCGCTTGGGCCACCTGCCGCGCCACCCGCTCGTCGAAATGCTTTGTCATCGCCTAGCCTCTTGGTGTGTGCCGCTGAGTTCGTGTCGGCGTGTTTGTTTCTGCCCATGGAGGGCTGTGGAAAAACAAAAAAAGCCGGCAAGAAGGAGCGCCCAAAGGCTCTCTTTCTCGCCGGCTTACGCTGCGACGGACCGCCCGGACCAAGGCCGGGATGCCCCTCGACTCGTCTTCCGATCAATAGTGTGTCGCCGAATTTCCGCTGCGATCTCGGATCGCCTGCGGCCCTTCGACAGCCCCATTATAGAGCGCGGTCTAGGGAACGCAAGAAGGATGCGAAGGTTGCGTAGGATGCGTTGTTCTTGCGTTCTTTGCGTTGGGCGTGAGTGGGAACATTTTTTCTTGCATGCTTGGGCAGCCCAGTCTTCCCAGCCGGACATCGTGAGCCGAGGCTCATCGGTGGCTTTCGATTCAGCCGAAACCACACCCAAAGAGAATACCCCCCCCTGAGTGGGGTTCTCCTGGTGCGGAGGCACGTGGTCATGGAAGCGCTCAAATCGCAGGGTGAGATCGAGGCGGCGGTCTGTGACGCCGTGTCGCGATTCCAGCAGGAATACATGGGCCGTGGGCCCCGGCATGTGCATGCCCACCTCGTTGAAAATAAGCTATTCGTGCACCTTGACGGGGTGCTGACGGCCGCGGAGCAGCGGCTCATGGACTCGCACGGCAACGGGAACGGCCGGGGGGCGGAACTGCTCAAGCAACTCCGCAGCCACCTCGTGCTCGCCGGCAAGGCAATGCTCGACACACTCGTCCGCAACGCCACGGGAGCCCTGCCGGTGAGCGTGCACCACGACATCAGTTCGACCACGGGAGAGGAAGTGCTCGTGTTCACACTGGCGGCGGCACCACAGTGCCGCTGCCGTGGCGGGCCCAACGACCGCCGGCGGCGGTAGCCGCTTCTTCTCCATGCTCGTCCCAGACGGTGGCCGAGGGCGTTCGGCGCGTCGAGCCGTCGGCGGTGGCTGGAAGGGACTCTTCAGACTCCCGACCCCGCCGCCGACGGCCGCGATGCCGTGGCTTTCGGCATTGCAAGTTGCGGAAACACGCCACCTCCCCGTGTCATGGCCGGCTGCGGGGTACGCTGGACGAAGACCCGCAGCGGTTTCTGCGGCGTTCCCGCCTGTCGATTGCCACCATGATGTTCCACCGCGACCAGCCCGCCCCCACGCAGGCCGCTCCTTGCCACGCGGCACAGGCGGATCGGGCGGAGTCGATCAGAGTCGCCATTGAATCTGCGGCGAGGTTTCTGCCCACGCAGGGCCCCATCGGCGTGTTCATCGCCCAAAACGCGCTCCAGGCTTTTGAATGCGAGCCCTTCGAAGACGCCGTCGTCCATGCGGCCCGGCTCTATGGCACCCAGCCCTACCTCTCGGAGGCGCGGTACCGGGAGGAACTCTCCCGCGGCCGGATTCGGGCTGCCGATCTGGAGGCCGTGCTCGACAGTGACATCAGCGGCGGTGGTGCCTCGCTCGCCAGCGGGCGGCTGTCGTTGCGAGATCTGCGGCTGGCGCTCCTGCTCCATCCGGTGCGGCAGGAGGACGATGCCGCCGTCCGCTGGACGCTCACCGAGCAGGATGTCGTCGAACGGCTCCGCGACGACTTGAGCCCCGAGGCCCGTTGGCGACTGCTCAGCGATGGCAGCGAAGACGGCATCGAAAACCAGGACTCGCGACTGTCCGACAGCGACGACGAGGCGACGCGGCGGGCGATGTTTTTCCCCGTTTCCGAGGCTGGGCAGGCCGGCCAGGAACAACGCACGTCGAGTGAACTCTGGCATGCCTGCGTCGAGGCGGTCTCCCTGACCCGTCCCTCGATCACGCACTCCCGACCGCCGGTGAGGCACCGCGATCTCATCCTGGCGGTCGATCCCGCGATCGACACCGACAACCTCGTGCACCCGTTGCTGATTCGATTCTGCGCGGCCTTTCTGGATCAGGGGGTCGCTGCATGGCCGATGCCGGGCCGCGAGCGGGGATTGCTCGAGGCGGTGACCCGCATCTACTCCGGTCGCTTCGGTCCGACGGAACCCTGGAGTGCCGGCCTGCCTGCGGCGTTGCGGGCCGCACGCGGCTGCCATGCGGTCGATGTGATTGAAGCCGAACTCGACCGACTGGGCGTGCCGGAGTCCGACTGGAACGAGTATCTGACCCGCACGGCACTGGCCCTGCGGGGCTGGGCTGGAATGATCCGACATCTTGAAAAGCGGCCCGACCGTGCACCGGTCGAACCGGTCCCCGCCAGTCTCGTCGATTTCGTGGCCCTGCGGCTCGTATGCGATCGGGTTGCCGTGGACTGGGCTTCCCGGCAACTTGGCTTCAAGAACAACAAAAAACACGGACACAACAGCCACGAAACGGGTGGCGGACCAGCGGTGGCACCAGGCAGCCATCTGCAGCGTCTCTGGACGGAACTTCGCGACCGCTATCCGCCCAGACGCGGCCCGGGCAGCCTGGCGCGGGCCTTCCTGCTCCATCAGGTGTCGCAGTTGCTCGGACTGACAGCCCACGACATCCGCGGGCTCGACGAGAACGAACTGCTCCGGCTCGAGCATGCCATCTCCGCCTTCGACGGCTTCGCGCGGCGCCGGCTCTTCCATCTCGCCTACGAGCGTCGCCACCAGATCCAGACGCTCGACGCTTTGGCGTCGCATGTCCGCTTCGCCGCGCTGGCATCGGCAACGCGGCCGCTGTTTCAGGCGGTGCTCTGCATGGATGAACGGTGCGAGTCGTTCCGCCGGCATTTTGAGGAACTCGGACAGGGCTTCGAAACCTTCGGCACCGCCGGCTTCTTTGGCGTGCCCATGTATTACCGTGGCATCGACGACTGGCATGCGTCGCCGCTGTGTCCGATCGTGATGCGGCCCAGGCATACCGTCGTCGAGTTGCCGGAAGATGGGGCGCAGTCGCTCCATGAATTCCATCGCAACCTGCGACGGCGGGTGGGGCAGTTCGCCGGCGGTGTCTCCACCGGCAGTCGCACGCTCCTTCGCGGCGGACTGTTCACCGCCTTCGCGGGTGCGGTGGCCGCCGTGCCACTGGTGGCCCG
>JBILKZ010000296.1:0-8798 GCA_044376405.1 Pirellulales bacterium
CGCTGTCGGACGGGGACGCCTCGTCGCGGTTCTACGTCGCAGGCATCGTCGGGGCGTCGTTTGCGACGCTGACAAACGGGGGCTCGTTCGAGTCGATCCCGGGCAGCGTCTTTTCCCCGACCGGATCAGTGAATGACACGCTGTTCACGGGCGGCGGTGCCGTGGGCATCGCGTTCGCGAAGCCCTCCGGGCAGCTTCGCATGGAACTTGAGGGCCGCGACCGGGGGGCGATGAGCGGCCCGACGTCGCTGAATGTCTCCGGCGGCACGATCCTCGACAGGCCGATGAGCACGACGGCTTCCGGGGTCTGGTCGTTCATGACGAATTTCTGGCGCGACTACGATATGACCGACAGTTTCGGCCTCTATGCCGGTGGCGGCATCGGTATCGGCGGATACCAGTATCAGACGAGGTCGCTCGATCCGGATCTCGTGGTGAGCGGCGCCGACACGATCAACAGCTTCGCCTGGCAGGCCGGCACGGGTGTGACGTATCAGGTGAGCAGACGCGTGACGTTCGACGTTGGCTACCGGTTCTTCTCGATCGGCGACGGCTCGACTCCGCTCCTGACGTCGGGCAGCACTGGAGGCGGCCCGCCCTACCTCTTTTTCGGCAATGCCGTGTCGTCGTTCACGGCCAGCGAACTGCTGCTTTCCGTGCGCATCTACGAGCCGTTCCGCGGCCTGATTCGGTAGCCGTGTTCGTTGCGGGCAACCCGGTACGCCACCTGCAACTCCCGCACCAGAACACGCTGCACCGCGGGCCTCACAGGTTTTATGAGAGCACGTCCTGCAGCATCTTCTTGTCGAGGTTCAGGGTCGCCACCAGTTGCTTGAGCTTCCGGTTCTCCTCTTCGATGATTCGAAGCCGTCGCAACTCGGCGATCCCGAGCCCAGCGAATCGCTTCTTCCATCGGTAGAAGGTCTGCTCGCTGATCCCGAGTTTGCGATTGATCTCGGCCACCGAAGTGCCCGACTCAGCATCGCCTCAATGCGAACGCAATCTGCTCTTCTGGGAAATGCTTCTTTCCCATCCGAAAAACTCACCCTTTCTGGTAATGACAAAAGTAAAAATATCGTCATCCCGGATGGATCAAAAAACGGGGAGAACGTCATCGCTGACACCGCTGTCTCAGGACCAGGCACAGCCGGCACTTACATCTCCTCAGGGAACTCCGTCTCACCGTTCACCGTCAGCAAACTCGCGGCGATCAATCCGTAGGCCCCGTAGGACACAGGTCATCGCTGGCTTTCTTCCAGTGTTTGGCTCGCCTAAAGCGGGCTGACGAACGTCTTTTCGACCGGTTCCTTGACCGTACGAAGCCCCACTTTTAGCATTCACCCTTTTGAGGGGTGCTCCGCTGCCTAGCACGACGTTCAGGAACCAACGACATGAAGCCTCGCCAAACTCCTTCCAGGCAGTCCTCGATCGCGTTGTTTCCCAGGCGACGGACTTCCGAACACGCCCGATCGACTCGGCAGCGCAGGTCGACGCCGGTCACATTCGAGTCGCTCGAAGCCCGCGCCATGCTCGCCTTCGAACCGACCGCAGCCGAGACGCTGCTGGCCTATCTTGTCAACGAGACACGGCGGGCTCCTGACGCAGCCGCCTCGCGACTGTCTGTTTCCCTGCCCGCCGATCAGCGCGGGCCGTTCGCTCCGCTCGTCGTGAATGAGTCTTTGCTGAAGGCCGCCCGCCTCCACTCGCAAGACATGCTCACCAACAACTACATGAGCCACTACGGATTGAACGGGAGTTCGCCTGGGCAGCGTGCGACTGCAGCCGGCTATGCGAACGAGTACGTCGGCGAGAACGTCTACAGTTCGTATTCATCAGGCCCCTATGCCGACACGCCTGAGACATTTGTCGTTGACATGAACGATGGATGGTTCAAGAGTTCAGGCCACCGCGCGAATATGCTGACGGCAGGCTGGACGGAGTTTGGCGGCGGTGTTGCGATCCGGCTGACGCCCACCGGAGCGACGCGGGGGACGGAACTGTTCGGGAGCTATGACGCCGGCCCGTTCCTAACCGGCGTCGTCTTTCATGACAGTAATGCCAACCGACGATTCAACGTGGCCGAAGGGCTCGGCGGCATCACCGTCACAGCGACCGGCCCAACGGGCACCTTCTCGACGAGTTCGCTCACGGCCGGCGGATGGGCGATGAAGGTTCCAGCCGGCCAATACATCGTGACCGCATCCGGCGGCAGTTTCAGCGGCACCGGTTCCGCGGCGATCACGGTCGGGACAGACAACATGGAGATCGACTTCATCTCCGGACGATCGAACGCCTGGGTCGATTTCACGGAGCAGGTCAACACTGCGCCAGTGTTGTCGACCGCCGTGACGCCGAGCCTGCCGCCCGTCGTGATCGGCACGACGACTCCGCGCGGTAGCACCGTGGGCAGCCTGCTCGGGACGTCCCTCAGCGACGTCAATCCCCTCGCCTCCCGTGGCATCGCCGTCACTGCGGCAACCCCCGGCACGGCCTCGGGTGCATGGCAGTATTCGCTCGACGCCGGCGCTACGTGGCTTGCCCTCGGGTCGCCGACAGCGACAGTTGCGAGATTACTGCGTGCTCAGGACCTCGTGCGGTTCGTCCCTACGGTCGGCTCTGCGGCGGGCACGGCGACCATTTCGTATCGCGGATGGGATCAGACGAGCGGCACTGCCGGCTCAGCCGTCGACGCCAGCACTGCAGGAGGCAGTTCGGCCTTCAGCACAGCGATCGCCACGGCCACTGCTTCCGCTGTGGTCTCCAACACGGCACCGGTGCTGGCCGGCAGCGGCGGCGGTACTATCGCCCCTGTCGCCGAGGACTCAACCGCCCCCACCGGAACGACGGTGGCCCAAATCGTCGGCACCGCATTCAGCGACGTCGACCCCGGCACGCCTGCTGGACTCGTGGTCACAGGGATCACCGGCGACACGAACGGCACGTGGTCGTACTCCCTCGACGAGGGCCGAACCTGGTCGTCGGTTGGCTCGGTGTCGCAGGCAACGGCGATCCCGCTGCGTGCCAGCGATCGACTCCGATTTGCGCCCAACGCCAACTTCAATGGTACGGCGACGGTGACCTATCGCGGCTGGGACCAATCGACGTGTGTCGCCGGCGTGCGTGTCGACCTCACGGCAGTGGGCCTCGTCGGCGGCACCGGTCCCTGCAGCACTGGGTCGGCGACCGCCACTGCCACCGTGACACCGATGAACGACGCTCCAGGCTACGTCGTCGGACGGTCGTCGCTGAGGTTGAAGCCACTCGCCGCCAACACAAATTTTGATTTCGCCGGCACGACGATCTCGGATCTCCTTGGCAACTCTGTTTCAGATGTCGACGCTTCCGCGGTTGCTGGAATCGCGCTCATCGGACTCGGGAGCGGCGGCTCCTTCTACTGGAACACGGGTGGAAACTCGTGGGGCGGGGGAGGCGTATCGCCGACGTTCGTCACACTTCTCCGAGGCACCGATCGCCTCGGCTTCGCGCCTAACTCCGGCTTCACGGGGGAGTCAACCGTCACATTTCGTCTGTGGGACCAGACCACCGGTTCGGCCGGACATAACCAGGCAAACCTGTCGAACCCCAGCAAGTCCACCGGAGGCACGACGGCATTTGGCACCGACATCCTCACGGCCCGCATCTTCATCGGATCGGCCGGTGCGGCCCCGACTGCATTGTTCGGCACGGTGGTCCGCGCAGCTGATAGGCGAACCCCGGCCTCGATCCCGATAATCTTTTCGAGGGAGGTCGAGGGTCTCGACGTCGGTGACTTCCGGCTCACCCGCAACGGCTCGCCAGTCTCGCTCGCCGGCGCCACGCTGACGGGGTCGGGCACATCATTCGTGCTCGGCAACCTGGAAGGCGCCACGTCGCTGAACGGTGACTACGTCGTGAGCATCGTCCCGGCCGGCTCGGGCATCACTGATACCGTGGGCGGGCGACTAGCAGTCGGTCCCTCGGCGAATTTCAACGTTGCCGCTGCTCCCTCGCCGCCAACCGACATCGCCCTTTCCGCCTCAAGCGTCGCCGAGAACGCTGTAATCGGTGCCGTCGTCGGCACACTCTCCACCACCGACGTCGATGCCGGATCGACCTTCACCTACACCCTCGTCGCCGGCACCGGTGACGCAGACAACGCCTCCTTCTCCATCGTCGGCAACACGCTCAAGACTGCCACCAGCTTCAACTATGAGGCCAAGACCAGCTACTCCATCCGTGTCCGATCTACCGATCAAACCGGTCTCCACACCGAAAAACAGTTCACGGTCGCCGTCACGAACGTCAACGAAGCACCGACAGATCTCGCCCTTTCAGCCACAAGCGTCGCCGAGAACTCAGCGGTCGGTACCGTCGTCGGCTTCCTTTCCACCACCGACGTCGATGCCGGATCGACCTTCACCTACTCCCTTGTCGCGGGCACTGGCTCCACCGACAACACCTCCTTCACGATCGCCGGCAACACGCTCAAGACTGCCGCCGGCTTCAACTACGAAGCCAAAACGAGCTACTCGATCCGAGTCCGCTCCTCCGACCAGGGCAGTCTCACCACCGAGAAACAGTTCACGATCTCGGTCACCAACGTCAATGAGGCACCAACCGACATCGCACTCTCTGTGACCAACGTCGCTGAGAACAACGCCGTCGGCGCTGTCATCGGCACGCTTTCCACGACCGATTCCGACGTCGGCAACACGTTTACCTACACGCTCGTAACCGGTACTGGCTCGACGGACAACGCCTCGTTCACGATCAGTGGTGGCCAGCTCCTCGCTGCCTCCGCGTTTAACTTCGAGGCCAAGAGTAGCTACTCCGTCCGCGTTCGCTCGACTGACCAGGGCGGGCTCTTCACCGAGAAGGTGTTCACGATCTCGGTCACGAACATTAACGAGACCCCGACCGACATCGCCATCTCCGCAACCTCGATCGCCGAGAATAACGCCGTCGGGACTCCCATCGGCACGCTCTCCACGACCGATCCCGACGCCGGAAACACCTTCACCTACTCGCTGGTCGCCGGCACTGGCTCAACCGACAACGCCTCGTTCACGATCAGTGGTGGCCAGTTATTGGCCGGGGCCGCGTTCAACTTCGAGTCGAAGAGTAGCTACTTCGTCCGCGTCCGCTCGACTGACCAGGGCGGGCTCTTCACCGAGAAGGCGTTCACGATCTCGGTCACCAACGTTAACGAGACCCCGACCGACATCGCCCTGTCCGCAAACACGATCGCCGAGAACAACGCCGTCGGGGCCTTCGTCGGCACGCTCTCCACGACCGATTCCGACGTCGGCAACACCTTCACCTACACGCTGGTCGCCGGCACGGGCTCAACCGACAACGCCTCGTTCACGATCAGTGGTGGCCAGTTATTGGCCGGGGCCGCGTTCAACTTCGAGGCCAAGAGCAGCTACTCCCTCCGCATCCGCTCCACTGACCAAGGCGGGCTCTTCACCGAGAAGGCGTTCACGATCTCGGTCGCGAACGTCGCGGAACCGATATCGGCGCCCGTCGCCACCATCCCCGCCGTCGTCACCATTCTCGAAGACACTCCGACGCCGATCGTATTCACTGGTACGCCGTTCACCGACGCTGACTCATTGCTCTCGACTACGATGACCGTCACTCTCAGTGTGACCGACGGCTCGCTGGCCAGCACGACCGCCAACGGTGTCGTCGTCGGCGGTACGGCGATTGCCCGCACCTTCACCGGGACCCTCGCCGCGCTCAATAGCTACTTCACTGCCACTCCTGCCCGCATTACTTACACACCGGCGGCCAACAACACGGCGGATCGCGTCCTCACCGCCACCATCCGCCAGCCCAACGGAACCTCCGCGATCTCCAATTCCACCACCGCCAAGATCACGATCACACCGATAAACGACGCTCCTTCCCTCAACGTCCCCGCCTCGTTCACAGTTACCGAGGACGTGAAGGGTAACCTCGTCTGGCCCTCTACTCTGACACCCTTTGCGGATGTGGATTCGCCCGCGCTCACTGTCACGCTCGCCGTCCAGGATGGGGTCATCGCCGCCGCCACCGGAATCGGCATCACCATTGCCGGCACTGACACCGCCAAGACCTTCACGGGCACTTCCGCGGCCCTCAACGCCTACTTCAAGTCTCTCGGCAAGATCGCCTATACCACGGCCCGTGACAACATCGATGCGAGGACTCTCTCCGCCACTGTGTCCGACGGCAACCTCTTCGCAACGAAGACCTCCGTAATCTCAATTACACCAGTCAACGACGTGCCCACCATCAGCGCCGTCGCTACGCTCACTGGAGCGATTGCCAACTCACCACTTGAGATCACCTACGGCGCCCTGCGTGCCGCCTCAAACGCCGCCGATCCGGATGGTGGCAACCCCTCTTTCATCATCACGAAGATCGACTCAGGCACGCTGCAACGGTGGACCGGCACAGCCTGGGTCGCCGTCTCACCAGCCTCCTCGAGCCCAACAGCCGCCAGTCTCCTCGCGTCAGGCCAGAAACTCCGCTGGATACCCCCCACGGGGGCGTCCGGCGATAGACTCGCCTTCAAGTTCAAGGCATGGGATGGTTTGCTTTCCTCCTCGACCGTGGGGCAGGTCGTAGTGAGATCAGCCTAAAATGTCCGTTTCACAAAAATAGTTGGCATCGGTTGTGAACGTGACTGCGAATCTCTGCTGCCCGGCTTCATAGTTGCCGTAACGGCCACCGCGGTACCCTCGGGTCGAACCGCTGGCTCCATCAAGATCGTTCCACTGATAGAGGTTGCCGCTCTGGTCGAACGTGCCATAGTAGCTCGCGCTGTTCGTGAACGCGCCCACGTCGGTCAGGTAGTTTTGGCTGTCGGAGTATGGGTTCACTCCAGTGACGGAGAAGACACCGAGATAGTAGTTCGCCTGATTGGCATCTCCACTTCCAGGCACTGGCGGACGTGCTGCGGCCGTGCCCCAATCCGTCATCACGTCCACGACTACGGAATGATCGGCGACCGTATGCGTGGCGTGTGTGATCCATTGCGACAGATCGCGTAGAGAAAATACGCCGCTTCGTCGGGCCGTCTGCTGCTCGCCTCGCGCTCGGTCGTCACCGTACGATCGCCAAATCCCTCCTGCTCAAGCAGCGAAGCCAGTTCCTCGCTCGTGAAATGATGGGTCGCATAGAGAATCTGCCCCTCGGCGTCCCGCGAGTAGTAGGTGTGCCTTTCGCCGGTCTGGGGAAAGTCCGCGGCATACAACCGGGCATACCCAGGGTTGATCGCATCAGACACGCCAGAGGCCGACAGGTAGAGCCAGCCACCCGGCACGAGGTTGCTCCGCGCATGCCGCAGGAGGTTGCGCCGCTGTCCTCCATCTCCGATGATCGACAGTACGAGCTGACAGACGACGACATCGAATGGAGCAGCCTCGAGCCGGGGCGGATCGTCGGCAGCCATGTCGGCCACGTGGAACCGAAGCGGGCGGCCCGTCTCATCGACGGTGGCGGCCAACGCCTGAGCAGCACGCACAGCGGCAGGGTTCACGTCGACCCCGGTGACGGAGAAGCCCCGGTCGTGGAGCCGCTTCGTGAGCCGGCCATCACCACATCCGATGTCGAGCAGGGCGAGAGGTGGCTGGCCCACGGCCGTCGCAGCCACATCTGTCAGGAACCGGTCGAGATGAGGCGTCGACTCCTTACTGGGAATCGCTGTCGCGTCGAATCGTCGCCAGTCTTCTCGTGCATCGCGATGCGTCACGTGTTTCATCCTGAATGCACAGGCGACGGCGAATGGCCAGACGATCTCCGGCACGTGCCGCGCGTCAGAAGCTCCAGCCGATGCCCGTGTCCATATAGTAGCCGGCGGCATCGCTGCTGAGGCCCCAGCCCATGCGGCAGCCAATCTCCAACCGGGGCGAAAGCATGAAGTGGCCGCCCGGCCCGAGGTACTGCTGCACCGACTCGTCGGCAAGGCCTTCGCTCCACGTGCCGAACCACTCGGCATGCACTTCCATGCGTTCGGTCAACGGGATCCGCAGCACGGCAGACGGGCTCCAGCGGTGAAACCGTCCCTCTTCGCTATCCGCACATGTGTAGCGGGCCGCAGCATCAAGCCGCCACTCGTCGGGCAGTTCCCAGCCGAAGGCATAAGTCGCCGCGGGCTCCGTACCCCAGACGTCGCCGGCTACGGGTGTGAAACCCTCGACGATGGTGGCACTTCTCGGAATCCAGCCTTCTCCATCGGTGAGGCGCACCTTACAGCCGTAGAGGATGTTAGCCTCCGACCCTCCTTGGGCACTGAGTATCGGCTCCCCAACCTCCACCGCCGAGACGACAGCCCCACCGGAGCCCTGCTCATAGTTGAAGCCCAGTCGCCATTCGAACCGTTCACGGGTTCCAATTCGAACGAGGAGTTCGGGAAAGCTGTTGGTGGCCGGAGCGCCGGAGTTGTCGATCCAGACATACGACGCCTCGGTGAGCACGGTGCCCATCTTCGCGGTGGTGGTAGCAGGCGTGAATGCATCGCGATCCGTGTTGAGTTCGTGAAACTCCGCGGTGTCTGCTCTCGTGATCCATGTGAGCACGATCAGGGCTGCACACGCGCATAGCCGGCTCCAGGCATGTGTCTTCGTGGTCATGGCTTTGAGTGTTTCGGCGCGGAACCGGAGCAGAATCCACGCCTCGCGGCAAAGGCTCAGCGAGAAGCCTCTGGCAGCCTATGAATGCGTCACAGCGGGCAAGACGGGCAGGCTGTGCCGCGCTCAAGTCCGCGGGCCAACGCGCTGCGGTGGTTCTCACCTTAGCTATACTGCCAGCTCAACTGACATCTCACCGAG
>JBILKZ010000278.1:0-2699 GCA_044376405.1 Pirellulales bacterium
GTAGCCGCTCCACGGATCGACCGCGGCGGTCAGCCGCGTGCTGCCAACCTCGACCGTCGGTGCGTCCAGTCGGTGCACCTTCACCGCCCCTGCCGAGACCGAATAGAGGAACTCGCCGATCCGCACGCTCCGCTGCACGGTGCCATCGTGTGTGATCTCGCCGAGTTTCGTGAAGCCGGCCGGTGAGGACGTATCGACCTTGAAGACGACCAGGCCGTCGCTGCCCTGCCACCAGTCGCCCTGCTGCACGGGCAGAGCGAGGATGCCCTGCTGGGCGAACCAGGAGAGCGCGTGATGATCCCAGAGGGCGGCCGACCACGACTGCCAGCCATCGCCCTCGAAGGTGTAGGTCGCGGACCGCTTCGGATTGGCAGGGTTGCCGACATCGAAGATCGAAAGCTGCAGGCCGCGCACGCGGCCGGTGTCTGGATCGACGTCGCGGCCGATGCCCAGCAGGTGCGTGGCATCGAGCGGGTGGAGGTAAGACGAGAACCCAGGCACCTTCAACTCGCCGACGACCCGCGGCTTCGCCGGATTGGCCAGATCGATGACGAACAGCGGATCGACCTGCCGGAACGTGCTCACGTAGCCCCGGTCGCCGATGAAGCGGACGGAGTAGATCTGTTCGCCAGGGGCGAGCCCGGTGACGCTGCCGATCGTCTGCAGGTTGCCGGCCGACGCGGCGAGGGCGTAGACGCCACTGGAGGCTCGGTCGCCGAAGCTGTTGGTCGTCGCCACTCGCAGCACGCCATCGTCGCTCTCGTCGAGCGAGAACTGATTGAGCGTCATGCCCGGCACGGCGCCCATCGCCGTCAGCGGCACGTCGGCATCTTGGAGATCGAACTGGTAGATGTTCGTGGTCTGGCCCGCGTCACTGGTATCCCACCAGTTGCCCCAATGCGTCGCGGAGACGTAGAGATTCGATGTCGAGGCATAGATGCTGCCCGAGACGCCGGCGACCGTGGTCGTGGCGTCGGGGCCGGCGGTGTCGTCATCGACGTTGAACGACACGACCGACAGCAGGTTGTTGTCCGTCGCCTTGACCGGCAGGTAGGTGTGGCCCGTGGAGAGGAGATCACTCGTCGTGCTGCCGCCTCCCGTGGCGGTGACCGTGACCTGCGGCAAGGCCACGGTGTCCCAGGCCTTCTCCAGACGAGCGCGGTAGCTGGCCTCGTCTTCATAGATGTACCGCGTGCCGTCGCTGGGGGAGGGAGCGATGCTGATCCCGATCGGCATGCCGATCGGGAGAGGGCTCGAGGCAGTGCTCGTGCCGGGATCAAACGGCACGGGAATAACCGGCATGGGATCGATATGGACGGGGGGCGGGATCGTGATCACCGCGGGCGCGGGAATGTCGAAGCTGTCCTGCGTGACAACGAGCACGCGGCCGTCGATGGCGCGGGCGTCGACGAGCCAGCCGTCGAGCGTGGTCTGTTCCAGGATCGTTGGGCTAGCCACCGCGGAGACGTCGATGACCGTCACGTTCACATGCGGCTGCCAGGTGTGGTTCCACCATGACAAAGCCGAGATGTCGCCGCTTGTGTCAGTGTCAGCGACCGGCGCCCAGGTGTTTTCCTGCGAGATGACTGTGAGCCGCGTGCCGTGCAGGAACAGTGAACGTTCCCAGCCCGGAGTCGTGATGTGGCTCACCACGCCCAACTCGTCCGCCGGCCAGGCGTTGAGGATGTCGACGCCGTCACCGGCGAGCACGAAGAGATGTTCGCCGTCGGTCTTGACGAGGTCGCCCTCGTCGACGCCGGCGACCTGATTGTTCGTACCGGAGAAATCACCCGACTGGGCAGAGCTACTGCCTGTCGACGTGGACGCCAGACCGCTTGCGTCGCTCATGGCGACAGTCCAATAGTGCCACGGCCAGGCATCGTTTCCGAGCTGACCAGCCCACTGGGCCAGCGCCGTGTCGATGTACCACGACTTGAGCTGGTCGAGGTCGTCGGTCTGCCGGAGCGGGTTGGTGCTCTCGTTTCCGATGAGCCGCTCACCCGCGGCGAGCCTGACCCGGTCGTTGGTCTTCGTGCCGTAGAAGGCGTCGATGCCAGCACCGCCGTCGAGTGCGTTTTGCCCCGCGCCGCCGCGGAGCGTGTCGCTGCCGGCTTCGCCTTGGAGCGTGTCGTTGCCCAGGCCGCCTGCGAGCGAGTCGGCGCCGGCACCTCCGCGGAGCGTGTCGTTACCCCGTCCGCCACTCAGCGTGTCGTTGCCCTGACCGCCGAGCATCGTGTCGTGGCCGTCGCTACCGGTGATCGTGTCGTTGCCGGCGCCGCCGTTGAGCACGGTCTTGATCCGGGTGTTGCCGGGAATGCTGACGGTGATCGTGTCGTCGCCGGCACCGCCGAAGATGCGGATGGTCGTGACCCGCGATTCGCGAATCGTGCCGACGACGACGCCGTTCACGGTTGCCCGCAGCTGTGCGGCGTTGGCGGGATTGCGATCGATAAGGATCGTGTCGTTGGGATGGGCCGGATCGGAGTCGCCGGTGATCGTCCATGTGCCGTAGGACTGGCTGACGGCCAGCGCGAGCCGCGGCTCGAGCGACTCAAGCTGCGGCTGCAACAGCGAGGCCTGCTGTGCGACCGAGCGGCGGCGTGAATGGCGGGGCTGCTGACGCATGCGCGGTGTTCTCCAACGATGACGCCCGGTGGCGGGTGGCAGGGGATTTTGCTGGGTGACGCTAGAGTCCCCCA
>JBILKZ010000279.1:0-2687 GCA_044376405.1 Pirellulales bacterium
TGCCGTCGTTAACGTGTGACAGGCCGTCGATCACACGGCGGGTTTTCACGTGCCGATGAAGATGGATGGCTCTGGCTGCGTTGACCCGAGGGGTTCCGCGGGCCGCTGCTCGAGGAACCATCCGCCATGCTCGTGGTGACATCGAACTGGTGCGTCTCGGACGGCACGCTCTCCGCGGGGCCCCCGCGCCGGTTGATCGATCGGTTCCGTGCCGAAGTGCGGAAGGCTAGCCTCCGCGCCGGCTTTCGTTGCGATGGGAGCTATCGTCCCGTAGATGCGATCGATGTCGTGCTCGCCGGCGACACCTTCGACTGGCTCATCAGTCGCGAATGGACCGGCGACGTGCGTCCGTGGGATGACGGCCGGCGGGCCGCGGCTGCGCGGGATAGGGTCGTGTTTGGTGCGATTGGACGCAGCCACCGGCTGCTGGCAACGCTCGCTGCTTGGATGCGCCGCGGGATCGAGGTGCCTGTGGCCGACCGCCGAGGACGGCCGATGTCGACGGCCTCGCGTCTCGTGCCCGTACGGATCGCTGTGTTGCGTGGTGATCGAGACCGCTGGCTGGAGCAGGCGGTCTCCGATTGGATGTACCCTGCCAGGGCTGCGATGCCGATGGTCGGCACATGCTGGTCGGACGGCGATGTCGCGGTGCGGCACGGCGAAGAGATCGATCCGCTGCACACGGCGTGCGGCAGCGAGCCCACGCTCGGCGAAAGCCTCGCCGTCGACCTGATCGCCCGATTCGGCGTCGCCCTCGACGGCCTCGCTGGGGTTGGCCCTTTGGCCGCCGGCCTCGTGCGCCGGCTGGCCGGAGGCAGATTCATCGACGCACCAACGCGGCTGGTCGGCTGGCTGTCGGCCCACGACTGCGGTGCCATGCTTCCGACGACGCTGCGGCAACGGCTGGTTGATGCGTGGCACCGGTCTGTCGGCCTCTGGCACCGGGCGGCGCGGCGACTCCCGTCGGGCGGGGTTGCCGGCGTGGATCTGGTGGAACGGATCGCGGACTGGCTGGAACGGGCCACCGGCGGGGACGGACAGCCACCGAGGCCCCGGTTTGAGACGATTCCGGGTTCGGGGGTGCCGCTGTTTGGCGAGTCCGCCACCACTGTCTTGCTCGGTCATCCGGCCGCCGACCCATCGGCATCGGCTGCCTGGCGTCGCCAGGTGGTGTGTCTGGGGCCCGGGGCCTTGCAACCTGGGGATCATCCCGACGACCATGACTGTGCACCGGCGGTGGTGCTCGTCCGCCCCGGCCGCGAGGAGCGGCAGATCGAGTGGCTGCCGCTGGACACCGTCGCGGCAACGGTCGGCTGGCAGGACGACGATCATCTGGTGCGTGGCGTGTGGCTGTCGGCCGTGCCCCGCGGCGCGGCTGGTATCGTCGATGCCGCCTGATTCGGTGTCTGGAGGCGTCGATGACAATTCAGGGTGGCGCGTCGCTCGTCGAGAGGTGCACGACCAGTGAGACAAGAACCTGATGTGTGATGTGATGCCAAACGACGACATCTACGCCTTCGACATCACGTTGCATGGCCGAACTCCAGGCCTGGTCGGCCTGCAGGCCGTCGACGCGCACACGGATGCCTGGGGCGCGTGGCCCACACTGGCGGTGCCTCGCGACCTGCTGGCGATGCCGATGGCAACCGGGTTTGACGAGGCGCTCGAGCGGTTATCCCAACTGGAACGCATGTATGCCGAGCCTGACGGCTCGTTCGTCTGGACAAGCCCGCGCGAAGGGCTGTGGTGGCAGGTGGACGGTAACGCCTACGAGAAGGAGGGCCGCGTGCTGCTGGCGGATCTCAAAGGGAGTTGCCCTGCGGCCGATTTCGATCGGCTGGTTGAGGCGTTCGGCTGGCCGCAGCAGGCGATGATGATGCAGTTGGTGCGCCCCGCCGTTTTTCTCGACGAGCCGACATTTCGCCGCCACGCCCGGTCCCGCGGGATCGCCGGGGATGGGCAGACTTTGCGGCCACGCTGAGCGACGGGCGAAACGGTTGTACCGGGCGATCGTGGCCGGCGGGGTGCGATGCTGGCAGGAAGCCGATGATAGAAGCGGTGTCGTGGGGTGTGGCCGCGTGGAGAACATGCCGATGGGCAGGGGCGAGCGAGACGGGAAGTTGGTCGACGCGATGGGGCGTCGCAGCGAGTCTTCCAGCCGGAGCATGCTCCGGTTCCGCTGTGGCTTGATCGTGCTGGCGGTGGCGATCGCCGGTGGTTCCCCGTCCGCCGCTGAATTCGTCGGCGAGGAACCGGTGGCGGTGAGAAATGCCATCGGCGATGGCATCCATGCCTACCATGCGGGTGATTATGACCGGGCCTACGACGATCTCACCAATGCGATCGAGGCCGGCACCGACGACCCCAGGTCGTACTATTTCCGCGGCCTGGCTGCGCTCCGTCTGGGCCGCACGAGCGAGGCCGAGGCCGACTTCACCACCGGAGCAGACAGGGAACTGGTGACGGGCAGCATGCGGCGTGCGTCGCAGTCGCTCGAGCGGGTGCAGGGGACCGACCGTCTGAGCCTCGAGCGGTACCGGGCACGGGCTCGGCTTGGGCAGTTGCAGCGGGAACGCGAGCACTATGGCCGGCGGTATTCCACGATTGAAGACGCCTCGGGCGACGTGCGTCGTCGCCGCCGTCCGGAAGATATCCGGCCCGAACTGGTCGCTCCCCGTGGGAGGACG
>JBILKZ010000004.1:0-66223 GCA_044376405.1 Pirellulales bacterium
GCCGAGAAGTTCGCCGCGGCTTACCGAGGCATCGGCGCCAGCGGCCTTCGCCTGGTCGAGTCGGTCCTTGGCCACGTGCGGTCCGAAGGCTACGAGTCGGGCTGTCTTGCCCGTATGTGCCCGCTGCGGCTCGATGAGCGCCAGACACCGCGTGACCAAAACCGCCGGGTCGCCGTTCACCGCCTGAAGATCGAGCAGCACGAGGTCGTAGGGGCCTCCCGGCAGCGGGCCGTCGAGATGACGGAGCGTCTCCAGGCGTCCGCCGGCTTCCTTGGCGAGACCGGCGATCCGGCTCGTCGAAAGCAGGTCTGGGGAGATGAGCAGGACCTGCGGTCCGTCGCCGCCAGAATTCCCAGACGTCGTCGCATTCATGATCGATATCGTCATACCGCCTCCGGACCGCGCACGTCGCGATAGATCTGCACGGCATCATGGATCGGGAGCACGAACAGCCCGGCTGACGCGGTCGTGAATGCGTCAGCCATACCATCTGTTGCCGGTTCCGCACCGAGCAGCATCGCCTTCCGGATCGTCTCGACGGTCCGGTCGAGGAAATCGTCGTTCACCGCGATCTCCATCACCGACTCCTGCGCGATCCGCGATCCGTCGCCGGCCCCATGATAGCCCTGCGCGTCGCAGATCGTCAGCCGCGTCACGTGGACGGCGGCCAGCGCCTGGCGCACCGCCTCAAGCTGCGCCGGCCGCAGTACCGCGACGACCATGTGCATGGCGGGGCTCCGAGAGGATCAGGGGCTGGTCAGCTCAAGGCTCGCGTCGAGCACCTTGCGGATCCGCGCCTGCAACTCGCCCAGGTGCGCCCGGGAATAGTCGTCGAGTTTGACGTCGTTCTTCGCCAGGAGCGCCCCAATGCGGCCCTCCAACGACCGCAGTTGTGCCGCGGCGATCGCCTGGGCGTCTGGCGTGACGTTGCTGGGAGCGATGGCGAGCGATGCGAGGCGGGAGACGTACTGCCTCTGCAGACCGCGTCGCAGGCTGCCGACCGCCGGCTTGCGCACGGTGTAGTCGCCCGGAGCGGTCGCATCGACCTCAGCCATGATCGACTTCGTCAGCCGGTCGAGCAACTCGGCCGTGGTGAACGCGTCCTGGTCGGCCGGCACCTTGAGTTCGCTGTCGCGGATGCGGTCGAGCGTGAGAGGGTTGAGCAGGCGGCCGAGTACCCGACTCTGCCACATCAGGATCGCGTCGTGGACAGGATAGTCTTCGCGGTCCGGAGGATTGGTGCCCCAATGCGTCCAGTTCGTGGCGACGAGCTGGTTGTAGAGTTCCGGAGGAAACGTGAAGGGCTGGGCGCTGAACATCTGCTGCTCGAGGAGCGCGAGTGCGTCCCGCTGCTTCTGCGGCTCGACCACGCGAAACGGCGCTGGGGCGTTGGCATCCCCCTTGTGGCTGCGCGACGTGTGCAGGCCGCCCACCAGCCGCGAGGCCGTATACATTGCCTGGCCATGGGCGGCCAGCAGCACGCCGAACGCCTGCCGCACCCGCTCGTAGCCCCCCGTCCTGCCGTCCTTCTCCTTGGCGGTCATCCGGTCGGCGATGAGCGGCATCACCTGTGCCACCAGTTCGGCGCGGCTCTTGGCGAACTCCAGCGGATCGCTCCCGAGATCAAACCGGTTCGACAGCGGGTCGGGATCGCCGAATTCCGTCTCTTCGTCGGTGGCGTAGGCGAGCGCCGGCTCGCCACTGCGGCCAGCAATCTTGTCGAGTTCTGCCAGTTCTGACTCGGGAGAGCCGGCCGCGATCGGCCGGTAGCCATACTCGATCGCCCACATGTCGTAGGGGCCGAGTTTCGCCGTGTAGTAGTCACCCTGGGTCTTCCCCTTCGGCACGACGTTCACCGGGATATAGTCCATCACGCTCGTGCTCGCGCCGCCGACGGCGGTCTTCGTCACGTCGTTGATGTCGGCGAGTGAGCGAAACGCGCTTCCCTTGAAGTTGTGCCGCAGCCCGAGCGTGTGCCCCACCTCGTGCATCGCGACGAGCTTGAGTCCCTGGAGAACGAGCTTTTCCTTGTTGGCGTCGGAAAGTCCCCCTTCGGCACCGGCGGCCAAGGCGGTCGCCGCCAGCGCGGTCTCACGGGCGTGGCCGTCGAAGAGCGAGCAGCCGTCGCAGCTGTGCTGCCGGCCATGACCGTGGAGCGTGCCACCGGTAAGACTCGCCACGCTCTGCGGCGTGAAGGTCTCGTATTCGGTCCGCCAGAACCGGAGGAAGTCGCCGTCGAAGATGATGTCGGCGTCGAGGATCTGGCCCGTCCTCGGGTTCACCCGGGACGGCCCCATGGCAAAGCTCGCACCGGCGGTGATCCAGCGAAACGTGTTGTAGTTGACGTCCTCGGGATCCCAGTCGGTCACGTCGGGCTGCTGGCGGACCTCGATGGCCGTGGCGAAGCCTGCCTTCTCGAAGGCATCGTTCCACACCTCGATGCCCTCTCGGATCGCCTGCCGATACTTGAACGGCACGGTCTTCTCGATCCAGAACACGATCGGCTTTTTCGGAGGCGACACTGCCGCCGCGGCATCCGCCTTCTCCAGGTTCCAGCGGTTGATGAAGCGGACGAATCGGTCCTCGTCGACCTTCTGCGAGAAGTCCTTCAGTGCCGTCACGAAGTAGCCCACGCGATCGTCGGCCAGCCGCGGCCGGTAGCTGTTCTGCGGGAGCAGGCTGAGCGAGTAGTGCACCGTGATCGTCGCGCCGCGTGAATCGGGCACCGTGTCGATGTCCCGCGAACCGCTCGAGCCATAAGTGGCGGCAACCTCGAGTTCGACGTTGTCGGGAAAGCCCTTGACCCGCGCCCACGTGGAGCGATCCCTCGCGAAGGAAAAGCCGGGCAGCTCCCTGGAGATCTGCGGGAGATCGCTGAGGAAGATCGGCGCCAGGTCGATGACGTGGCCGCCGGCGGGGCCGGTCGTCGCGATGGGCAGGCTGAACAGCACGCTGTCGGTGTAGGCGAGATCGACCGCCTTTTCCTCCGGGCTTCCCTTGTCGGCGAAAAACCGCACGTTCTTGCGGATGACCTGGATGTTGTCGTCGACCTTACGGAACTGCCAGACCCAGTCGTCGCCAAAACCGAGGCTCATGCCGCCCAGCAGGAATCGGTCGCCGATGCCACGGGCGATCGAGATCAGCACGAAGAATTCCTTGCCGAGCAGGGAGTCGGTGAGTTCGGCATAGACCTTGTCATCTTTCCGCCAGAGTGGAATCAGGCCGTTGACCTTGGTGGCATCCTTCAGCAGCACGGCGAACGCCGGCTTGTTGCTCTTGCCTTCGCTCTTGGCGTCGGCTGGGGCGGCGTCCTTGGCGGGAGTCGCTTGGGCAGGTGGGGCAGGCGGAGCGGGCGCATCGGCCTTGGGCTGCTGATTCGCGGTCTTCGCAGCGGCGTCTTCAGCCCGCAAGTTCGGAGGGATCGCCGAAGCGAATACCAAGAATGCCACGGTCGTCATCATCACCGTCAGTCGGCTGGTTCGCATCGCGAAAGTCGCTCCTTGTCACATGCCCAAAATGCCCCGGATGGTCGTTGCCCGGAGTCTTTCAAGACTAGCATCGCCGTCGGTCGGCGACCAATTTCAGGTTCGCCGGGCAGTTTCGCTCGCGATTCGGCTATCGTGACGGTTCGGGGCTGCCCATGCCCCGTCGCCGGCCGTTCGCTACAGACATCCTGTCTTTCGCTCACTCGATGCTGACTGCGCTCCGGCATCCTGCCTGCGCTGGTCAGCAACGCCGGCTCTCGGGACACGGGCAGCCCCTCACGGATTGCATCGAGTTCCATACAAGCCCTAAGCGTCGGCGACGGGATTCTTCGAACTGATCGCCGGTCGCTGCACAACCATGTACCCCCACACCCATCTCACTTCCCTCTGCCGTCAATGGTGCGCTACCGCGCCGGTGAGTGTTGCGCCGCTGGGTGTGCAGGGATTCAGCGGCTCGCGGGTGTTCGTCGTGGAGTTTGCCGACACGCCAGGCCAGTTCGTGCTCAAGTGTTTTCACGCCGCCGCGTCGCGCGAGCATGCTACGTTCGTCCACAAGCTCGTGCGGCATGTCCGCGGCGAGGGCGTCACCCAGGTGCCGGAGGTGATTCTGGCACTCGACGGCGATACGGTCGTGACTGATGACGAGGGCAGGCACTGGGAACTGTCCCGCTTCATGCCTGGCGTGGCGGTCCCCTGCCCCACGCCTTCGCAGGCGGCCGCTGCGGCGACGGCCCTGGCGCGGGTGCACCTCGCCGCCGCGAGCCTGCCGGGCCATCCGCCCCGCCTGCATGTCTCACCAGGAGTCGAACATCGGATCGAACGGTCTCGCCAGTTGCTCACGCAGCCATGGACGGCCCGCCGCGATGCGTGGTCGCGTGCCGCCCGCCTCTGGATGCCGGCTGACGTGTCCACGGCCCTCGATGCCCGCGTGGCAGCGGCGATCGAAATCTTCACTGCCTCCGACGGCAACGCCTTCCTCGCGCGCGTCGCCACCACCCAACCTCATAGCTGCGTGCTGCAACCGGTCCTCCGCGACGTCTGGTGCGACAACGTCCTGTTTGCAGATCGGGCCGACGACGCGGTGACGGCCATCATCGATCTCCATGCCGCGGGGATCGACACACCCGCGACCGATCTGGCCCGACTGGCGGGGAGTTGGGACCCCCTGCCTCAAGACGACCGGCGTCCTCTCATCGAACGTTGGCCCGAGGCAGTTGCGGCGTATGACCGGGTGCGGCCCTTGCCGCGTGACGAGGCTGCCCTGATTCCCTTCCTGCATGCCACTGGAGTCGTGTTTGGAATCGATAACTGGTTTCGCTGGACATGCGAGGAACACCGTGAGTTTCCCTCCACGCAGAAGATGCTCGACCGCATCGACAGGCTGCTGGCCGCGCTGCCTGGGGCCTTCGCAACGGCATGGCCTGCGGTGGGGAATCTCGATTGACCGTCAGAAATTGCAGCGGGTAAACTGAACGACCGACAAAAGGTATGAGATCCGCTCCATTCGTCCCTGCTCAGGCCGTGACATTGCGGTGCCGGCATTATCCGGCGCCAGATGGAAAGGCCAGATAGAAAGCATGCATAGTATTTTCCGGCTGCCCAAGATCTGTCGCGCGATCGGGATGCTGCTGGCGTTGCCGGTGGCAGCGGCGGCTGGATTATGGGCATCGGCCGCCGATACGGCCCCGTTTGACCCGCTGGCTTCGATTTCGGCTGCCCTTGGTAGTCCGGCCCAGGTGACGGCCGCGATCGAGCCTGGGGCTGAGCAAGGCATCCTCGTGGTCACGGCCACGCTCGAGGAGGGCTGGCATCTCTACTCGCTGGAGCAGAAGCCCGGTGGCCCGCAGCCCACCAAAATCAACGTAGCCGCCGATTCGCCGCTCAAGCTCGCTGGGCCTTTTAGGCCCGATGCGGCTCCCCACAGGCGGACCATCAAGGACGTGCCGGGCTGGAACGGCCTCGTGGTCGAGGAGCACGCCGGCACGGTGACGTGGCGGGCGCCGCTGGCTCCGAATCCGGACGGTAAGGCCGCAGTGCTCCACGGCAGTGTGAGCCTGCAACTCTGCCGAGACAACGCCTGCACGCCGCCGGAGACGATTCCCTTTACGGCGGTCGCGTCGGGAGCGGCATCTACGGCTGTGGTCACGCCGGCGGCTGCCAGCCCAGACGTCGGCCCGGCGTCGTCCAGCATGGATCGGCCGGAAGGTGGGGATTTCGTGGCCGCCGCGCCGGTGGCTGTCGCGGCTCCAGCCGCGGGCAGCGTACCACTCTCGCTGCCGGCAGCACTGTTGATGGGCCTCTTGGGAGGATTGATCCTCAACCTGATGCCCTGCGTGCTGCCCGTGCTTGGACTCAAGCTCATGTCGTTTGCTCAGCAGTCAGGGCGGGCGCGGCAGGAGATCTTCCGGCTCAATCTCTGGTATTGCGCCGGCCTCTACGCCGTGTTCTTCATGCTGGCGACGGCCAGCGTGGCGGCGAACATCGGCCTGGCGGGCTCGAACCTTGCCTGGGGTGAGCAGTTCACCTCGTCGCGGTTCAACATCGCCATGGCGGCGATCGTGTTTGCCTTTGCCCTCTCCTTCCTCGGTGTCTGGGAACTCCCGATTCCGGGATTCATCGGTGCCAAGGCGGGCGCGATGCAGTCGCAGGAGGGCCCACTCGCCGCATTCCTGAAGGGAGTGCTGAGCACCGTGCTCGCCACGCCCTGCAGCGGCCCTTTCCTTGGCCCAGTCTTCGGCTTCACGCTCACGCAGCCGACCGGCGTGACCTATGCCGTCTTCGCCGCGATCGCCACCGGCATGGCCCTGCCCTACCTGCTCGTGGGCGCGTTCCCCGGCCTCGTGAAATTCCTGCCAAAGCCCGGCGCCTGGATGGAGACACTCAAGGAGGTGCTCGGCTTCGTGATGCTGGGTACGGTCGTCTTCCTGTTCACGTTCCTCGACCACGACTGGTTCGTGCCGACCTTCGCGCTTCTGATCGGCATCTGGGCCGCCTGCTGGTGGATCGGCCGGGCGCAGCAGGCCCGCGCGGGCGACATCGGGTTTGGCCGCTGGGTGCAGGCCGCCGGCATCGTGGGCACGGTGGGCAGTCTCGCCTTCATGTTCCTGGGCCCGGTCACGTCGGTGATCCCGTGGGAGCCCTTCTCGCGGGAGCGGCTCACCGACCTGCGGCAGAAGGGGGCCACGGTGCTGGTCGACTTCTCGGCCGACTGGTGCATGACCTGCAAATACAACCTCGCCACCGCGATCGAAACATCGAAGGTGAAGAACGAGATCGAGCGGAACCGCATCGTGCCACTGCTGGCCGACTGGACCGACGGTTCGCCCGAGATCAAGCTGATGCTCGAGAGCCTGCAGAGCAAGTCGATCCCGGTGTTGGCGATCTTTCCGCCTGCCCGTTCCGGCGACCGGCCGCCGGAGCCGATCGTGCTCCGTGACCTGATCACCGAAACGCAGGTGCTCTCCGCCATCCGTGAGGCCGGGCCATCCCGGGCCGCGCCGGGCGAGATTCGGTCTGCCTCGAAGCCGCTGACGGCCGCTGGTCATTAAGTTCTGGGCATTCAGTTCCTACCCAGCTACCGCAGGACGACGCGGTCCTGGTCGGCAGTCGCGGCGGTGACCGCGCCGATCTTCCAGTTGTCGTAGCCGAGGTCGGCCAGCTGCCGCTGGATGCTGTCGGCGAAGTGCGGCGACACGACGAGCACCATGCCCACGCCCATGTTGAAGACGCGGTCCATCTCGGCCGGATCGATGCCGCCGAGCTTCTGCACCCAGGGAAACACGCCCGGCACCTGCCACGATCCGCGCTCAAGCTGGACCTGCACATGGTCGGGCACGATCCGGGCCAGATTCTCGACGAGGCCGCCGCCGGTGATGTGGGCGATGCCGTGCACGACCTGCTTCACGCGGTAGTGGCGGAGCACCGCCTTCACCGGCCGGGCATAGAGCCGCGTCGGTTCGAGAAGCAGGGTATTGACGGTCTTGTCGCCGAGCGACGCGATCCGATCGTCCCCCTTCAAGCCGCCCATCTCGAAAACCGCCTTCCGCACGAGGCTATAGCCGTTGGAATGAAACCCGCTCGAGGCGATGCCGATGGCGACGTCGCCCGGGTGGATCTGCCGGCCATCGACGACGCGGGCTCGCTCGACCACGCCCACGCAGAAACCGGCGAGGTCGTAGTCGCCGCCGTGGTACATATCGGGCAGGATCGCCGTCTCGCCCCCGACGAGCGCACATTCGCACTCAACACAGGCATCGGCGATGCCCCGCACGATCTGCTCCAAGAGCGCCGGATCGTCGTGCGACATGGCGACATAGTCGAGGAAGAAGAGCGGCTCGGCACCGGTGCAGAGGGCGTCGTTGACGCTCATCGCCACCAGATCGATGCCAACCGTGTGGTGGACCCCGGCGTTCACCGCGACCTTCAGCTTCGTGCCCACGCCGTCCGTGCAGGAGACGAGCATCGGGTCGACATAGCCACGGGCAAACAGCCCCGGCAGGTCGAGCGCGAAGAGGGCGGCGAATCCCCCCTCCTGGCTCATCACCCGCGGACACTGCGTCCGCCGCATGTGCGCGGGTAGGCGGGCCATACCTTCGCGGTAGAGCTCGAGATTGACGCCGGCGCTGGAATAGGTGGCTCCGCTCACGCCACGTATCTTCACCGCGAAGCGGCGGGCCGCAAGCCCGCCCCGTGGTCCCGCGGTGATCGGCCCCGGCCGCATCCGCCACCGCCCGAAATGGCATGGAATGGTATGATTCCGCCCATGCCATCTCGGAAGCCCACGGCTGTCGTCCAGCGTGCCCACGCAGAGCAGCCGCTGCCGCCGCTGCAGTTCAGCCACCCCCTGCCGTACGGCGCGTTGCTCCGGGATAGGTACGGACTCGAGGTTCAGGGGGTGCAATTCGTCGTCTACAGCCGCTCAGCCACGGCGATGCGGGTGCTGCTCTACGACGCGGTCGACGATCCCGAGCCGTCGGAGGTGATCGCCCTCGACCCCAACAAGGACCGTTGGGGGGATATCTGGAGCATCTTCGTGCCGGGGATACGGCATGGCCAGCTCTATCACTTCCAGGCCGACGGGCCGTTCGATCCCGAACGGGGCCATCGGTTCGACGGGCAGGCTCGGCTCATCGATCCCTATTCGCGGGCGCTTGCGGGCCACTTTCTGCCTGGCACCGACGGCATCATCCGGCCCCCGAAGAGTGTGGTGGTCGACGACTCCTTCGACTGGCAGGGAGACCGGCACGTGCGGCGCGGCCTCGCCGACACCGTCATCTATGAAATGCACGTCCGCGGCTTCACGGCCAGTCCGACGAGCGGCGTCGCCCATCCTGGCACATACCTTGGCGTCATTGAAAAGATCCCGTATCTGAAGTCGCTCGGTGTGACGGCAGTGGAGTTGATGCCGGTGCACGAGTTTCCCATGGAGCTCCCCAGCGGCGTCCGGCCCGACCAGTTCAACTACTGGGGCTACGATCCGCTGGCCTTCTTCGCGCCGCACCGTGGCTACGCGGCGGGAAAGGAGCCGGGCTGCCAGGTTCGCGAATTCAAGGAGATGGTCCGGGCCCTCCATGCCGCCGGCATCGAGGTGATTCTCGACGTCGTCTTCAACCATACCGCCGAGGGCAACCACCTCGGACCCACACTCTCGTTCAAAGGGCTGGAAAACCGCGTCTACTACATGCTCGGCGACGCCGGCTACTACCGCAACTACACCGGCTGCGGCAACACGATCAACGGCAATCACCCGATCGTCCGCGAGCTGATCTTCCTCTGCCTGCGGCACTGGGTGCACAACTACCACATCGACGGCTTCCGATTTGATCTGGCGAGCGTGCTCAGCCGCGACCGCAACGGCGACATCCTGCCGAATCCGCCGATCGTCGAGCTGATCACCGAAGATCCACTGCTCGCCGACACGAAGATCATCGCCGAAGCGTGGGATGCCGCCGGGGCCTACCAGGTGGGCTCGTTCGCGAGCCTGCGGTGGGCCGAGTGGAACGGCCGCTATCGCGACGACGTCCGCCGCTACTGGCGGGGCGACTACGCGCAGACCGGACACCTCGCCACGCGGCTGGCCGGCTCCAGCGACCTCTACGGCGACGATGGCCGCCAGCCCTATCACAGCATCAACTTCGTCACCTCCCACGACGGCTACACGCTCAACGACCTCGTCACCTACCGCGAGAAGCACAACGAGGCCAACGGCGAGGGCAACCGCGACGGCGACAACAACAGCTTTTCAGACAACTACGGGTGCGAAGGGCCGACCAAGCGAGCCGACATCGAGGCGGTCCGGTCGAGGCAGATCCGCAACATGCTCGCCACGTTGCTCTTGAGCCAGGGCGTGCCGATGGTGCTGGCGGGCGACGAATGCCGCCGCACGCAGCGGGGCAACAACAACGCCTATTGCCAGGACAACGAGGTCTCCTGGTTCGACTGGAGGCTCGTCGACACCCATGCCGACCTCGTGCGGTTCACGCGTGAGTTGGTGCGGTTGCGGCTCGACAACCCCACGCTCCGCCGCCGCACGTTTCTGCTGGGGGGGGCGAGCGAGGCGGGGGGGCTGCCCGACGTGGAGTGGTTCTCGCCGGATGGCAGCCATGTCGACTGGTATGCGGCCGACGCGAGTCTCGTCTGCTTCTTCGGCGCTCCTTCGCAGGAAAAGCTGGTCCAGGAGAACGACGCGGCGGCGGGGGGCATGGAGGGCAGGCCGCGGCACGTCCTGATCTTCACGCACTCCGGATCGTTGCCCCGCCGCTTCGAATTTCCCCGGCCCGAGGCCATCTCATCACTCCCCTGGCGGCTGTTCATCGACACCCGGCGGTCCGCCCCGGACGACATCTTCGTCCTCGGGCAAGGGCCTCTGGCAGACGTCTCGCAGCCGCTCGACTTGGTGGAGCGGTCGCTGGTCTGCTTCGTGGCGGAGCCTGAGCCGGAACGCAGGGGAATTACCTATCTGCCGTCATGATCGGTATGATTGGGAGTGTCCGTTTCCCCAACCCACCCCGTCAGGAGATGCGTGATGCGTACGTCGATGTCCCGTGACCGGAGCCTTTTTGGCATTCTCCTCGGCATGCTGTCGGTCGGCGTGCTGGGCTGCAGTCCTGTCGCGGCCCCGGTGGCCCCGGCCAAGCCGGTCGCCACGCACGCGGACCATGACAAGCATGACAAGCACGCCCACGGCAAACACGACGACCATGACGATGGCAAGGCTGACGATCACGACGATCACGCCCACCCGGAGACGCTGGCCGCCGGCGTCGCGGAGCTTGAAACCATGTGGGGCCACGTCAAGGCGGCGTTGAAGGCCGATGATCGCGAGAAGGCCGACGAGAAGGTGCACGCGGTCGGCCACCTGCTCGAGGATTTCGAGAAACTGCTCGCCAAGGAAAAGGCAGAGGCGCAGGAAGCCGGCAAGAAGGCCACGCAGGATGTATTTGACTGCTTCGACAAACTCGACGAGGCCTTCCACGGCGACGAAGACGCACTCAAGAAACTCGATCTCGACGCGCTGGGAGAACGGCTCGAGGCGGCCATCAAGTCACTCAAGTCGCTGGCGACGGGGGAGACGAAGTAGTCGAGTTCGAAGGCCATCGTGTTTCGCAGACACTTTCAAGGAGGATTTGTATGGTGGCAAGTCAGGTGATGCGGCTGATCTGGCTGGTGGCGGCATTCGCGATGGTGACAGCCATGGCCGTGGTGCAGCCAGCGGCATGCATGGCGCTGGAGATCGACCCGGCGACTGTTCGCAACCAGTTGGTGCTGCCCGCCGAGCCGGCTGGGGCGATCTCGCCGACGGCCGCCAAGGAGAAGCTCACGAAGGATCCGCAGCCGATCGTGATCGCCGGCCGCATCGGGGCCCGGGGGGGCATGGAGCCGTTCCTGGAAAACAAGGCATCGTTCGTGCTCGTTGAGATTCCGGCCGACGATCACGCCAAGAAACCGGGCCACGACAACGACAACTGCCCGTTCTGCAAGAAGCGTCAGGCCAACTCGCCGATGACGGCCGTGCAGTTTGTGGGTGCCGACGGCAAGGTGCTTCCGGTCGATGCCCGGAAGCTGTTCAACGTCGCCAAGGGCTCCGAGGTCGTGGTCCGTGGTCAGGGTGTCTTCGACCCGAAGCTGGCAATCCCGGTGATCCAGCTCACGGCCGAGGGGATGTTCGTTCGCCCACCCGCCAAATAGCAGCCACCATGCAATCCGCTTTCAAGGAATGGGCGGCGATCTGTCGGGCGCTCGTGCAGGGCCGCCAGCGGGTGATTCTCCGCAAGGGCGGGATCGTGGAGCCGGGCGGCCAGTTCGAACTGGCGCACCGGGAGTTTCTGCTGATGCCGACGTTTCTCCACCAGTCGGCCGAGAGCCTCGTGCCGGAGGCCCGCGACCTGCTCGTCGACATCGATGCCGACCGGCCCCCGGAGGGAACGGTGGTGCTTCGTCATCGGGCCTGCGTGATCGACGCGGTGCGAATTGAATCGCTCGAGGAAATGGCCCAGTTTCGGAGCGAGCACGTCTGGGCAGATCACGTGGTGGCGGAGCGGTTTCACCGCTGGCGCGACGAACTGCACGTGCTGACGGTGGGGGTGTCGGCGCTGCCGGAGCCGCTCGTCCTGCCGTGGCGGGAATCCTTCGGCGGTTGCAAATCCTGGGTGGACCTGGATCCCGTGCCACACGGGGGATGACGGGCCCCGCGCACCGCTACAACTCCGATTCCGTCCCCGCCACGAACGGCTTCAGGATCGCGGCGATCGTGCCGTTCCATTTCCAGAGGTGGCTGGAGCGTCGTTCCCGCCCTGCTCCGGCCGTGCCGGTGCGGTGCAGCCAGTAGGACTCGCCCGCGTTGATCGGCCACTGGGCAAGCTTCGGCCACCACTGCGGCGGCACGCGGGTCTTCATCCAGCTCCAGTGGGCGACATGCCGCCGGTAGTCGTCGTCGGGATGCCGCATGCACCACTGCCGGTATTCAAGCTCCGTCACGCAGGCAAACCTGTCTCGAAGCTGACGGGTGAGGGGATCCTCGCGATCGAGCAGTTCGGCCGCAGCGGCACAGCCCGCCGCGGTGGTCGTGATCACGATCGCGGGCTCGGGGTCGAACTCGGCGTCGGCGGCCCGCCCCCCCGCCGCGGCCTCGGCAGCCCGCTCGGCCAGCAGCCCGGGGAGTTCCGTGTCGAACCAGGCGACAAGATGGGCGGCCAGCAGGGCCCGCTCGGCGGCAAACGCACCGGCGGGCTCCCCATCCTCACGCCCGCCGATTCGGGCAGCGGTGGCATGAGCCCGCAGCCCCTCGACCCAGGTCTCTGATTCAGGTGTCATCGGCATCGTCCCCGTGTGGAAGCCCCTGAGCATACGCTGTCTGTCCAGCGGGCGGGCACGGTATGCTCGCCACGATTGAACCAGGCTCGCGGCCCACGGACCGATTGAGGTGTCTCCATGTCGCCAACCCAGGCCCCAACTGCGTCGCAGCCGGACGTCATTGTCATCATGGGGGTCGCCGGCTGTGGCAAGACGGCCGTGGGGAAGCTTCTGGCCGAGCAGATCGGGTGCGAGTTCTTCGATGCCGATACGTTCCACTCGCCGGAAAACGTCGCGATCATGCGCCAGGGTATTCCGCTCGATGACGAAAAACGGGGGCCATGGCTTGACCGGCTCGCAGGCCTGATCGATGCGGCCATCGCCGATCGCCGCGGCATGGTGCTGGCCTGCTCGGCGCTGAAGCGTCGCTACCGCAGCCGCCTCGGCGTCGGGAAGCCGCATGTGAGGCTTGTGCACCTCGACGGCCCGGAGGCCCTGCTCCGCGAACGCATCGAGCAGCGCACTGGGCATTTCATGCCCGCCTCGCAATTGGCGAGTCAGTGTGCGCTGCTCGAGCGTCCAACGGTGGATGAGGCGGCGATCATCATCGACATCGCCCCTCCGCCGGAAACAATCGTTCGCAGCATCAGGACGGCGCTTGGCCAGCCATGATGCGAATCAGCCCCCGTCGCCCGTGCGACGAGGGACTGTTTCACTTCCGAGAAACGGTTTACTTGCCGAGGAACTGCTGACGCAGCCACTCGTTCTTCCGCTTCTCGAGTTCGACGAGCTTGGCAACGGGGCCCTTGCGTGCGCCGCTGGCCTGGCTGGTGGTGCGATTCTGGGCGGCAGAGGCAGTGCTGGCGATGACGAGGCTCGAGATGATCGCGACGGCGAGAAGAATCTTGCGCATGACGGGGGCTCCTGCTTGGGGGGCTACGAACGGGGTGAGGGCGTCGGTCGCCGGCGGGCACAGTGCCCGTCAGACAGACCGTGTGATTCGCTCATCGTCGCCGCGGCGAGGGGTTCATCAGCGGCGATTTTTCGGGCGTTGCACGAGACATAAGCGACATTCACCGTGCGCACGGCATGTCGGGCACTCGCCGCATAAACCGTTCTGACCCGGCACCATCGGTTGGAATTTCGTACGAAAAAAACTTGACACCATGCCAGAATGTGCCTAGTTTTCGGCAAGAGGATGCTTGCGCTTTGAGGCGAAGCGGTGGCCGGCCGGTGACAGTGGGGCCTCAAAAGGGGGATGTCATGAACAACTGTGTGCATGGGCTTGGTCGTCGCATACTGCCACGACAGTCTTGCGGGCGACTCGCGTCGGGAACGGATCGCGGTTTCACGCTCGTGGAACTGCTCGTCGTGATCGCGATCATCGGCACCCTCGTCGGCCTGCTCCTGCCTGCCGTGCAGGTGGTTCGCGAGTCTGCCCGCGGTATCACCTGTGCCAACAACCTCAAGCAGATCGGGCAGGCGATGCACACCCACGTCGACGCCATGCGCAAGCTGCCCTCGATGTGGAAATACGTGGCGCCGGTCGGCGGGGTATCGATCGTGTATGGCAACGCCTCCTGGAGCGGCAACGTGTTTCTTCTGCCCTACCTCGAGCAGAGCACTCTCTACAACAACATGATGAACTACGAGAAGCAGTATCAGAAGCTGCCAGCGGATGGCGGTCCGCTCTATCCCGACCGCAATCCTTTCTGGGACAGGGATCGGGTGGGCGTGTTCAAGTGCCCGTCCGATGGGACTGCAATCAGCACCATCCGTGCGAATAACTACATGTTCAACATGGGCGACAAATACTTTGGCGAAGGATTCGAGCACAGCGATTTCAAGCTCAGTTCGCCGGTGACGACCCGCGCCCGCGGGCCCTTCGCGTGTTACATCAGCCTCGACATGAAGGACGTCACCGACGGCACTTCGAAGACGATCGCCATGGCGGAGACCATCGTCGGCCAGTTTGGAACCGATCTGACGTCGAGCGGGTTTACCGTGTATGGCAGCTGGCCCATCAACGATAGGTCGGCATCGGTGCGAAGCGACGGTACGAATCCCGCTGGCTGCTGGGGCCGTTGGAATGATAAGGGCTTCAGTTCTGGCCAGTTGCTCGATCCGAACAGGAGTCCGGGCCGCCAGTGGGCGTTTGGTAGGCCAAACCTCGTGGGATTCAACACGATCATGCCGCCGAACGGTCCAACCTGCAGCTTCGAAACTGGCAATGGGATCCACACAGCCCGCAGCTATCATCCAGGGGGCGTGTCGGTCGTGATGCTCGACGCGTCGGTGCGGTCGATCTCGCCGAACATTTACGCCGGCACCCGCGTCGCGGAGAAAACCTTCACGACGTCGGGGGACAGCCCGTATGGCGTCTGGGGTGCGTTGGGCACCCGGGCGAGCGCCGAACAGTTCTCGAGCGATTTCTAAGCGATGTGTTTTCGTCACTCCCTCTGTGTGATCGTGATGGTGGCCTTCGGCTTGTCGGCGGCAGGCTGCAGCAGCCGCGTCGACAAGTGGGCGGCCAAGCGGCCGAAGACCTACCCCGCCAAGGGCCGGGTGCTGTGGGACGGCAAGCCGGAAGAAGGGATCGTCGTGTCGCTCGAATCGAAGGCGCACAATGTCAGTGCAATTGCGATCACCGATTCAACCGGTGCCTTCACACTCAAGACGTTTAAGACCGGCGATGGCGCCGTGGCGGGTGAACATGCCGTGCGACTCGAGAAGCGGATCGTGAAGGATCCGAGCGCTGAGATCGTCGTCGAGGTCATCGTGCTGCCTCAGAAATACGCCGATCCGCAGACTTCGGGGCTTACGGCCACGGTGGTGGAAAAGGGGCCCAATGAGTTCACTTTCGAAGTGACCGGCCCACGCGGCGACGGCAAGTAGGTTGTCGCGGTGCGGCAGAAGTCTCGTCGCGTGGGCAGGATAGCCCAAAGCTCCTCGAGCTTCCGCCGATCCCCCGGCTCCGCGAACCCTGAAGACGACTGCATACCCTCTTGTGTCGTGAAGTCAGCCGCCCGCGAGTGGATCCTCGGGCCAGGCGTGCTTCGGGTAGCGGCGGCGGAGTTCCTTGCGAACCTCGGCGTATGTGTTCTTCCAGAAGCTGGCCAGGTCGCTCGTGACCTGCTGCGGACGGTGGTTGGGCCCCAGCAGATGCAGAAGCACCGGCACGCGGCCGCCCGCCAGCCGCGGCGTCTCTTTGACGCCGAAGAGCTCCTGGATGCGGACCGCCAAGACGGGCGGACTGCCCGGCTCGTAGGCCAGCTTGTATCGCTTCCCGGTCGGCAGCTCGAGCTGCGCGGGGGCCAGCCGGTCGAGTTCGGCGAGCCGTTCGTAGCCGACGGCTGCCTGGAATCGGGAGAGCCAATCGGCGTTGGCGATGTCATCGAGCGACCGGAGGCCTGTGCAGACGTCTGGGAGCACCGACGCCAGATCGGCGTCGGTGAGTGGTGGCAGGCCGAGGTCGGGAGCGGCCGCGGCGAGCCAGCGGACGCGGGCCAGAAAGCCGCCGGCAGCGGTGTCGACGCCGGGAAGCAGCCGGGCGAGGTGTGGCACGGCTTCCGCAGCCAAAACCGCAGCAGCGGCCGCGGTGTCGCGAATGGCGATCGGTGTCTCGTCGATGACGAGGTCGTTCCAGTAGCGTCGCCGGCGGGCCTCCACCTGCCGCCGCGACGGGTGGTAGAGCAGCTCCTCGACGGCCCGCAGATTCGTTGCCGCGAGCGGCTCGGCCTCGAGCCAGGCCGGCTCGACGGCCGACGCCTGCCGGACGCCGGCCTCACCGCCGGCGTCGTTGATGTCGATGGCGAGAAAGAAGGGCTCGTGGCGTACGTGGCATCCGCCATCGAGGCGAACGCCCCTCCCGCCGACCATCGTGCCGCGATCCTGGGCCCCGGGCCGCAGCCGTACGAGCCGGTCGGGAAACGCCTCCAGCAGCGCCTGCATGACGGCCGTCTCAGAATCCTCCGGAGGCCGCGTGGCAGGCGTTTCGATCAGGCTCTGCAGCTGCTCCGCCGCACGGAGCACGTTGTGCGCACCGCCGGGGTGCAGTTCCAGGTCGGTCCGGCCGGGCGGCTGGCCGGCGTGAAAGGCCTGGAGCGCAGCCACCCGGTCGACGACATCCGACCGAATCCGCACGGTGACCCTGTCGCGTGGCCCCTGCCGACCGTGGCCGGCGACGCGAAACGGATCCCGATCTGAGAGCATCGCCGCGGCTATTGCCGTCTCGCGGAGCACCCCGCGCCGCCCGCCAGCCAGCAGCAGCCGGGCCAGCCGCGGATGCGCGGGCAACGTCGCCAGTTCCTCCCCGAGCGGCGTCACGCGGTCGTCATCCGCCTCCGGGCCGAGCTCGATCGCGCCGAGCTGGCGGAGGAGCTGCCTCGCGTTTTCGAGGCTCTCCGGAGGTGGGTGATCGAGCCAGGGGAAGCCGCGGTGTTCTCCGACGGTGAGCAGATGCAGGAGGGGGGAAGCGAGATCCCCGCGCAGCACCTCGGGCGTGTCTGCAGTCGGACGATGGTGGTGCGATGCCTCATCCCACAGCCGCCAGCACACGCCCGGCCCGGTGCGGCCTGCCCGCCCCGCTCGCTGCTCGGCGGAGGCCTTTGAGATCGGAATGAGTTCCAGTCGGGGAAGTCCCGTAGCCGGAGAGACACGCAGCTGCCTCGCCAGGCCAGAGTCGATCACGGCGGTGATGCCGGGGATCGTGAGCGAGGTCTCGGCGACGTTGGTGGCGAGGATGATCTTGCGGCGGCCCACGTCGGTGAGCACGCGGTCCTGTGCCTCTGGTGGCAGGTCGCCAAAGAGGGGCAAGAGGGCGTGGCCCTGCCGGTCTGCGAGCGAGGCAAGCTCCCGTTCGCATCGCATGATCTCGCCCACGCCCGGCAGGAAGACGAGCACGTGGCCGGTGGTGGCACGGAGGGCCTCCGGCACGGCGGCCGTGACCTGCTCGATCAGATCCCGCTGCTCGCCGCGGCGTGCAAACCTGACCTCGACCGGAAAGAGCCGCCCATCCGCGGAGATGATCGGGCAACTGCCGGCCTGGAGGCCGCCCGGCCCGTCGGCATGACCGGTCGATCCCAGCAGGCGGGCCACCGGCTCGGCGGCGAGCGTCGCGCTCATCACGATGATGCGGAGGTCGGGGCGGAGTGTCTGACGCACGCGAACGAGCAGGCCGAGCACCAGATCCATCTCGACCGTCCGCTCGTGAAACTCGTCGAGCACGACCGCGGCGATGCCATCGAGCGAGATGTCGTTTAGAAGCCGCCGCAGCATGATCCCGGTCGTCTCGACGATGAGCCTGGTATCGCGGCTGACACGGGCATCGAACCGCACCTGGTAGCCCACCTCACCGCCAAGCGGCACGCCGCGGAGCCTCGCGATCTGGTGGGCCACCGACCGGGCCGCCAGCCGCCGGGGCTGCAGGAGGATGAGACGCGACGGCGGCGGCAGATCGTCGAGCACCGCGGCCGGCACGAGCATCGTCTTGCCGGAGCCAGGGGGCGCCGTGACCACCACAGCCCCGGTTCGTGAGGCGGCCACGACGTCGCCGAGCACAGCCGCGACTGGCAGATCGGCGGGCAGCAGTGATCGGGATGACGTGGCCATGGATGGTTCTTCCGACGGGTGCTTCTGGCGACGAGTCTACTCGGAATCGGTCGCACGACCCGCGGCATGCCGGTCGGAAAACTGCCGTCGTCGGAACGCGAGTCAGGGGTGTAGAACCTGTCTCGTGAAAAACCGAATCATGCCAGCAGCTCATCCAAGCCCGGAGCGTCAGCGCTGGGACTGGCATGATGGAAATATTCAAAGCTCAGTAAAAGGGATGATCATGCGGCTGACGCTTCTGTCCACGCTTGTGTTTTGCCTGTTCGTCAGCGGCACCGCATCAGCTGATGAGTGGCCGCAATTCCGGGGTGGCACGGCGCAGAGCGTGGCCCCGCTCGCCACGGTGCCCGCGGCGTGGAGCAACACCGACCATCTCGCCTGGCGGACCGCCATCCCTGGTGCCGGCTGGTCGCAGCCGATCGTCTCCGGCGGACGGATCTACCTCACCACGGCGGTTGGCCCCAAGGCAGACAAGCCGAGCGGCATGGGGGGCGTGATGTCGTTCTCGACCTGGGGCATGGCGTCGTCGCCCAAGGATCCGGTGCAGTGGCGGGTGCTCTGCCTCGATCCGGCCGACGGGAAAATCCTCTGGTCGAAGACGATCGTCGAGGCGGTTCCGAAATTTGGCAAGCACGCGTCGAATACCTTCGCGACCGAAACGCCCTGCGCGTCGGACGATACCGTCTTCGCCTTTTTCGGCAGCACCGGCACGCTCGTGGCGCTCGACCGGGAGGGCACTGAACGCTGGAGGCGGAATTTCGGCCCGCAGCCGATCACGAACCAGTTCGGCACCGGTTCGTCACCCGTGCTGCACCGCGACCCGCAGGCCGGGGAGGCGGGCGATCGCCTCCTCGTGCAGCTCTACAACGACGACTCGGCCCGGCTGCACTGCCTCGACCCGAAGACCGGCACCGACATCTGGACGGCGGACCGCGACAAAGGCACGGCGTGGAGCACGCCGGTCGTCTGGAACAACAACGGCGCCACGGAAGTTGTGACGGCGGGGCAGGCCTCGGTGATCGCCTACGGTCTTGCGGACGGCAAAGAGCGCTGGCGGCTCGGCGGGCTCGACACCTCGTTTGCCTGCTCCGTCGTGGCGGATGCCGAAGGAATTTATTTTGGCACGTCGAGCCCCGGCAGCAAGGCGCCGGCGTATGCGATTGCCCGCGGTCATCTCGGCGACCTGACACCGCCCAAGGGTCAGGCCGCAACGGCGGCCGTGCTGTGGTCGAAGAACAAGAGCGGCGCGGGGATGCCGTCGCCCGTGGTCGTCGGCGATCTGCTCTACTTCTTCGGCGACAAGGCGGTCTGCTACGACAAGCGGACCGGCGTGGAAAAATACCGCAAGCGGATGCCGGGCGGCACGACGGCCGTCGGCTGCCCGCTCGTGATTGGCAGCCGCATCTATGTGCTCAATGAACGCGGGAAAACGGTCGTGTTCGAGGCCGGCCCCGAGTTCAAGATTCTCGGTGAATTCCCGGTGGGCAGCGACGACGAGGTGTTTTGGGCCACACCCGCTGTGGCGGGAGACTCCCTGCTGATACGCTCGTCCGACGCGATCTACTGCATCCGTTAAAAAATGTTGACGGCGCAGGGGCCTGGGGCGATGATGCTGTCCTGTCAGTTCAGGCCTGCCCCCTCCCATTTACGAGGAAACGCCATGGCTCCCGGCATTGTCGAATGTCGTCACCGGTTTCATCCGCATCGAGCTGCTGTTCGCCCCGGCTTCACGCTGGTTGAACTGCTCGTCGTGATCGCCATCATCGGCACGCTCGTCGGTCTGCTCCTGCCCGCCGTGCAGGCGGCCCGCGAATCGGGCCGGCGGATGAGCTGCGCGAACAATCTCAAGCAGGTGGGCCTTGGCATCGTCAATTACGAACTGGCCCGCAAGGTGTATCCATCAGGCCGAGACACCAAGAACCAGTACGGCGTGTCGTGGGCCTTCCGGCTGCTGCCCTTTGTCGAACAGGCGCCGATCTATGCGGCCTATGTCAAGACAGCCCGCGTCGACGAAGACGCGAACAGCACCGCTATGCGGACGCCGGTGTCGACGTTCTTCTGCGCCAGCCGCCGATCGCCGGCGGCCGATCGGAACTTCGACAATGACGACCAGCCACCAGTCAAGACGGGGGTGGCGGCCGGGGGTGACTACGCCGCGAACGCTGGATCGTATTTCAACTACGGTGTTTCAGGGACGACCTTCGACCCCAAACAGGGCGGACCGATCCACACCTATTCGTCGGTCAAGTCCCAGCAGGTGACCGATGGCCTGAGCAAGACGTTTGCCGGCGGCGAGCGGCACATCCCCAAGACCACGCAGTCTGCATCGCCCGATATGGTCCAGCATGATCAGGGCGACACCGCGATGTTCGCGTCGGACACCCCTCTCACGCTCTTTCGCGACACGGCCCGCGGCATCGCCGATGGCCCCGACGACCGCAATCCCCGCAAGTATGGCAGCATGCATCAGGGAGTCACCAACTTCGTGTTTCTCGACGGCCACGTGGAAGCGATCGACAACGGGACCGATGCCACCGTGCTCCGCTGGTATTGCACGGTCGGCGACGGCAACGACCCGACGGCCCCGCAGGACTACAACGATTCGACTCTCGACCCCTGACCATTGCGGGGTTTCGGAAGGGCATCCATGACCAAACGACAGAAAGCCTTGGCTGCGTCGGTGCTTTGCATGCTTCTGGCTGCCGGTGGTGTGTCGTGGTTTTTCATGCGAACCAAGGGCATCGTTGACGAGACGCTCTCGTTGCAGGCACGACTTCTGGCCGGGGAACTCACGGCGCGGGATCGCAGGACGGGAGTCGCGCAGGTGACCCGCAACATCGACAAGATGGATCGCGAGGATGTGAAGAAGGTGCGGGATGCGTTCGCGGCCGATTGGCGGCGGATCCAGCAGCAGGGCATCGACGACTACTTTGCCGCCGGCGAGACTGATCGCGAAGCCCTCCTCGATCACGACATCGAGCGACTCGTCACGGCGGGCGAACTCTGGTTCGCGACCAACCCGCGATCGAACGGCCAGCCGCCGAAGCCCAAGAAGCCCAAGACGGCGGCTTCGAAACCGGGGCAGGCCAAGGTCAGTCCAGCCGCAGAGCTGCTCGACATGTATCGGACCAAACTGCTGGTACGGGCCGGAAAGCGGGGCGTCACCCTCCCGGCATGGCTTCTGGGGCCCCGCTGAAGTCACCGACATCGCGAATTCGGTGGCTCCGCCGCGCAGAGCGAACGCCGTTGAGGTAGTCTGTGGGGTTCCCGCCCGCACTCCCCTCCCCGCCAGTCCTCCTCTCAGGCCTCCCTCATGCCGGATTCCAAGTCCGAACGGACCGCTGCCCCTGCCCTGCCCGACGATTCCCGCCCCGGACACGTGCCCTTCGCGTCACTGGGCCTTTCCGCTGAAGTTCTCAAGGCCGTCGCACAACTCGGCTTCGAGGAGACCTCGCCGATCCAGTCGGCGGCCATCCCACTGATCATGTCGGGCCGCGACGTGGTCGGCCAGTCCGAGACGGGCTCGGGCAAGACGGCGGCCTTCTGCATTCCTGCAATCGAGAAGATCGATCCTGCGGTCAAGGCCGCGCAGGTGCTGATCCTCACTCCCACGCGTGAACTGGCCACGCAGGTGGCCGACGAGGTGCACAAGCTCGCGGCCTTCCGTCGGGGCGTGAATTCCGTGGCGATCTATGGCGGTGCGTCGTATGACCGGCAGTTCGCGGAGTTGAAGCGCGGCGCTCACGTCGTCGTCGGCACCCCGGGCCGGCTCACCGACCACATGAACCGTGGCACGCTCGACCTCACGAAGATCCGCATGCTGATTCTCGACGAGGCCGACCGGATGCTCGATATGGGCTTCCGCGAGGACATCGAGAAGATCCTCGCCGCCGCCCCCGAGGGCCGGCAGACGATCTTCTTTTCCGCCACCATCTCACCGCAGATCCAGGGCCTCGTCCGCGAGCACTCGAAGGACGCCGCGACCATCAAGATCGCGCAAAAGTCGGTGAGCGGACCACCGCTTGTCGATCAGGTCTACCACGAGGTGCGGCATCACGCGAAGCTCGACGCGCTCGTGCGCGTGATCGACTTCCACGATGTGAAGAGCGGCGTCATCTTCTGCAACACCCAGCGGATGGTCGATGAGCTGGCCGACGCCCTCATCGGTCGGGGCTACTCGGCAGAGCGGATCCACGGTGGCATGGCCCAGGCCCAGCGGACCCGGGTGATGCAGAACTTCAAACGGGCTGCGTTTGCGTTTCTGATCGCCACCGACGTGGCCGCCCGCGGCATCGACGTCAACGATCTTGAACTGGTGGTGAACTACGATCTTCCTTACGACGCCGAGGACTACGTGCACCGCATCGGCCGCACGGGCCGTGCCGGGAAGAAGGGCAAGGCGGTCACGCTCGTGTCGGGGGCGGCCATCTACAAGCTGCAGTCGATCGAGCGGTTTCTCCGGACGAAAATCCGCCGCGAGCAGGTGCCGTCGATGGCGGCGGTCGAGGACCGCCGGTCCGACGCGCTCTTCGATAAGATCACGACGACTCTCGAGGCGGGGGGCTTCGCACGTCGGGCCCCGCTCGTGGAGCGGCTGCTGGAGCAGGGCCACACGCCGACCGATGTCGCCGCGGCGATCCTGCACCACTTCGCGCCGGCGAGTCAGGAAACAGCCGAAGTGGAGCCCGTCCACCGGCCCGAGCATCGTCGTCCGGCAGACAGGCGGGAGGGACAACACCAGCACGACCGCACGGAGCGGCGGCCTGGCCCCGGTGGCCCCGGCCCGAAGAAGCGAAAATTCACGCCAGTCGGTGGCCCACGGTTTGGCAAACCGCACGCCGGCGGGAAGAAGAAGGGCAAGCCACCGGGCGGTAAGCCGGGGAAGTGACCGAAAAGGGGACGCAGCTCATTTCGTTCCGGCGAAATGAGCTGCGTCCCCTTTTCCCCAGTGCTGCTACCCGACCGAGTGCGCCGGGAAGTCGGTGTAGCCGGCGGCTGCCGTGGGGGAATACCAGGTCGCCATGTCGGCGGCCTGGGCCAGCGGCCAGCCGTTCGCAAACCGCTCGACGAGGTCGGGGTTGCTGATGTAGGGGCGCCCGAAGGCGATCAGGTCTGCCAGCCCGCTCGCGATGACAGCCTCGGCCGATGCCTGCGTGTAGCCACAGTTGCCGATGAGCGGGCCGCGGAAGACGCTGCGAAATTCAGCGAGCGTCATCGGTTCACCCAGCTGATGAAACCCGAAGCCGAGCCCGTCCATGACGTGCAGGTAGGCGAGGCCGAAGGCGTCGAGCTGACTGGCCGCATACGTGAACTGTTCACGGAAGTCTGGCGAGCCCATGTCGTTGAATCCGCCGTTGGGGGCGAGTCGCACCCCCACGCGGCCGACCGGCCATTCGGCCGCAACTGCCTCGACCACCTCGGCCAGGAAGCGGAAGCGATTCTCGACGCTGCCACCGTAGCGGTCAGTGCGGTGATTCGTCTTCGACTGCAGAAACTGGTCGATGAGGTAGCCGTTGGCGGCGTGGATCTCCACACCGTCGAAGCCGGCGGCGCGGGCTCTCGCCGCGGCGCGGGCATAGTCGGCCACCACGCCCGGAATCTCGGCGGTGTCGAGGGCACGCGGTGTTTCGTAGGCCTGCTTTCCCTGCGGCGTGTGGATACCGTCGCCAGTGATCGCGATGGCTGACGCCGATACGGGCAGGCTGCCGCCATGGAAGCTCGAATGGGAAGCCCGGCCCATGTGCCACAGTTGCAGGAAGATCCGGCCACCACGGGCATGGACGGCGTCGGTAGTCAGCCGCCAGCCTTCCGCCATGGCGTCGGTAAAGATCCCGGGCGACTCGAGCCAGCCGTTGGCCTGCTCGGAGATGGTGGTCGCCTCGGAGACGATGAACCCGGCCGAACTACGCTGGGCGTAGTATTCGGCCATCAATGCGTTGGGAATCCGCGCAGCCCCTGCACGCGAGCGGGTGAGCGGCGCCATCACGACGCGGTTGGAAAGCGAGAGATCGCGGAGCTGAAACGGCTGGAGGAGGGGTGAGGACATCGGCTGAATCTCTGGGAGGGCCTCGGTCTTGAACGCAGGCTGGAGCGTGGTGCGGTTGCTTCAACGAGCCAGGGAGACGCGGACGATTTCCTTGTCGTTGCGAACGACGATGGAGCGACTGGCGTATGCGGGACCGCACCAGACCACATTCCGGCCGAACGCCGTGTTGGTGGGCTCGAGCAGATGGGCGCGGGCGATCTCCGAATAGCCCGTGGGCGACATCTTCGCGATCACGAGATCGCCCGTTTCCGCAAACATCCAGTAGCGGTCAGCCTGCCGCACGATGAACGCAGTTCCGGAGCCCTGCGGCCGCTCGCCAAGTGGGCCGCCACCCTTCCAGACGACCTCGCCACTGGGAACCGCCACGGCACGCAGGTCGCCCTTCTCGTGAAACCCGTAGATCAGGCCGTCTGCCACGAAGGGCTGCACGTTCACAGCCGACACGCCGTGCTTCGGCTTGTTCCGCCATACCACCTCGGGCCTGTCGGGGCCGAGTTTCAGCAGCAGGTTCTTCTCCTGGTAGCCGCCCACGTAGAGATACTCCCCCACCTGCACCGGCGCCATGATGATCGAGCCGTTGTCGGCGTTGTAGGGCGACTCCCAGAGGATCTGCCCCGTCGCTGGTTCCACGGCGTAGATGCCGTCGGGCTTCATGAACACGATCTGCTTCTTCCCGCCAGTCACGATCATCGTCGGCGGCGAGTAGCCCTGCTCGGGCGCCTTGCCAGCCCGCCAGATTTCCTTGCCGGTGTGCTTGTCGAAGGCAACCGAATGGGCCATCTCGGTGCCGACCACGCAGACCAGTCGATCGCCGTCGACGAGCGGATGGCTCGCCCATCCCCACAGCGCAGCTTTGGTCTGGTAGTCGGCCTTGAGGTCGCGTGACCAGAGCAGCTTCCCGTCGGCGACGTTCAGGCAGCAGAGGTTCCCCTCGGCGCCGAGCGTGTAGACGCGGTCGCCGTCGACCGTGGGTGTGCACCGCGGACCGGCTGGGTAGGCGATTGTGTAGGTGACCGGATACTCGTACTTCCAGAGAACCTTGCCCGTGGCCTCATCGAGGCAGAGCACGCGTTCGGTGCCGGTCGACGCCTTTCGCTCGAAGTTCGCGACCTTCACGTCGGCATCCGTCACGTAGTCGGTGACGAACACCCGCCCCGCCGCGATGGCGGGCCCCGCATAGCCGCCGGCGACTGGCGATCTCCAAAGCACCTTTGGACCGGCGGCGGGAAACTCGTCGAGCAGCCCATCCTCCCGCCAGACATTGTCGCGGCTCGGCCCCATCCACTGCGGCCAGTCGTCGGCGACCGCGCTCGCCATGGCAGCGAAGGCCGCGCACAACGCCGAGATCGACCAGACCACCAATGAAAACCGTTGTGAGGCTGCGCGCAGCATCGTTCTTCCCTCAGAGTGCATCAGGGCGTCCGTGAGCGGCGATTATCGTAGCAGCAGACGGTGGAACGAGCATGCCCCCGCACGCTACAGCGCCCGGCGGTGCTTCTTAATCTTCCGTACAGCCGGGGCTGCCGGAGCCGCCGCAGTGGTCGTGCCTGCGGACCTGCTCTCACCTTGCGATGATTCGCTGCGAGGCCTTCGTGAAGCCTGAGTTCCCTGTCGTTGCTGCTGGCCACCCGATGAGCGGCGGCCGTCGTTCCTGCCGCCTCTGCCTCCCCTGCCCCGGGAGGAGCCACCATGCCCACCATGACTACCATGCCCACCCTCACCAGAGCGGTGCCGGGGCGGACGCCCCTGCGGCGAGCGAGATCCGCCACCGTTCCGTTCGCGAGACTCGCTCGCTGGCTCCACGTGGGGCAGTTCGGGGAGATCGTTGCGGACCGGAATTGACTTGCGGAGCAGCCGCTCGATCGCCTGCAGCCGCGGCCGCTCCTCGTGGTCGCACAGCGAGACCGCCTTGCCCGTCATGCCCGCCCGGCCCGTGCGGCCGATGCGATGCACGTAGGTTTCAGGCTCATGGGGCAGTTCATAGTTGACCACGTGTGAGACGTTGTCGACGTCGATGCCGCGGGCCGCGATGTCGGTGGCGATGAGCACCGGCGGATGCTGCGACTTGAAGGCGGCGAGCGCCTTTTCCCGCTGGTTCTGGCTCTTGTTGCCATGGATCGCCGCGGCCCGGATACCAGCCTTGTCGAGATCCCGCTGGAGCTTGTCGGCTCCATGCTTCGTCCGTGTGAAGACGATCACGCGGGCCATGCCCTCGGTCGACAGCAGGTGCACGAGCAGATGCCGCTTCTGCCGCTGGGCCAGGAAAAACACCGACTGCGCGACCGTCTCGGCCGGCGTCGACTGCGGCGTGGTCTTCACCTCCAGCGGATCGCGGAGCATCGAATCAGCCAGTTGACGCACCTCACTCGGCAGCGTCGCCGAGAAGAAGAGCGTCTGCCGCTCCCTCGGTAACATGCCGACGATCCTACGCACATCATGGATGAACCCCATGTCGAGCATGCGGTCGGCCTCGTCGAGGACGAGGAATTCAACCGCCCGTAGGTCGACGAACTTCTGTTGCACGAGGTCGAGCAGCCGCCCCGGCGTGGCGACAAGCACGTCCACGCCCTTGCTCATCGCCGTCTCCTGCGGCCGCTGGCCGACGCCGCCGTAGATCACCGCCGACTTCAGGTGGGCGTGGCTGCCATACACGCGGAAGCTCTCGTGGATCTGGCCGGCCAGCTCGCGGGTCGGCGCCAGCACGAGCACGCGGCAGCGGCGGGCCGTCCGCTCGCGCGGATTCGCCATCATCCGCTCGATCAACGGCAGCGCGAAGGCAGCGGTCTTGCCGGTGCCTGTCTGCGCGCAGCCAAAGAGGTCGCGGCCGGCGAGCACGTGCGGCACGGCCTTCGCCTGGATCGGCGTCGGCACGGTGTAGCCCTCGGTCTTCAGCGCTTTGAGCACCGGTTCTGTCAGTCCCAAACTCTCAAACGTCGTCATATTGAATTCGTCTTTCGTATCACACAGTTTTCGTTCAACACATCTGCATACGGGCCGTCGATCGCGACAGCCGCGGTAAGCGCAGGGATCACGGGACGAGCCCGTGGTACGACCAACCCGACAAGCCATGCCCGTCGGAACGCTGGCAGAAGCCCTTCTCCCATTCCTGGGACGCACTGAACCTCAAAGCTTGCGACATCTGAGTCCGCCGCGGACGCACACAATGCGTCGTCAACGGGAGTCAGAGGCAAGCAACACGGCCGGACGCCGTGCGGTTCAGCGGAGGGGGCAAGTAGAATTTGAAGGATTCAGCGAACCGGCCAAGAAAAACACCCGGCAGGTCGCTCTCACCACCTCGTTACAGGATCCATCATAGCTTCCACTCGCAAGGAACGCCAGTGCTGGGACTGGCCGTTGCGACAGCCGGGCGATTCGTGGACATTAGGACGACCGACATGTCGTCGGTATTTCGGATGGTCCAGATTCCATACGTGAGCCGGCAGAGGGCATCGCATGCAAGACCAAGAACCGGAACTATGGCGGGGCACGGCGAGGGAGTTGCTCCCGTGCTGGTTCACTGACCGAATCCTGTCAGAGCCGGGCCGGTTCGGAGCGTTGCTCGACACCAGGCAGGTGCTGATCATCGACGCGATCAAGGGGGTCCGGCAGGCACCCAACGGCATCATTTGGCTCGACGTCGAACTTGTCGTGCCCTATCGCAAAGAGGGGTTTCCCTGGGGTCATTTTCCCGTGCTCAAGTCCTGCGCTCCCGACCGGGCCACCTGCTCCATCAACGCGTCGCATATCGTGGCGGTCGTGGAGGTGGATACCTGGGAACTGCCGCCGCTCGAACCAGACCGCGATTGACGGCAAAAAAGCCCAGAATGCCGGCCGCGGCTGACGGCGAAACCTGGGTGGCGTTTTGACCTTGGGTATTTTCCGGCGTCCGCCTATTCTTGGGGGGCTGAGGCAGACAGGAGGTCCGCCTCAGCGGCGATGGTCCGGGTACGTCGCCCACAAAAGCAACTGGGAAACTCAAGGATGAGTGCCGCCCTGTCCATCATCGACGACCCCTGCTCGGCTGAGGGCGTGCTCGGGGTGATCGACCTCGCGTCGCCGGCCACGGCCACGCTCGTCCAGCCCACATTTCCACCTCGACGGCCGGGTCGAAAACTCTCGATCTGCCTGATCAACCCCCGTTTCGAACCGTCGTACTGGGGCTTTGACTTCGCGCTGCCGCTCTACCCTGGCGATAAGCGGAGCACCATGATCTCCGGATCGCTGTCGGCGCTCGCCGGACTCTGCGGCGAGCATGACGTGACGCTCGTCGATGAGAACGTTGAGGAGATCGACTGGCCGTCGCTTTCCGGCTACGACATCGTCGGGGTCACGGGCATGATCGTGCAGAAGGAACGGATGCGGCAGATTCTGGTGCGGCTCCGCGAGGCCAAGATCTTCACGGCGGTCGGTGGCCCGCTGATGTCGGTGCAGGAGGAGTTTTTCAAGGGGCTGTGCGACGTCAGCTTCGTCGGCGAAGCGGAGACCACCTGGCCTCGTTTTCTCGACGAGTTTTCCCACGACCTGAAAACCGAGATACGGTACGAACAGACGACGCCGACCGACATGACGCAGGTGCCCCGGCCGCGGTTCGACAAGCTGAAGGTCAGCCGCTACGCCTCGGCGGCCCTGCAGTATTCGCGAGGCTGCCCGTTTCAATGCGAGTTCTGCGACATCATCGTCATCTACGGCCGCAAGCCGCGGGTGAAGGAGCCGGAGCAACTGATCGCCGAACTCGACGATCTCCGGCAGGCTGGCTTCCATTCGGCCTTCATCGTCGACGACAACTTCATCGGCAACAAGAAGAAGGCGAAGTCGCTCCTCGAGCAGATCGTGCCCTGGATGGAGGAGCACAAGTATCCGCTCCGGCTCACCACCGAAGCCAGTATCGATCTGGCCGACGACCCGGAACTGCTCGATCTCATGTACCGGGCAAATTTCCGCAGCGTTTTCATCGGCATCGAGACTCCGCGGATGGACTCGCTGAAGGAGACGAAGAAGTTTCAGAACGTGCGAGGTGACTCCCTCGACGCGAAGCTGGCCCGGATTCAGGCCGCAGGGCTCGACATCAACGCCGGCTTCATCGTCGGCTTCGACAGCGACGACAAGGCCATTTTCGAGGATCAGTACCGGTTCATTCAGGACAACGGCATCACGCTGGCGATGGTCGGCATGCTGCAGGCGATCCCCCGTACGCCGCTCTACACTCGGCTGCAGGCCGAGGGGCGGTTGGTCGAGGAGGATCCCAGCTGCAACTTCGTGCCAAAGCAGATGACGAGGGATGAGCTGCGCAAGGGGTATTGGGACCTGGTCACACGGCTCTACACCCCCGAGTCGTATCTCGAACGGTATTTCAAGGTCTGCGAATCGAAGGAGTATCTCGAGCGGCGAGCCGCCATCTGTCGCAAGGCGGGCGAGGGCAAGTGGCTGCCGACCCTTGGCTATGGCCTCACGCTCCTGTGGACGCTGTTCTGGGCCCTGTTCCGTGACGGCTCGCTGCGGAAGGTTGGGTCGGTCTATGCCCGCTTCTTCTTCACTCAGAGGGTCGTGTCGCAGCGCGGCATCATTGGCTTCGCGCAGTTCATGAATCGCTGCGTGACCCACTGGCATTTCTACAAGTTCACCCGCGAGGCCACGGCCGGCAGACTGCGGGCCTACAACACGGTCTGAGTCAGGGAAGCATTTCACAGGTGCCGTCGGCCTGATACCGCACGGTGCCAGGCCGCCACTCGATGCGGACGGGATGGCCCACCATCAGGTCTGGCATGCTGAAGCGGGCCAGCCGGCGAAGGCCTGCATAGGCGACCGTCGGTCGGGCGTTGATTTCGATGAGCGTGTCCTGCTCCGGGCGTTCACCGAGAATCAGGTCGATCCCGACGAAGCCGTGGAGGCCGGTCATGGGCTCGAGCGCCGCCAGGCCGAGGCCGATCGCCCGCGCCTCGAGGTCGGGACTGAGTGGAAGTTGTCCACCTGAGTAGCTCAGGCGGCCGGAGCGAGTATCCCCCGCGATGCCAACATCCTGCGTTCCGGCGCGGAGGGGGATGGGCCTGCCCGACCGGGGCAGGATGAAGGCCGCACTGGCAGCCAGGCCCAGCACATGCTCCTGCGCGAGCCAGTCGGTGCGGTGGGGGAGCGCGGCGAGGTCTGCTCGAGACCGGCAGACATGCGTGTCGATGCAGCCGGCGCCGCGGTTTGGCTTCATGACGATCGCGCCGAACTGCGTGAGCATCCCCGGGGCATGTTCGAGGCCCAACGCCCCGGATGGCACTGCGATGCCCGCGACCGAGAGCCGCTGCGCGAGCGCGTGCTTGTCGCTCACGAACCTGACTGCGGCGCTCGCGGAGCCGAGATTGATGACGCCAGCTCGTTCAACACGTTCGAGAAGCGAGGGCAGGATGTCGTCGGACTCGGGGGCGACGACCAGAGCCGCGTCGACAGTCGTGAGTGCATGATCAAACGCATCGAGGGAGTGCCGGGGCGACACTGCATCGAGGCTGATCACGCGGCCTGGGAGCCTGAGAGGCACGCGGTGATCGAGCACGACAGCGACATCCTGTCCGGCGACATGGAAGTCTTCGACGAGGCTTCTCAGCATGCCGCCGCCCTCGGCGAGCAGCCCCGAGTCGAGGGGCCGGCCGGCGAGGCCACCGCAGCAGAAGTATTCGTGGATCAGAACCCGCATGGCGTGCCGCGTGAAACCGTATGGCTATCGAGTGAAGAAGTCTGCTCCGCCATCCCAGTTTGACATTTTTTCGTGTCCCGGCTTAGAACCGCGACAGTCCGGGCCACGATCGGTGCTCTCGAGCAGCGACCTCAAAAAGGGAGACGGTGATGTTGAACATACAGGCGATGGTCGTGCGTGGATCCAGGTGGCTGGCTGTGCTGGGGCTGGTATGTGGCGGGATGCCGGCCGTTGGCCGTGAGCCCATGATGATCAGCGGAGCGGCCGTGCAGGAAAACGCCGGCCTGTCGCAGGTGGAATCGGCGGTCATCGCCAAAACGAACGCCGCCCGGGCCCGCAGCGGCCTGCCGCCACTGGCTGCCGACGGCCAGCTCATGAATGGGGCCCGCAACCACGCTCGCTGGATGGCAAGCAATCGCAACCTGTCGCATGGAAGCGGTGTCACGGAGAACATCGGCATGGGGCAGACGTCAGCGTCTGAGGCGGTATCGAGCTGGATGCAGTCCAGCGGCCACCGTGCCAACATTCTTGGTGGCGGCCATACCCGCATCGGTGTCGCGATGGTCCACAGTGCCGACGGCACGGCCTACTGGTGCCAGCAGTTCCGGTAGTCGGAGCGTCGCTGCCAGCGAAAAAGTGGGGAGACTGCGATGCATTCCTACGGCTACATTCTCGCGGTGGCGGCGTCAATTCTCTGGGGACTCACCTACTGCCTCGACGAACGGGTGCTTGCGAGCGTCTCCGTCTTCAAACTCTACTTTCTGCACTGCCTCTGCGGCGTCTTGATCTCAGCCGCGATCATGCTTGCTCAGGGGCACTCGCCCGCATCGCTCGTGCGGTTTGACACGGCCGCCGCGAGCCTGCCCCTCGTTGGCCTGACGCTCGTGACTGCCACGGCGGCCGCCCTCTCCATCCTGGGCTCGATCCAACTGCTCGGCGCCGGCAAATCCGCCGTGCTGGAGATTTCTTACCCGCTGTTCGTCGCCCTGTTCTCGGTGTTTTTGTTCCAGGGGCAACTGCAGCTGCCGGTGGTGATTGGCGGCGCCTTTATCTTCACCGGGGCGGCCATCATCGTGCTCGCCGGCTGAGTGAGCCGGTAAAACGCGACGGCCAGTCTTGGGTGGTGGACGACCACGGCGGGATACCCTAGCCTTTTCGCAAGGTTGGCATCTGACAGTGGCTTCCTGCCCCCAGCCGGGTCCCTTCAGCAAAGGCTTGCGGTTCCATGACCATCTCTGGCAGGAACGTCCGTCGTATGGCCGCGTCGCTCACCCGAGGCCGCCGCGTTCGCGGGGCCACGCTGGTCGAGATGCTGGTCGTCGTCGCCATCATCGGCGGGCTCGCCAGCCTCTTGCTGCCGGCGGTTCAGCAGGCCCGCGAGTCGTCTCGTCGCTCGCAGTGCCTCAATAATCTCAGGCAGATCGGTATCGGTTTCCACAACTACTACGCGGCCAGGGATTGCTTTCCGACGACCGTTTCCGGTGGCGGAGCGATTCACTACTGGGCCGCGCAGATCCTGCCCTACGTCGATGAGAATCCGTTAGCGGGAATCTACGACTACAAGGTCGGCTGGAACAACGTGAACAACCGAGCGGCGGTGCAGACCGTGGTGAGATTCATGACTTGCCCATCGACCCCGGGCGGGCCCCTGGAGCACCCCAGGTTCAAGACGGGGACCCCGTCTTGGTCAGCTGTCGCCGCTGACTACGCAGGCTCGACAGGCCCGAGCAGCCGGTTGTGGACGATTCTCCCGGCGACCATTTCGTCAGCGCAGCCCGCCATCATCGACGGCTTCTTCAAGGGAACCGCCAAGCCCGGCGTCAAAGGCAGGACTCTCAGCAAGATCACTGATGGGTCCTCCAAGACCGTGGCTGTCTACGAATCGGCAGCCCGGCCGCAGGTCTGGGCGTTCGGTGGCATGAGCCCCGATTCGGGCCTCGTCTCCAGCCCGACCGCGAAATACGTGAGCTTGTGCGGCTGGGCGGATCCGAACAGCTTCGATGTCTCGGGATTCGAGAGCGTCAGTCCGGGAGTCTACAAGGAGCCGGGGACAATCATGGTCAACGGCAGCAACAGCGCTGTCGGCAGCATTGGCGGTGGCGCACGCAGCGGCATCTACGCGTTCCACCCTGCCGGCGCAGATCTGCTCTTCGCTGACGGCTCCGCACGCTTCGTCGATGACACCGTCGGGGCGGACGTTGTGGCAGCCATGCTCACCGCCCAGGGACAGGACTCCTTCACGCTGCCCTGATCGCGCCGTGAGACCCTCATCCCACAAGGCCCTACGAAGCCACCGTCCGTGAACCACCAAAGCGTGCCCCCCGTCTCGATTCCGACCCCGCTCCACTGCGGTCTCGCCGTGGCATTCCGCCGATGCGCATTGCTTGTCGCGATGGTCGCGGCCCACGCTGTGCCATCAGCGGCGTTGGCGGCCGAGCCGGCCGCCAACCATGGCGTGCCATCGAGGCCTGAGCGGACGGCAAGCGAGCGTGCAGACGCCGCGAGGCAGCTGCGGGAAGTCTATCGGGCAGCCCCCTCGAGTTGGCCGGCCCCCCATGTCGATCCCGGTGTCGAGTGGCGGGAGATCGGGCTCCTGCCGCCGGTTGTCCATCCCGAGTCCAACCCCTTGAGTAAAGGGAAGGTGACGCTCGGCAGGACACTGTTCCATGACGCCCGTCTGTCTGCCAGCGGCAAGATGGCGTGCGTCTCCTGCCATGAGCCGAGTCTTGGGTGGGCTGACAGTCGAACGTTGAGCCAGCCACACGCTCGGGCGCCAGGCAGGAACACCCCGACCATCCGCAACGTCGCGTATCAGTCGTTCCTGCTTTGGGATGGTCGAGCCTCGACACTCGAGCAACAGGCCGAGGAGGCCATCACCAACCCAGCGGAGATGGCCGCGAACGGCGACCACGTCGTGAGGGTGTTGTCTGAAAGCCCAGGCTACCGGAAGCTCTACAACACCGCGTTTCCGGGTCGACCGATCGAGTTCGCCCGGGCTCTCGAGGCGATTGCCTGCTTCGAGCGAACGGTCGTCGGGGGACGGTCACGGTTCGACGACTTCATGCGAGGAAATGCCGCGGCACTCTCCGAGGAGGAACTCCTCGGACTCGACCTCTTTCGCCGTGACGCCCGGTGCATGCACTGCCATCACGGCCCCCTCTTCAGCGACGGTCGCTTCCACGATCTTGGCCTGAGCTTCTATGGAAGAAGCAATGCCGATTCTGGCCGATACGGAGTCACTGGCGTGGCGGCCGACAACGGCCGCTTCCGCACACCGTCACTTCGGGACGTGACGCGGACCATGCCACTCATGCACAACGGCATGTTCGGGTTGACGGGAGTGCTGAACATGTACAACGCCGGGATGGTGACGCTCAAGCGACCGGCACAGCAGGACGATGATCCGATCTTTCCGGTGAAGTCGCCGCTTTTGAAGCCCCTCGGCCTCAATCGACAGGACCTCGCCGATCTCGCCGCTTTTCTCGGAGCGCTCACGGAGCCGCGTCATCGGGAAGTGCCACCGGCACTGCCGGAGATTGATGGAGCAGGCGACACCGCGGAGCGATGAACATCGGCGGGGGATGTCGCAGGATTCGACGCGACTGCTTTTGTCAACGTGCGAGCCGCCGCAGCTCGCCGTGCGGTCACGATCTCCGCATTGGAGAGCCCCCAGATCCTCACCGCACCGTCAGTAGCCGCGGCCACAATCCGGGTACCGTCAGGGCTGAGGGCGACGGCCTTCGGGTAATCCCGCTGCCCGGGCAAGGTGGCGAGTTCCTGCCCGAGCGCCGGGTCCCAGATGCGGACCGTGCCGTCGGTGGCGGCCGTGATGATCCTGCGACCATCGGGCGTGAACATCACCTTCTCCACGGAGTCTTCGTGCCCCTGCAACACGCGAATGGTTTGGGCGGAGCTGGTATCCCAGAGGCCTACGGTGCCATCCATCCCGCCCGTCACCATCTGCGTGCTGTCCTGACAAAAAGAAATCGACCGTACGCTGCCATAGTGGGCCGTGACTCTCGCCAGCAGACTGCCGGTGGCCAAGTCGTTGAGATAGAGGCTGCCGATCGCCATGCCACTGGCCAGAATCCGGCCATCCGGGCTCACTGCAAGAGATGTCATGCGGCCGTGCGGTGACAGGCCTGCCACCACTATGCCAGTGGTGCCGTCGAGCAGTTTGGCATTGTTGAAAGCGATCCGGCTGCCGCCAAGCCCGAACACGGCGCCGACGTCCCGAGACGATGAACGAAGGCTGGCGGTTTCCGCCACGAGCCGGCGTCCTGTGCTCAGATTCCAGACCATCATCGTGGCATCGGCTGACGTCGTCAGGAGACGTTCACCGTCGGGGCTAAAGGCCACCGCGACCTCGCCCCTTCCATCCTCCCCGAAATCGTGCAGTTGTTCCCCAGTATCCGTCCTCCAGACACGGACGCCTCCGGACTGCCGCGGTGATGTGAATGCGGCTGCCAACTGACTGCCGTCTGGGCTGTACGCGAGATGGGCGACGGTGCCCCCTGCGCCGTCGAGCGAGCACACTCGCTCGACGGTCCGCGGGTTCCAGAGCTCGATGGAACCAGTGTCCTTCGATGCCACCGCCAACTGCTCGCCATTCGGGCTGAAGGCGGCAGCTGTCATCCCGCGGAGCCCTGTCAGCACCGCCAACGGCTCGGTAGTCGTACGCGACCAGACTCGCACCGTCCCGTCGGCCGAGCCGGAGGCGATCGTGTCGCCGTCGGGGCTGAACGCAAGAGCCCTGATGCCGCCATCGTGGCCGATCAACTCACGCACCAGAGCGAATGTGTGCGAATTCCAAAGGCGAATGTGGCCGTTTACCGCGCCGCTGGCGATCTGGCTCCCATCAGGACTGAAGGCGACGTTGCTGACGCTCGCGGAATGGCCGCACAGCCTGCCGAGCGACGCCCCACTGGCAATATCCCAGATGGAAAGATCCTGTTGATCGGAGGCCGTAACCAGACGGCTACCGTCAGGACTGAAATCCAGTGGAATCGGCTCTCGACTCATCCAGTTGGAGATATCGACGGTAGACATACGACTGCCGTCCGCAGTGTCGGAGACGATCAGGTCGAGCCGACGTTGGTCATCTCGTGTCAGGACCGCGAGCCGAGAGCCCTCGGGACTAAATCGGAATGACGTAGGCCCAGAGTCGGTCCTTTCGTATCTGCCGAGGAGTCTGCCGCTGCCGGCGTTCCAGAGCCCAAGATTTGCCTTGGCGTCGATGGTGACCAGCCGGCCACCATCAGGGCTGAACGCCATGCGATGGATTCGGCCGACTTCTCCATTGAGGACCACCTCAGTCTTGCCCGTCGACTTGTCCACGATACGCATGCCACCATCGCGGGTACTCACCGCGAGGCGTCGGCCATCCGGGCTGAGGGGCAGCGGCTGGACTGAATCGGTCAGGCGAATGCCCAACTCGACTGCAGCAGGGCCAACGGGACCTGTCGGACGAATGCCCAACTCGACTGCAGCAGGGCCAACGGGACCTGTCGGACGAATGCCCAACGCGACTGCAGCGATGCTGCGGGCGGCCCATTGCTGCAGCGACTCATCGTCACACGCCGGCAACGTGTCGTACTGGTACCCACTTCCAACGCGAAAGCACATGAGCGACCGAGCAAGGTACATCCACGTGTCGCGGCCATTTCCAAAGAGCAGCCGCATTCCCTCAGGCGTCGTTGACACCTGCGGGATGTTTCGTCCGTCCGCTGTGGTTACGGCAAGAGCTGTTCCCTCCGCATTGTAGGCGAGGCCGTAGATGATCCCCGGTTGTGAGGCGACGACGGCGAGCGAGTTGTCGAGCTGCGCCCCCAAGCAGTGCATCTCAATCGGAAGCGGAGATCCCGCGAGCTCGAGATTTCTCGCATACAGTTGTCGTGCAGCCCGGTTATTTTTTGTTTCGAGATATGACTGAAGAGCCCGCAGGTTCGCCGCATAGGCCTGCCGCCGTGAGGTGTCTGCCTCCGCGTCTGCCCGCGTCTTTTCTCGGCGGGCCACCTCACGCTCGTCCGCGGCCACACGTGCCAGGCCGACGGCGTCTTTCCTGGCCGCATTCGCCCGCAAAGCGAACACCGAGATGCCCACAATGGCCATGACGAGTGAGGCCGCCACGCCCACGGTCGCCAGGGCCGCCAGCCGGTGCCGCCGGGCCAGCCTCGCGACCGAGTCGAGCAGCCGCGGCGGGCTCGCGTTGATCGGCTCACCGCGGAGATGCCGCCCCAGATCAGCCGCCAGTTCAGAGGCGCTTGAATACCTTCGGCCGCAATCTTTCTCCAGGCACTTCGCGATGATCGTATCGAGATCGCCGCGGAGCCTCGGGCTGACGCTCGAAAGCGATCGCGGCTCGAACTCTTTCACGACACGGGCCACCTCGTAGACCGGCCGCTTCGCAATGTCGTAGGGCAGACGGCCCGCGAGCAGTTCGTAGAGCACCACTCCGAGCGCATAGACATCGGTCCGGACGTCGAGAGCGTCGGCCACTCCGTCGAATTGCTCGGGGGCCATGTAGGAGAGCGTGCCCACGAGCTGCCCGATGTCGGTATGCATCGTGGTAAGGGCCGTGTGGCCATCGGTGTTTCGTGCCAAGCCGAAGTCGATGATCTTCGGTCGCCCCGCCGAATCGATCAGGATGTTGCCCGGCTTCAAGTCCCTATGGATGACGCCGTTCTGATGGCCGTGCGCGACCGCCTGACAGGCCTCGCAGAAGAGCGTGACGCGGTCGCGGATGGAGAGACTCCGCTGCGTCGCATAGCCGGTGATCGTGAGGGCATCCTGGATGTATTCCATCACGAAGTAGGGCACTTCGCCACCGGGCAGCCGCTCCAAGCCCACCGAGTAGATGCGGCAGATGCCGGGGTGGGTGAGTCGGCCCAGGATCTGCGCCTCGTGCTTGAACCGCTTCGCGGCCGTCGGGGAGAACACGCCAGGGCGGATCACCTTCACGGCGACCGTCCGGCAGGGCATCCCCTGCAGCCCTTCATACACCTGCCCCATACCTCCCTCGTCGACGATCCGGACGATCGTCACGTCTCCCAGCCTCGAGCCGGGGACGAGTTGTCCTGCACCGGGTGCAGCCCGTCCCCCCATGAACTGGCTCAGACCGGCAAAGCTCAACACCGAGTCGCCGATCGACTGGCCATCCGGGATCGAGGCGTCTACGTCAGGTCGTTCCATGGGAGAGGATCCCTACCATCGCTCTTACCGTCGCTCTTACCCTCGCCTGCGCGACAGCATGAACTCGTTGCCCTCGGGATCGACGCACATCGCTAGATGCGGCGGCTCGCCGTTCTCCGGTTCGGGCTCGCGGACGACCTGTCCGCCGGCGGCCACCACCTCCCGCGCCCCGACGATGACATCGGGCACCTGAAAGCTCAGGCCGGTCCACGTCCGCTTTCCCTCGCCGCCGGAGTGGATGCCGATGACCGACCCGAGAATCTCGACCTCGGCGATCACGCTGTTCTGTTTGAGCACGCGGCCGCCGCAGAGGTCGCGGTAGAATGCCACCGCCCGATCCATGTCGGCGGCCCAGATGACGTACTTCACGCGTTCGACGTTCATCGCGGCAGTATACATACAACGGAGAGAAGTGCTCCATCTGCTCCACCCAAGCCCGCAGCGCAAGCAAGGGAAAACGCGGTGCATCACCCAGCAATCAGGCCCGGATTCCCTCGCTGAGGCGTCGGGCTTCGGTCACGGATCTCGGTGCGGCCCCTGCGGTATCGGCGGGGGCGGGGGCGGCTTGATCTGGCCTCGCCAGGGCACCGACGATTTCTGTTTTCGGCCCGTCGGTTTTGCCAACAGCACGGCGATGCCAGCCAGAATGGCAAGCAGGATCGAGAGCCAGAATCGGGTCGGCATGGGAGCGTGCCGTGGGGGCAAAGGGGTGAATGTCGGGCTGCCGGGCGGCCTGTGGGGGACCTGAGTGTAGACTGTCCGCGACGGTGGCTGAAACACGGAGGTTCGCGATGGCACCCTACCGCGATGACGATGATGACGGCGACGACGACTGGGATGACGACGTCGACAGCAGTGACGATTCCGCCGACGAGGCGACTGTTCCCTGCCCCTATTGCCGGCGCGAAATCCTCGAGGATTCGCCCCGCTGTCCTCATTGCGAGCGATACCTTTCCGCGGAAGATTCGCCTCCGCCGCGAAAGCCCCTGTGGGTCATCGCCACGGCCCTGATTTGCCTGGCGATCGTCCTCTGGTGGCTGGCCTGACAGCACGGGGCGGACCAAGGTTGTCCGTCGCGCCACGCACACTTCTCGGACAGTGGGGAAGCAACTGCGTCCAGCCGGCCCCCCCTTTGCTACCCTATCACAGCCATGCCACTCCAGATCCACTCCGTCGATCGACTCGCGGACGTCATCGAGCCCGCTGTCGACTTCCTCAGCCGGGATGCCGATCTGTTTGCGCGGCAGCGGATCGTCGTGCCGACGGCGGGGGCGAAGGCGTGGCTCTATGCAGAGCTTGCGAAGCGGCTCGGGGCGAGCGGCGAGAAGGCGGGCGACGGGATCATCGCCAACATCGAGATCTCGTTTCCCGGTTCGATCACGGCCCTGCTGCAGCCGTCCCGCGGGAAGACTCCCGACGCCTGGTCTCTGGATCGGCTCACGTTCGCGGTCCTCGGGGTCATCACCAGCCGCACCGACCTTCAACTCCCGTTTGCCTCTGATGCGGAGCCGCTGCTCGCCGCGCGACGGCTCGCGGCCCTCTTCGACAACTACCATGTCCGCCGGTCCGGCATGATCCTGCGGTGGGAGCAGGGAGACCCCGTGGTCAGCCCGACCGCTGCCGACGTGGTTCGTGATGGTGAACGTGAGACGCCGGGGCTCGATGCTGCCGATCACTGGCAGTTCGACCTCTGGCGTGCGGTGCGTCAGCACATCGGCACGCCATCGCCGCCGGCCCGCATGAGTCTTGCACACCAGGCGAGCCATGAACCGCTGCTCGTGGCCGGCCTGCAGTCGCTCTCGCTGTATCAGTGGCAGTGCCTCGAACAGCTCGGCAGTGCGTGCGATGTGCGGGTGCTGCTCGTGCATCCCTCGCCGGGCCTGCGTGCCCGCTGGACACAGACATTGCCACAGCCGTCGCAGGACAGGCTCCCCCTGCGACGCAGCCCGGAGCCCGAGTTTCTGGACGGCGTCGATCAGCTCCTGCCGGTCTGGCTGGCTGGGGCCAAGGAACTGCAGCACCTGCTCGCGTCACAGGGCGTCGGCATCGACGAGCCGCCTGCTGCTGCTCCTGAGACGATCCCCGACACGCTGCTCGGCCGCATGCAGCAGACGACCGCCACCGGCGGTGAGGCCGTCGCCAGGCATCACGACCCCGCCACGGACCGCTCGATCGCGATCCATCGGTGCCATAGCCTGTCGCGCCAGGCCGAGGTGCTTCACGATGCGATCCTGCAGGCTTTTCAGGATATCGAGGGTCTGGCGCCTCATGAGGTTGTGATCGTCAGCCCCTGCCTGGAGAAGGCGGCACCGCACCTCGAGGCGGTCTTCCAGCGGACCGTGCCGGGCCGCGGCAGCGACGACATCCAACGCAAGATCAGGCTGCCTCTGGTCGTCGCCGATCGTGGCATTCGCGAGGTCAGCGAGGCGGCCGATCTGCTGGTGGACCTGCTTTCCCTGCCCGGATCTCGCTGCTCCGTGGATGACGTGCTCGGTGTGGCGGGCCATCCCCTGGTGCGGGCACACTTCGATGCCAACGACGACACCGAGTCGCTCTGGGCCGACCTCACGACGCGGACACAGGTTCGCTGGGGTCTCGATGAAGGCCACCGCGCACGCCGCGGCCTCGAACTCGCGACCTTCGCGGACCTGCATACGTGGCAGCTCGGGCTCGAGGGCATGCTCCTTGGCGCGACGCTCCCGGACGCGCTGCCACGGCCCGAGCTCGGCGGGGTCGTGCCGCTTGCCGGCCTCGATCCCGCCGACATCCCGGCGATCGCCACCCTGGTGCGGATCATCGACGTGATCCGCGCGCTCGAGGCGGTCACGGCTGCCAGCCGATCCGTGGCCGAATGGTGCGACGCGATCGAGGCGGCTCTGGTCGGCCTCTGTGGTGACGAGTGCGGGGAACTCACCGAGCCGCTCGCCCAATTGCGAAGGCTGCGTGAGGCTGCGGCGGGGACTGCCGCCGAATCGACTCCCGTTCCCTTCGACGACGTCCGGCAGATGCTCGCGGCGTGGTTCGAGGAGACGCCCGGGCGGCAGCCGCTCCGGACCGGTGCGATCACCGCCACGTCGATGGTGCCCCTCCGTGGCGTGCCCTTCAAGGTGGTGTGCGTGATTGGGTATGACGACGGTGCCGTCGGCGTTTCGGAGGCGGAGGGAGAGGACCTCGTCGGCCGGCAGCAGCTTGTGGGGGATGTCGATCCGCGGACCGACGAGCGTCGGGCGCTCCTCGACTGTCTGCTCGCCGCCCAGAACCGCCTCGTGATCACGTGTAACGGTCGGAGTATCAAGAACAACCAGCCGCTGCCGCTGGTCACGCCCCTGGCCGAGTTGGTCGATTTCGCGGTCAGGCATGGCGTTGACCGCAAGAAGCTCGATGACGCGAGCGGCATCGAGATCGGCCACCCCCGTCACCATCTCAGCCACAGGAATTTCGAGATGGGCGGCGTGCAGAAGGGCGTGATCTGGAGCCATGATGCGAACGCGGCCACGGTCTCGCAGGCCCTTGGGGCAACCGTCGGAAGAACCGACCATCCGAGCACGACGACCGACGCTCGTCCTGCGGCACCAGCCACCGCTTTGCCACCCGACGGCACAGGCGAGCACGAGCCTCTTGTGGTCGAGCTGTCGCTTCTCGAAAGGATGGTGGCGGATCCGCTGAAGCTCTACCTGGAGGAGACGCTCGGCATCGACACATGGCGGACGGATGAGCAGGCCACGCCGGCCACGTTCTCGCTCACGCTCGAGAAGCGGGAGGTCCGCGCGCTCACGCTGGAGCTGCTGCACGCACTCTTGGCGGATGCCGGGGCGGCGACCGCCTGGATCGAGTCGGTCAGGCAGAGTGGTCGGCTGCCCTTCGGCCCGCATGGCGACCGGCAGCTCGACGAGATCGTGCAGCTGGCCCATGGCCTCTGCGCCGGACTGGCGGCGATGAACCTGGGCCTTGCCGCGATCGTCACCCGACCGATCAACGGGATTGACCTGGGTGGTTGTCGCCTGGTGGGCCACCTCGGCGACGTCCATCCAACGTCGCGGCAGCTGGTGATCGTGACGGCACGCGAGGCCGACAAAGATTCGTCGGGCCGTCCCTTGCACAGAGCCGCCCTCCAACTCCTCGTGGCGCAGGCCGCCGGCCTCGACGTCACACACGCCACGATCATCAGCCGCCGCGACGGGTGGAAGCCCGGCAAGAGAAAGAATCCAACCAAGAAGGAGCCCACCCCGGGCCTCATGGATGCGTGGCAGTCGCGGATCGTCCGTCTTGGGGATGAACTCGCCACCCAGCCGGCCGCCGCCACCCGGGTTCGCGACATCGTCTCACTTGCCCATCAGGCGATGCTGGCGGCCCGGCCGACGTTTGGAAAGCTCGCCACCTGCGCCCCGGACAGTCGCGTGCGGGAGTTCAAGGCGTACGTGGGCGAGGATTTCTATCCGCGCACCTCCGAGTCGATCATGTTCGGCGTCAGCCCCATGTTCGACGAGGTGTTTGGGCAGCATCCCGAGCGGATGGCGTTTCTCGATGCCTTCCGACAGCTGCTTCAGCCGGCGTACGTCAGCGTCGCCGTGGGGTATCGACTCGCATGACCCAACCCTTCCTTCTCACCGACGACCCGCTCCCCAACGGCACCCTCATCGAGGCGAGCGCCGGCACGGGGAAGACCTACTCTGTCGCGGCGATCGTGACGCAGGCGATCGCCATCGACGAGGACCTGCGGATCGGGTCTGTCCTTGTCACCACCTACACCCGCAACGCGGCGGCTGAACTGAAGAACCGCATCCGCGGACGGATGGTGGCGACGGCCCTGCTGCTCCGTGGCAAGGATGCCCCCGGCCACACCCCCGACGCACTCGACGCCAAATTATTCCTCGACGAGGCCGACAGACCCGCGAAGGCCCGCCGGCTCGAGCGGGCGGTTGCCGAATTCGACACCGCCGCGATCGGCACGATCCATGCGATCTGCGCGCGAGTGCTGCGGCTGGCCGGCATCGCGGCTGCCGATACGGGTGAGGAGGAACTCCGCGATCGCGTGGTCGAGGAGGTGGTCAACGACGCGGTCGTTGTGGAAGCCGCCGGCAGGGCTGGCATCGCCCCGACGGCGCCGCGGCCGCGACTGTGGGACGAGAAATCGTTGCGGGAACTGGTGATCCAGCGGCTCGGCGATCCGTTCCTCAAGTCCTGGTTCGACGAGGCCGGCTGCACGGCCGACGAGAAGGAACTGCTGACCGCCGCAGTCGCGCTCGTGGAGGACTGCGTCAGGCGTGTGCAGGAGCGGATGCGGGCAACGCCCAGCTTCGACGACCTGCTGCGGCGCGCCTGGGAAGAGGTGAAGAAGGAAGGGGCAACGTCGTTCCGCGAACAGCTTCGCCAGAAGTATCAGCTGGCGATCGTGGACGAGGCACAGGACACGAGCCGCCTTCAGTGGGAGTTTCTCCACGAGATATTTCCACCAAGCGGTTCGAGACCGCTCCTCGCCGTGGGCGACCCGAAGCAGGCGATCTACGGATTCCGCGGTGCCGACGTGAACGCCTATCTGCGATTCTCACAGCGCGGCGTGGCCGCCAACGGCGCGGGCCTGCCCCGGCGGACGCTGACCGAGAACCATCGCTCCGATGGAGATCTGCTCGCGGGGCTCAACACGGCCATGCAGTCCGCCGAGTTCGGGCCCGGCATCATCTACCAGCATGTCGACGCCGCTAAGGGCCGCGAAGGCCGGCGCATCGTCGGCCTGCGGCCGGTCGAGTTCCTCGACGTCGGCGAGACGCCGATGCCGTCGGCTGCTGTGCGCAAGGTCCACGAGTTGGTGACGGATAGGCGGTTCGATCCGACGAACCCGCGCCCGATCAGGCCTGGCGAGATCTGCGTTTTGGTGCGGGCCAACGCCGTCGGCAGGGAGATCGAAAAACAGCTCGTCTCACTGCGCATTCCCGCGGTGAGCAGTGGCACTGCCAGCGTGATGCACGGCCAGATGGCGGATGATGTCCGGATCATGCTCGAGGCGATGGAGCGGCCGAGCGACCTCGGCCGGACCAGGCGGGCGGCCGCGACCGCATTTTTCGGCAAGAGCCTCGCGGATGTGGGCACCCTCGGGGAGTCCACCGAGCAGGCGATCCAGGAGAAGATTGCCTCGCTGCATGCGACCCTGCAGCGCAGGGGGATCGCGGCGCTCGCGGCCGACATCATGGCCGACACGGCCATGGCGGGCAGGCTTGCCACGGGCATGGGGGGCGAGCGGCGGATCGTCGATTTCGCCCATGTGGTCGAACTGCTCCACGACGCCAGTGGCGGCGCCGGCGGCCATGCCCGGGTGATGCTCGAGCGGTTCACCGACCTGGCGGCGAAGGACGAAAAAGGTGAGCTCGTGAGCCGCCGGGTCGAAAGCGACAAGGATGCCGTCACGATCATGTCGGTGCATGGCGCCAAGGGGCTCGAGTTTCCCTGCGTGGTCGTCGTCGACGCCTGGAAGCCGAAGGAGCTGTCACGCTTCCAGAAGCCGGCCATCTTCTACGCGGGCGACGAGCGGCGGCTCGATGTTGGCCACGCCGTCGCCGACATCAAAACGGCAACGGCGTCGAAGCAGGCCGCGCTCGCCGCCGAGAACGAGGAACTCCGCCGCCTGATCTACGTGGCCGTGACGCGGCCGAAGCACCACATCAGCATTCTCCGTCCCGGTGAGTGGAACGACACGTTGCTCGCCGCCGTCATGCCCGGCGCTCCCGAAACGCCGGGGGCTGGCGATGCGCAGGATGCGCGGCGCACGGAGCCGGTCCTGCGGATGATCGCAAGCTTGCCGGAGGCCCGCGAGTGGACGTCGGCGGAGCCCACATCATCCACGACGGCAGGCGGCCTGGCCCCCATGCCCGTGAAAGTCGAGCAGACCTATCGGCGGACATCGTTCAGCGGCATCACGGCAGAAGCGGCCCGCGTTGCCGGCAACGAACACTCCCCCCTGGGCCGTGGCCACGACGAGGAGGTTTCGGGCACGGCAGCCGCTGGCGGCGAATCGGCTGCTCTGGAGGGTCCGCCCGGCGGACCGGCGGCTCAGTCCACCGGGGTCCCGGAAGCGGCTCGTGCTGCCGTCGACTCGTTCATGATCGCCGATCTGCCGGCGGGAACGGCCTTCGGCAGTGCGGTCCACGAGATCTTCGAGCGGATCGAGGTCGTGCCGGGCTCCGATGCCGCCACGCTAGACATGTCGATCCGCGGTGTCGTCGGCGACGTGGCGACGTCGCGGTCCCTGCGACCACATCACGCCGCTCTGGCCGACATGCTCGCGACGGCCATGCAGACTCCGTTCGGTGGTCCGGCTGGCATCCCCTTCCGCGACCTGAGATTCGCCGACTTCGGGGCCACCGACAGGCTTTCGGAAATGGACTTCGAGATGACGCTGGCGGGATTCGACAAGGGGGTCGTGGCCAGTGATGTCGGCCGGGTGCTGAAGCACTGTCTGGCCTCCGGCGACCCGCTCGCTGCCTACGCCGAAGTCCTCGCCGGAAAAACCTTCAATGTGCCGTTGGCTGGTCTGATCAATGGCTCGATCGATGCCGTGCTCCGCCTGCCGGGCCGGCCCGCGGACGACCCGCGTCTGGTCATCGCCGACTACAAGACCAACAAACTGCACGGTCGCGACGACGCTCAACCGCTCGCGGCCTACGCCCCGGAGAAACTCGTCGCGGCGATGGCCGAACACCACTACCCGTTGCAGGCGTTGGTCTACGGCACCGCCATTTATAGGATGCTCCGCTGGCGGCTCGGACGCCGGAAGTCCGCAGACTGGGATCCAGGCGAATGCATCGTCGGAGTGGTGTATGGCTTCATTCGCGGAATGAAGGGCCCCGACACGCCGGTTGATCCCGCGGGCCACCGCTACGGCGTATTCGCCTGGCAGCCGCCCGTGGCCGTATGGAGCCGGCTCAGCCATCTTTTCAACGGTGATCGGGAGGGAGTGCGGGCATGACGACACCATTGTCGGTCGTATCTGCTGCCACGGTGCCTGTGGAACTCGAGGCCTCCATCGCCGCCGGGGCGATTTCGGCCAATGACGTCGCCGCTGCGTCACTGCTCGTCGCAATCGGACGGCGGGCGGGCGGCTGCGATCCCGACCTGCTCGCCTGGGTGGCGATGTGTCTTGCCCTGCGGGCGCCCCGCGACGGCCACACCTGCGTCGATCTGAGCCGGATCACTGACTGGGCGGGAGAAAGCGACCTTGCCCGGGCCGATCGACAGCGGGAGCATCATCTCGGCTGGCCCAGCGACGCCGACTCCTGGAGGCGTGCCCTGACGACGGCGGGGCCGCTCGTCGGCAGGCCAGGCGACCGCAGCCCGTTCATTCTTGACGACACCGACCCGGCCGCATGCCGTCTGTACCTTGCCCGATCGTTGCACGAGGAGCAGGAGATCGCCCGACGGATCACAGGAGGCGGCTCGGCTGGGGTGCAGATTCTGCTCGGCGGCCCGGGCACGGGAAAGACGACGGAGGTGGCGAAGCGGCTCATCGATCGGCTGCTTGTCGATCCCGACACACGGATCGCCCTGGCAGCCCCGACGGGGAAAGCCGCAGCGAGAATGGCCGAGGCCCTCCGCAGCCGCCTGCACGACCCGCGCGCCCCCGATGCGATTCGCAACGCGCCGCAGATCGTCCGCGACAAGGTCGACGCCATCCGTCCGGTGACGATCCACAAGCTGCTCGGCAACCGCCCACGAGGCACCCCTCGCTATCGCTTTCATGCCACGAACCCGCTGACGTACGATCTCGTCGTCGTCGACGAGGCGTCGATGCTTTCGAGTTCGCTGATGCATCACCTGCTTGCCGCCCTCGGCGACGGAACGAAGCTCCTGCTCGTCGGTGATCCGAACCAACTGGCGAGCGTGGACGCGGGGTCGGTGCTGGCCGACATCGCGGCGGCGGCGGCTGCAGCGAAGGGCTCGCCGTTGTCGGAGGTCACGCAGACCCTCACCGTGCGGCACCGATTCGGTATCCGCATCGGGGCCCTCGCCGACGCGATCCTCACCGGGGGCTCAGCGGGCGTGGCCCGCGCATTCGACTTGCTCGAGGGCCGCTGGGCGCCGCCGCCCGATCCAAACCGCACCACGCCCGAAGACACGGCATCGATCCGCTGGGTCGAACCGCATGGAGCCGCGTTTCAAGAGGTCATCGACGAGGTGGTGGCCCATGCCCAGCGGCTTCGACACCTCTGCGAATCGGATGACGCGACGGCGGCTCTCGAAGCCCAGAAAGCCATCCAGGTGCTCTGCGCCCACCGGACGGGAAGGTTGGGGGCGGCGGGCTGGAACGCCGTCGTGGAGAGGCGGCTCGGCGTGATCGGCGGCCCACCTTGGTACGTCGGCAGGCCGGTGATGGTCACGCGGAACAACCGGGCGATCGACCTGTTCAATGGGGATGTCGGTCTCGTGGTTCCAGACCCCGGCGGCAACCGGTGCGACGCGGTGTTTCAGCAGGGCCGGGAGCCACGGCGGATTCCGGTCTCGCGGCTCGAGGACGTGGCAACGGTGCATGCGATCACGATCCACAAGAGTCAGGGCTCGGAGTACGATCATGCGATTGTGGTGCTTCCCGAGGGAGCGAGCAGGATCGTCACCCGCGAACTGCTCTACACGGGGATCACCCGGGCGGCGAAGAAGGTGACGCTGATTGGCTCGCGCGAGGTGATCGAGGCCGCCATCAACCGCCCCATCCGCCGCGCGAGCGGGCTCGAGTATCGCTTGAGCGGGCAAGGAGCGACCCCATGATCACATTCATTCACACCGCCGACTGGCAGCTCGGCAAGCCATTTGCCGGCATCGCCGACCCTGCCAAGCGAGGCCGCGTCCAGCAGGAGCGGATCGACGCCCTGCGCCGCATTCGGGATGTCGTTCGCATCCGCCAGGCACGATTCGTCGTGGTCGCCGGTGACCTCTTCGACTCGCCCACGCCCACCAAGACGACCGTGGCCCAGTCCCTCGGCGTCATCGCGGAGTGCGGTGTGCCGGTCTATGCGATCCCTGGCAACCACGACCACGGCGGACTCGATGGCCTGTGGGACCAGCCCTTTTTTAAGCACGAGCACGCGACCCGCGCACCAAATTTTCACCTGCTCCTCGAGCGGAAGCCGGTCATGATCGAGGGGGCAGTGATCTTGCCCTGCCCTCTCCTGCGGCGGCACGAGAGCGACGACCCCACCGCGTGGATTCGCGGTATCGACTTCACATCGCTGGGGACGACGCCGCGGATCGTGCTGGCCCACGGCAGTACGACGGCGTTTGCAGGACAGGCCGACGGAGAGGACGTCGCTGGTCCCGTGAACACGATCGCCATCGATCGCCTACCGTTGGCCGAGATTGACTACGTCGCCCTCGGCGACTGGCACGGCTTTACGGCAGCGGGCCCGAAGGCCTGGTACTCCGGCAGCCACGAGACCGACCGGTTCCCAAAGAAGGACCAATTGCCGGGCCGCGTCGCCTGCGTGACAGTTTCCAGGGGCTCTGATCCGGTGGTCGAGCCGATCGTCACCGGCCGGCTGCAGTGGCTCGCCCGCGTGCTCGACATGACCGCCGACGGCCCACGGCAGTGCGAGACGAATCTCGCCGAGGCCACACGGGATGCCGGATTTGACGCGTGTCTCGTCGACCTTTCGCTCCGCGGCAGTGTGTCGCTCGGGGACCGCCGCGAGCTCGATCAGGTGCTTGAGTCGTGGTCACACCGCCTGCTCCGTCTTGACATCGCCGACGCTGTGATGCTGGCCCCCTCCCCCGACGAAATTCACGCCCTGGCCAGCCGGCCGGGCGATCCGATCATCTCACGCGTCGCGGGCGAACTCGCCCGGCGACTCGACGCCGAAGGTACCGATGCCGCCGATGTCCGCCAGGCCATCAACATCCTGCACGCCCTTTGCGCCATAGCCCCGACTCGTGCCCCAATCAGGGCTCCGGAGACACGCGCATGAGGCTCATCTCCGTCACGGTCAACAACTACCGGATCCACAAGGAGCAGACGGTCGTCTTCCATACGGCCCGCACCGTGATCGGCGGCCCGAATGAATCAGGCAAGAGCACGATCATCGAGGCGGTCCACCGCGCGCTGTTCCTGCGCAGCCGCACGACCGGATCGGTTCTCGAATCGATGCAGTCGGAGTTTCATCCCGGCCACCCTGCGGTGACGCTCGTGTTTGAGAGTGGTGGGGAAACCTACACGATCACGAAGCAGTTCACCGGGACGGCCAATGCACCGACCACGCTCGCTCGTTCCGGGCAGGAACCGCTCCGGGGCGACGCCGCCGAGGCCGAGATCCACCGGCTGCTGAATGCTGAGACCGTCGGCGGCGGCCGGGGTCTCGAGGACCGGCTTTCACTGCAATGGGCGCACCTCTGGGTCTGGCAGGGCGCCGCCGGCAGCAATCCGTTTGAAAACGCCACTGGGCGACCACTCGACAAGCTCCGGGAGCGGCTCGGAACGCTCGATGGCGGCGGCGTTCTGGAATCGCCACAGGATGCGGCCGTATCGAAAACGATTCTCGATACGCATGCTGACCGAACGAAGGATGATGGCGCGCCCCGAAAAGATTCACCCCTCTTCGCCGCCTCGGCCGAGCTAACCGCCGCCGTCGCGGCGGAGGAGGTTGCCAACTCCGCAATGGCAGCGCTCCATGCCGCGGCTGCGCAGGTCGAGGCCGCCGATGGCACCATCGCGGAATGTGAGTCAAGTCTCGCCGCGACACGACAGGACCAGAACTCGCTTCGTGATCGGATCGACGAGGCCTCACGCCTCACGCTCGCGATCGGTCCGCATCAGGTTCGCGCCAACGACGCCACCAGGGATCTGCAGGCCCTCGAGGATGCCGACTGCGAGATCACCGAGTGTGAGCGGGTCATCCGTGAGGCCGAGGAACGCCTCAGGCCGGCCACAGAGCGGCTCTCCATGGCCAAGGAGAGCGAGCAGTCTTCGGTGGCACGATTCGAGCTGGCCTTAAGGCGGGTGAATGAGTCGCAGGTGCATCAGGCAGGCTTGGCGGATCAGGCCATGCTCGACTCGCTTTGCGAGCAGTTCGAGCGGCTGCGGGCAGACCGCATGGGCCTCGCCGGGCGATGCGACAACATCGCCGCCCTCCGTGTCGAACTGGCGGATCTCCGCAGCCAGCTAGCCGACCTGGCCACCATCACGGCCGAAGATCTCGCCTCGCTCGCAGGCCTGGAGCGGAAGCATGACGGCGCCCAGGCAACGCTCGATGCGATCGCAACGAGGGTCGAGCTGTTGGAATCCGACCGACCCGTCATGCTCGCCGGCCAGGAGCTTGCGTCCGGAACGGGTGAAACCATCACGTCGGAAGCGGATCTCCTCATCGGCAAGAGCGTGCGGATCCGGGTCGCGCCCGGCGGCGGCACCACGCTGGTCGAGGCGACCCGCCGTCGTGACGATGCTCGCTTGGCACTTGAACGGCGGCTCTCCGAACTCGGCATCGAGAGTGTGGATGTCGCCCGGCGCGTGCAGCCACAGCGGCAGTCGTTGGAGGCCGGCATCAAGGGCAAGGAGACCGCGATTCGCGACCTCGGCGGCGACAAGGCCGCCGAAGACCTGCAGCAACGAGACAAGGAAATCGACCGCTTCGACCAGCGGATTGCCGGAATGGCACCGCCCAGTTTTCTGAGGCCGGCGGGGCTTGAGGCCGCCTTGGCGGCCAAGGCGGCTAGCGACGATGCCTACCACACCTTCGCGACCGACGCCACCAAGGTCAACGCAGAGTTGGAGGCGGCGGACAGGCTTCGCGCGGCGGCGGTCAACGAACGCCGAATGGCAGAGGAATCGCTTCGCTCTCACGACGAAGCGTTGCGGACCTCCGCTGGTCGGGTGCAGGTCCTCGTCGAGAAGCACGGCGGCGATCGGTCCGGCAGGCTCGAGGCACTAAGGACCGCCCAACGTGCCGCCGTGGACGCCGTCGGCGCTACGCAGAGGCGGCTTGACGAACTCCAGCACGACACGCTCGAGCGTTCGAGGCAGCGGCTCGAGCGAGCGATCGAGACGATCCTCGAGCGACAGCGTACGGCCCAGACCACGCGGACCCTGGCCCTCGATCGCCTCCGGCAGGAAGGCACGACCAACCCGAGCGAGGATCTGGCCCGTGCGAAGGTCCGCCGCCAGCTTGCCGAGTCGCGGCAGGAGCAGGCGGCCCTGGAGGCCCGGGCGATCGCGTTGTTGGCGTCGCTCTTCGCTGAGAAAAAGCGGGAGGTGGAATCACAGTTCGTCGGGCCGCTCACACACCGGGCCGCAGAGTATCTCAGGTGCGTCTATGGGCCCGAGACTCACGTCGCGGTCGAGTATCACGACGGCGCGTTCGAGAATCTCACCGTGGCCCGTCCGTCATTCAGGGGCGCCAAGCTTGGCTTCGAGAACCTCAGCGGCGGCGGGCGGGAGCAGGTCGCGGCCGCGTTGCGGCTTGCGATGGCGGAGATCCTGGCCGCCGACCACGATGGCTGCCTGCCGATCGTGTTCGACGACGCTTTCGTGAATTCCGATCCCGTCCGCACCCGCGCGATCCAGGAGATGCTTGACCTCGCTGCGGCGCGGGGTCTCCAGGTGATCGTGCTGACCTGCAATCACCGTGACTATGAGACACTCGGAGCCCATCTGGTTGAACTCACCCGCGGCGATCTCGTCGAAGGTCCTCCTGTTCGAACCAGCACCGCGGCGGAACAAGGCTGACTTACGCAAGGATGACTTATTCAAGGGCGACTCACTCATCGTAGGGGACGTCGTGGTCCCCGGATGGCAGTTCGTCGTAGTCGTCTGACACGTTGTCGAGCCACGGCGCGAGATCTGGGAAAGTCATAGTACACGCCCGTTTCAGCCCCATCGCCAGCGCGGAGGCTCGCCTTTCCACCAGCAGATCGCGATCATCACCGCGGTGAGCCCGCACACGCTCACCAGAAAGCCAGTCATGTTCCGGACGGGCGGAAAGAGCAATGGGGCGAGTGCTAAAAGAGCCACGTACACCAGTGTCACCAGCGTGCCTTCCCAGGTGCATGGCGGACCCCAACCCCAGCCGTAGGTCTTCATGGGAAACCAGTAGCGGGGTGGCTGGCTCTGGGCCGGCGTATGCGGTTCATCCATGACTGCAGAGTCTACCCTTCACGCGATCTCCACGTCTGCGTTCCATGCAGAAGATCGGATAACCCTCTTTCCCGCCCGGCCACCGCGGGCCTATCCTGCTGGCATTCCGACGTCCCCAGACCTCCGAGGAGCCGGCCCCATGCGTGCCATCCTTTTTGCCCTGCTCTGCCTGTCTCTATCGCTCCACGCTGCCCAGCTGCCCGCCGGGGAGCCGCCTGCCAAAAAAGTGCCCGTCGTGTTCGCGGCGTATGCCACGCCGCTCGAGGAGCCATGGAACATGGTGATCCACGATGCGCTTCAGGCGGCCCAACGTGGCGGCCGGATCCGCTATGCGTGGCAGGAAAACCTCGCCGACTCGCCGCGAATGGCCGCGGCCCTCGCGGCGGAGGTGGCGAAGCGGCCCGATATCGTCTTTGCGGACGGCACGCTTGCCGATGCGGAGATCCGGCAGATCGCGGCGGCCAATCCTCAGACCGCCTTCGTCGTGGGCACATCGAACCCGCCGGCGGCCCCGAATCTCTCCGTGTTTGACACCGACCTGTGCGAGCCGGCGTATCTCTGTGGCGTGCTGGCCGGCAGACTCACGAAGTCGAACGTCGTCGGCGTGGTGTGCGGCAAACCGGAACCCCACGTTCACCGCACCGTGAACGCCTACATCCAAGGCGCCCGCGACGCCAATCCCGCCGCCAAGGTGAAGGTGACGTTCATCGACACCTGGTTCGATCCGCCAAAGGCCCGCCAAGCCGCGCTCGACCAGATCGCGGCCGGGGCTGACCTCATCTATGCCGAGCGCGAAGGGGCTATCGCCGCCGCCCGCGAGAAGGGCGTGCTCGCGTTCGGCAACCTGCTCGATCAGCACGGCGAGTCGCCAGCCACGGTGATCACTGGGCCGGTCTGGAGCATGACGCCGGTGGTGGATTACCTGATCTCGCTGTCGTCGGCGGGCAAGGTCCACGCGGAGAACCTTCTCGATTTTTCGACGCTCGCTCGCGGAGGCGCGGCGCTCGCTCCCTGGCACGGCTGGGATGGCAGGCTGCCGGCCGATGTGATGCAGCTGGTGCGGGAGAAGGAGAGATCGCTCAAGGCGGGCACGCTCGTGTTGAAACCGAGTACGGAGCGGCCGACGGGCGACTGATATGGCCTCTCCGCGATCCTCGACGCGGATTGTGCCTGGCAGCGGCGGATGGCCTCTGTGCGGCTGGCAGGCTATTTGAACTCGAGTGTGGTCTTCGGGAATAAGGCTTTGATTTTCTCCTGGGTCTCCGGGCTGAAGGGTTCCTTGGCTGGAACGAGACGCAGAGACTTGAGGAAGGAGAAGGCCTGCAGCTGTGGCAGACGCTCGTCGGGTAGATCGAGGATGCCGAAGGAGACTTCTTCGAGCTGTGTCGCGCCGGCGAGCGCGGTGAGATCGGAGTCGATGAGTGAAGTCCCTCCCAACTTGAGGCGGCGGAGCGTGGGGATGGATCTGGCCGTGGCGATGGCGTCAGACGCTGGCGTGTTGACCCCATATTCGAGCGCCAGATATTCCACCGGTGTTTGGCCCAGGTGCTTGACCAAGGCAGCCGTGGCCTTCGAACAGCTTATCTCCATGCCTTTCAGATGTTTCAGCTTTGTCAGGTGTTCGGCACTCGCATCGGTGATGAGCTTGGAGTGCCATAGCTTGATGAACTCGAGGTTGGGGAAGTTCTCACAGACATAACCCAGCCCTTCGTCATCGAGGCCGTTGCTGTGGAAGTTGATGGTTTTGAGTTTGGCCCAACCCTTGAACTTCGCGAAGCAATGGCCTGGAAAACCAGCTCCCCGCGGAGAGAACACTTCGAGGTTTTTCAGGCCGGCAAGCTGCTCCCAGCCCGCATCGGTGGCTGCCCCAAAATAAGCCAGCTCGAGATGCGTGAGATTGGGACAGTCAGTGAGCCGCTGGAACTGAGACAGGCTGGCATCGCCGAGTCTGCCGAAGCCGCTCAAGCCCAGGCTTTTCAAATTCCTGAGCTGAAGAAGCGGCGCAACCCAGGAATCCTGGATTCCCGATGCCTCCAGCTTGACCGTCTCCAGTGAGAGAATGTGCCCGAGGTGCTCGATAAAGGCGGCGTCGTAGGGGTCTTCTTTTTCCTTGCGACGGTCGTGGGCTTTCCCGCCTGCAATCCGGGTATCAATCTGTGTCAGCGTGTCAAAGAGCCGGATGTCACCCCCCACTGCTTTTTTCAAGGCCTCGGGCGTCGTGTTGACCGTAGTGAAGGTGCCCGGCGCGCTCTCGATCGTGCGGATGACGGCATCGACATGAGGGTGCCGCTCGGCGGCGGCAAGGATGGCGTCGGCGTGGTCGGTGAGTGCTTGCTTCAAAGCCGCATCGGCCGTCTCGTTCACAACGGCGTCGAGGTCCGCACGTGAGGTAATTGTGGAAAGATCAGGACCACCGACGTGACGTGTTGCGCGGGTCAGGAGATCCGAAATCTCTGCGTCCCACGACAGGCTCGCCGCCTTTTCCAAACCGCCCTCGGTCGTGATCCGGAAGGCCGAAAGCGTCGCCCCGGTGGTTGCGGAAACGAGGAGATACTCACCGTCTGGCGACAGCGTCAGCCCCCAGGGAATCTTGTCCGTCGGTGTCAGCCCGAGCAACTCGGCCTGGCCGTCTTCCCGCACTCGGTAGCGGGCGATCCGGTCAAAATCCTGGCTGTGCCCCCGCAATCCAGCGAAGATGAATCTGCCGTCCGGCGTGATCACCAGGTCGGAGGCGCTGAGGCCCTCCTTCGACATGCCTTCCGGCAGAATTGCGATGTCCTGGCGCAGGGCCAGTTGCCCGTCGGAGAGCCGTTCATAGGTGGAAAGGCCGATGCCTTGTTCATTCGTGAAATAGACCATCGGCAACGTGGGGTGATAGACGAGGTGGCGCGGGCCACTGCCGGGCGGCGGATTCGCATTGAGCGGATCGAGCGGAGAAACCGTCCCCGAGGACGCATCGAAGCGGTATTGCAGGAGCGCAAGGTTGCCCTTTACATAAGGTATGTAGAGGTACTTGTTGTCGGGCGACACCAGGACGCAGTGCGCCTCCTTTTTCCCTTCGTCGACGGTCGCCACAGCGTGTCCCGGCACTCCGTCTTCACCAAGGCGATAGACATTGAGCCGCCCGTTCCCGTAACTGACACCGAAGAGAAAGCCACCACTTCGATCGAGGCTGAGGTAGGCGGCTTCGTCATTCAGGTCAACGCGATGGTGGCTCGCATAGCTGCCGTTTTTCGCCAAAGTCACCACCGCCCCCGGCACCCTGCCCCGTTCTCCGCCTCTGCCCGAGACATAGAGCAGCGGCTTCTCTGGATGCGCGGCAATGACCCGGCCGGGAAAGCCCAGGTCTCGCTTTTCGGCAATCTTCAGTTCCAGCCCACCGTCCTTCTCGGGAACGGCGTCCACAATCCAAAGCGTTTGCGTCGTGCTGGACGCCGCATAGACGCGAAAGGCTTCGGCGGCGACGCCGGTGGCAGACACGCCAAAGCCAAGCAGGGCGGTGATCAGGGCAAGTTTCATGGTGCCTGGAATCTCATTAAAATCTGCCGGGGACCGTCCTATTCTTGATTCTTCGGACTATCCTAGTTGTCGAGTGCTTCGCGAGAAAATTGTGGGCGACGGGGACTACCATCATAATGACCGCCATGAAGCCCACCATCACCCTGATCGCCGCGCTGCTCCTCACTTCCAGCCTTGGCTTGGCCGGTGCCGCATGCGGGGCGGAACGGTTTGAAGCCTTCCTGGAGAAGCATTGCGTTCGCTGTCATGGCCCTCACAAGGAAGAGGGGGACGTGCGGATCGACCAGCTGTCGAGGGATTTCAAGGCGGGCGTGGACAGCCATCACTGGGCAGAGGTTCTCGAAAACGTCAACAGCGGCGACATGCCTCCGGAGACAGAGCCCCGGCCAACACAGGCGGAGATCGCGGCGTTCGTCACGAATCTCGATTCGCTCGTCAAAGAGGGCCGGTCAGCTCGGATGGCTACGCGGCCAGCGGTGGCGCACTATCGGCTCAGTCGCAAGGAATACCAGAATACGGTCTACGACTTGCTCGGAGTGCGGTACGATCCGGCCAAACCGGGTGAGCTAAACGAAGACACGCGCTGGCATGGGTTTGAACGCGTCGGGTCGCAGCTTTCGCTCTCGCCGTCACATGTCGACCGTTATTACCGCGCGGCGGGGCTCGTCCTCGACCGCGCTTTTCCGTCTTCGTCTGTAGCGGAGGCTCGCAACGTCAGGAAGACGGCGGCGGAGTTGCGTTACGGCGGCGGGAAGAGCCAGCAAGAAGCGTTGGACCGGTTCGGCATCAAGCGGCCTCTGCGTTACCTTCTTTTTCCCGGTACTGTCCGCAACGCACTCTCACCCAACTGGTTTGGAAAGTCGGGGCCGGAACACAGCGGGCTCTACAAACTGCGAGTTCAGGCCAGCGGAATCCGCCCGCCCGGCGGCCAGCCCACCTGAGCATCGGCAAGCGGACCGGTGAGCAGACGGTGGATGGCCTCGTCGAGTTCGACATCACGGCTCCAGAGGACAGTCCCCAGGTGTATGAATTCGAGGTGTTTCTCGAGATGCCTGCGAATCTGGACTTCTGTGTGGTGGCCACCGATGTCGTGGACCGAAGATCCGGCGGAGCCCTCCGCGGTGCGCTCGGCAGCGGTTCGTACATATTCACACACAGCAGCGAGACCTCCCTCCTCAACCCGAACGCCCCACAGATGTTCGACGCCAAAGGGAACGGCCTCTTCTCCACCGTGCTGCTCGATTGGATCGAATGGGAGGGACCCCTCGTGTCGGAGGCGGAAAAGTCCCGGCGCAGCGATCTTATGCCGCCCGATGATGCGACGCCCGAAGTGGTCGCGGAGCATCTGCAACGCTTCGCACAGCGAGCCTGGCGGCGGCCGGTGCAGAAGGAAGAACTGGAGGATTACCTGCACGCATACCAATCTGAACGCGAGGCGGGCGAGAAATCGGCCGACGCGTATCGGGTCGCGATGCAGGGTGTGCTCACGTCCAGGCACTTCATCTACCTCGTCGAGGGCGACACGGTGGCCCGCGAACGGCTCACCGACACAGAACTGGCCTCGCGGCTCTCGTATTTTCTCTGGAGCTCGATGCCGGACGACGGCCTCTTCACGGCGGCCAAGAGTGGCGTACTGAACGGCGACGGTCTCCAGACCGAGGTCGATCGGATGCTCGCAGATGGTAAAGCCAGCCGCTTCGTCGACGACTTTGCGCGGCAGTGGCTGCAACTGCACCGCGTGGGCATGTTTCCGCCAGACAAGAAGCTCTACCCCGGCTACGACGACTGGCTTGAGACGAGCATGCGGTCCGAGGTGATCGAGTATTTCCGCGAGATCTTCGCGAAGAACCTGCCTATCGATCGCTTCATCGAATCCGACTGGACCATGGCGAATGCCCGGCTCTGCGATTTCTACGGACTGCCGGAGCCGAAGACGGACGGCTTCCAACGCGTCTCGCTCAAGCCCGAGGATCATCGCGGCGGTCTTCTCACGATGGGCGCGGTTCTCGGACTGACCTCGGATGGCACTCGTCACCGCCCGGTGCATCGCGGCGTGTGGCTCAGTGAGGCGATCCTCGGCAAGACGCCGCCGTCACCTCCGGCGAACGTGCCCGCCATCGAACCCAACCCGCCGCAGAACCCCAAGGCCACCCTCCGCGAAAAGATCGAGACGCACCGCAACGACGCGAACTGCGCCGCCTGCCATGCGAAGATCGACCCGCTGGGACTCGCCTGGGACAACTACGATGCGATCGGCCAGTGGCGTACCCGCGAGAAGGTCCCGGCGGGAGTTGGCGAGGACCCCTTGATCAATCCCGCTGGCTTGATGCCCGACGGGCGTGCCTTCAAGGATGCAGCCGAGTTCAAACAGCGATTGCTTGAAGACCGCGACAAGGTCGCCCGGGCTTTTATCGAACAACTCTGCACGTACGGCCTCCGCCGCGTGCTTACCGTCGATGATCAGGACGACCTGAAGTTGATTGAAGAAGAAGCGAAGAAGAACGATTACCGAGTCATGGACATCGTGCGTGCGGTGGCGTTGTCGGACTTGATGAGAAAACGCTAGCGCTCGTTCCTGGTTCTTCGTTCACAAGACGAAAAGGAACCACGAGCCACAAACGACGAACAAGGAACCGAGAATTATGAACTATCTGTCTCAATCCTGGTTGATCGACCGCCGGCACGCGCTGCGGGCGTTGGGAACTTGCATCTCCCTGCCCATGCTGGAATGCATGATCCCGCTCCGAGCGGCCGAGGAACAGGCCGCCTCGCCTCGGCGCAGCGCCTTCATCTACCTTGCCAACGGCGTCCATTCGCTCAACTACCAGATCACCAAGCCGGGGAAGGACTACGAATTCTCGCGATCGCTGAAGCCTCTGGAGAAGCACCGCGACGTGATCACCCCGATCAGCGGCCTGCATCACCCGGGAGCCATCAGTCATCACCACAACTGCATTTCAGTCTGGCTGACGGGCGGAAAGCTCGGCCCTTCGGATCGCAATTCGATCTCCGTGGACCAGAAGATGGCGGAGATCACGGCGCCGCACACCCGTTACCCGTCCATGGAGGTCGCCCTCACACAGGGCTCCCTCGCCTGGACTGCCGATGGGGTCCAACTTCCCGCGTTGCGTCGTTGCAGCGAGATCTTCGCGTCCCTGTTCGAAGAACCGAAAGGCGGCAAAACGGTCCAGAGGAGGAACTTGCGACGCAAAGGCAGCGTCCTGGACGCCAACCTCGCGGAAGTGCGGCGGCTCGATACAAAGATGGGGGCTGAAGACAAAGGACGCATGGACCAATACCTCACCTCCGTCCGAGAGGCGGAGATCCGCACCCGGCGGGCCGATGCGTGGCTCGACACGCCGTTGCCCGTGGTCTCCGATGCCGACCGCAAACGCACCAACCGCGACATCGCCGCGACGATGGCGGGTGATTATTTCCGCACGGTGTATGACCTGATGGTGCTCGCGTTTCAGACGGACGCGACACGCGTGGCCACCTTCAGTCTGGGCGGTGAGGGGGAGGCCTTCGCTATTCCCGAAATCGGCATCACCGAGTCGCGGCATCAGCTCAGCCACCACGGTGGCGACGCCGGCTACATGGAGAAGCTCACCAACTACGATACCTTCGCCATCGAGCAGTTCAGCTACTTCCTCTCGCGCCTTGAGGAGACGAAGGACGTCAACGGCCAGCCGCTTCTGGGCTCCACGATGGCACTCTTTGGCAGCGGCATGTCCTACGGCCACAGCCATGGCAACGCCAACCTCCCGCTCGTGCTTGCCGGCGGGTCGGACCTTGGCCTGAAGCACGGCAGCCATCTCGACTTCAACAGGGACGCCGAAGGCTTCCAAGGCTACGCGATCGGAGCGGACGGAGCGCTGACCAGCGCGCATTACCAACTCTGCAGCCGTCCCGCGAACGCCGACGCGCACATGAGCAACCTGCTGCTTCTCATGGCCCAGCGGATGGGAGTGGAGATCGACCGGTTTGGCGACAGTAACAGGGTGATCGAGGTGTAAGAAGCGATGACCATGAACATGAGACTTGCCGCAACGATCTACCTGTCGCTCTCGCTGTTGGCAACGACTGCAGCGATCGCTGACGAGCCGTTCCGACCCGAAGCGGGGAAGTTTCCCCCTCTGGAAAAAGCGCACGCCTACCGCGGCGAACTCGTGTTCTTGGACCATACGAACCGGCGGGGCAGCATGCGCGTGCAAGGGGCGGGCCAATTTTTCCGTAACGACCCGCAACCCTTCGCCATGCTTCCCTACGGCATCGTCCGCTATCACGGCGCAGCGGCAGATCTCAGGGACATTCCATTGGGCACCGTGCTGCGCGTCCATGCCTTTCTCCCCCCGGACCCCAAGATCTCCTCCGTGCCTGTGCTACCGGTCAACAGCAAGAATGTGGACACGGGCCATTACCGTGGCATCGGCTCGACACCCGCCGAGAACCACGTCCTGCTTCTCGAAGACGAGCCCAGTTCCTGCCAGCGCGAAGGGAAGGTCTGGAAGCTTAAAGAAGTGGACGTCAGGAATCTCCAGGGAATGATCATCGCCAGCCTCGAGCCGAATCAAGGCGGAGACGGCAAGGCTGCTGATGAAACGATGAACTTCGATGCCGCCACCCGAATCTGGCGAGGCCGTGAAAGCCTCAGCATTGCGGAACTCATCGCCGAAGGAGCGTGGCCCGCAGAGGGGAAAAAATCCCTCGGTGGCGAGGCTGTCTTGCTCGGTATCACCTGGAAGCCCACGCCGGGCGGCGTGTTCACCCGGTTCCACATCTCGGACATCTGGCTGGACGACGCCGCGATAGAGCGCGCCGCCCGCAATCAAACCGAAGTGCACAAGGCCTTCATTCGTAGCCGCTGGATGCCCGCTTGGATCGATGCCGTCGAGTATGGCAAGTTCGGCCGTGCGACGGTGACCGCGACGTTGTTCGGCGGCATGGACCCCTCTCTCTACGCCGATTTTACGAAAGAGAGCGAGGTATTGATGAATGGGGCCGAGAATACGTTGAAGCATGCTGGCGGGCACTACGGTCCCGCGCACATGGCCTCAAAAGGCCCGATCCGGGATGTCATCAAGACGCCCGGAGAGGTGCCGCTGGGAAGCAGCGGCATCCAAATCATTTTTGAGACGGACCTCATTATCGAAGGCATTCGCCCCGGGAGGGTTGTCCGTGTCCGCCCCGCAGGTTGGCCTGAAGTTCAGGTGCCTTGGGATGAGTGCCTGCGCGATGGCAGCCATGAAGTCCGCTTCCCCACCCCGGCCATATTCCCCAAATACTGACGGCTTCGCGTTCTTGGTCAGCAACGCTCTCAACCAGCGGATGGGGTGGGATTCTTCCGGCGAGAATACACCATCCGGCTGGATTCCTGGGGTTTGCGATGCAAACCCACTGGCACCATGGATTTACGTGTGTCTGGCAGCGTGTGGCGAGAATCGGTCAGAGACGGTTTTCGGCGGACATTCTCAGCACACTTCTAGCACACGCGATTTTTCGCGGCGCTGAAAACGGTTGGATGATCCGGACCATCCGCCACACGCTCCCCTGCCCTACCATCGCCGGTGCGGCGGGAGGTGCCGCATGAACCTTCGCGAAATATTGGCCATTCCGGCCGATCGCCCGCTCGACGTTCTGATCCACACACGCTACTCGACCGACGAGCAGAGTCAATCGAGCATCGATGGACAGATCAACGCCTGCCAGCGGTTTCTGACAGCGAACCTGCCCCGGGAGTGCAGGCCCGAGCAGGTGAACGTGGAGATCATCCGCGAGCCGGAGATTAGCGGAGAGATCGCCGACCGGCCGGGCATCAACCAGGTCTGGGCGGGTATCAAGACCCACCGCTGGGATGTCATCCTGGCGGAGGAGTCGAGCCGGCTCTACCGGCATATGACGTTTGCGTCGCAGTTCTTCGACACGGCGGTCGATGCTGGAATCCGGGTGATATGCCCCACGGATTTTATCGACACCGCCGATGAGGACTGGCCCGAACGCCTGCACGCGGCACTCGGCCATCACGGCCGGGCCAACCACTTCACCCGGCGGCGGATCAAGCGAGCCCAGGAAAACCGCTGGCTCTCCGGGGCGGCGATGGGCGCGCTCGCCATCGGCTACAGGCGGCGGCCATCGATTCCAGCCACCGCCACGGACCCGGCCAGGAGACCGTTCTTCGACTCTATCGACGAGGAGCGAAAGCCGGTCATCGTGGAAATCTTCGAGCGGACTGCCAACGACGAGCCGCCCTGGGCGATCGCTGACTGGCTCACCTCGATCAACTTCCCGAAGGCGAAGAACAGCCAGAAGCCGGAATGGTCGGCGGGCAACGTGACCTCGCTTATGCGGCGTCCGATATACCGGGGCGAGGAAGTTTTTCGCACCAAGTTCTCCAAGCGGGAACTTCGGACGGGCCGCTCGAAGCTCGTCTGGAACACTGCAGACGGTGTGCTCACCAGGAAGAGTGAGCACCTGCGGATGGTGGGCGACTGGCTGTGGTACCGAGCCAATGCCGTCATCGACCGTCGCTGCACCCGGCTGCATCCCCCACGCGGCCCCGAGCACCCTCTGGCTGGAAAACCCCGCGACTCCCGGAAACTCCTCTCCGCGCTGTTTGTCTGCGGCATCTGCGGCGGACTGATGCATGCTGAGGGCCGCAACGAGGGCGGCTACCGCTGCGCCAATGCCAAAGTCTACGCCTGTTGGAACCGGGCCACGTGTCTCCGGTCACAGGCTCATCCTGCGATTCTCCGGCAGGTTGTTGATGCCTTGATGTCGGTTGCCGGGGTCCGGGAGCGGCTGGTTGCCCGTGTTCAGGAACTGCACGCCACCGGCGGCGATATCGCTGCCGAGCGGCGGTCCCTTGAGTCGGAGGCTCGGAAGCTTACGACGAGCATCGAGAACATAGGACTCGCAATCGAACGCGGTGCTGGCAGTATCGACTCCTTGGCCGAGCGGCTGGCCGGTCGGGAACGGGAACTCAAGCTGGTGCGATCCCGGCTCGAGGAGCTGGCCTCGCGGGAAAGTCAGCGGGCCGCTCTCCCGTCGCCCGACGAGCTGCTCGGGCATCTGGAATCGCTCCGGGCGGAGCTCATCGCCGGGGATCGACGGGCTCCTGTCATCCTGCGGAGCCTTCTCCATGGTCCGATCCGGGCGGTGCCCTACCAGCAGTTCGGCACCGACAAGGTGGTACTCCGGGCCGAGTTCGAGGTCACACTCACGAGCGGTCTGCCGGCCGTGATCGGTGAGTCGATCCGGCAGGACGGCATCGAGATGGTGGACGGCATCACGCTCGTACGAAGGCCGCTTGTGGTCGATCTCTTTGAGATGTCCACCGTGCCCCTACACGCTGTCGAGGCCCACGAACTACGGGAAACCGGGATGTCTCTTTCAAAGGTCGGCGCGGCTCTTGGCATCTCCAAGCGACTCGCAGACTGGGCATCCCGGATGGGCGCTGCGATGGCAGCTCGCGGCCTGACCGATCCGTTCGTCCGGCTGACGGAACGGCCCGAGAAAGTTTCCCGGTGGAACCGCGAACGCGGCCGCCGCGACGACGGCAACGATCAACGCCGAGCGTCGTAGGCCGGCTTTGGTCATGGGGAATGTGCTCGCTTGCGGCCGTGGCGCCCCATGCTGCCACGGCCGCGAGCACCGATGTCAGCCGTGCTTTCCACCGCGTTCGCGGTCGAGCTCCAGCAGACCGTTCATCAGTGCGTCGGGCGCACGAAACGACGTGGCTCGTAAAGCGGTGAACGCATCTGGCAGCGATATCAAGCTCCGTTCTGCAGCCATCGCAAGAATCGCCACGGTGCCGGTCGTTCGGATGCCACGTCGCTTGGCGACGTTCGTGCCGGCTCGCTCGTCAATCAGGAGAGTGTCCGCATGCGTCTCGAGAGCGAGAGCAATGGCAGCAGATTCGCCAGGCCCCAGCCCAAGATCATCGACACCGCCGCGAACCGGCATCACGCGAAGCCAGGATGGAGGATCTGCAGCCCACGCTCGCACTGCCTCTGGGGCCCGCGGGTGCGTCAGCTCAGCAATCACCTCCGGCGGGGTTATCAACTCCACGAAGAGTTGTCGCAACACATCTTCGGCCTTGATCTGCACGAGATAGTGCAGCGGAGAGCTGTCGGCGACGCCCTTCATTGCCCGATCAGTCTGCGAAGCGTGGCGATCTGCTCGCCCAACTCTTCCGCGGTGACGAGATCCTCCGTCACGTGATGTCGCTTCAGAAGATCATCAGTCTCGAATCGCGTCATACCCAGCGAAAGGCCAAGCTGGTGATGAGAGATCGTCCCTTGGCGGTAGAGCTCCACAAGCGCAGCTTCCTTCGCCAAGACATCGAGGTTTGTCACGTCCCGCCGAAGCTGCTGTTCGACGGCGGCCGGTAGGTCGAACGTAATCGACATGTTGATTCTCCACAGTTTCAGGACAGCTTCAGTGTAGTCGCAGCCGGCGTCGCTGCACACACAGCTTGCGAGTGTCCGGATCGCTTCCGGTCGCATCTATCTATCTGACTCAGTCGCGGCCGTGGCGGCCTTCGCTGCCATGGCCGTTTTTTTCGTTTCTACCCTTTCCCCTCCCCTTTAGAGGTTTCTATGCGCATCGTGACCTACCACGGTCGACCTGTGTCCCGTATCCACCACCTGCCGAGCGGGTGGCTTTGCCTGAAGCTCTACGAACGCTTTCCTGACGGCCGTCCGCGGTATCTGCGGGTCTCATCCGAGCAGTGGGTCCGCGGCCGCCGCAACGAGTATTTCGATGACAGCGTTTGCCGCAGCAAGGTCTGCCGAGAGATCGCCTCCAACTATGTTCGGAGCCTGCGGCACCACTGAGCCGCAAAGCCGTCCCCAACTGGGGGCGGCTTTTTTTAGCTATCAGAGGGCAGTGCCGACGGGCAAAACGGGCGTCGCGGCGACCCCGGCTCCGAGAAGCAGGAATAGGCCGCGCTCCCGGACGGGAGATACCGCTATTCTCGTTTCCCATACCCCCTGTAGATCCCTGCTGTCTGTGAACCAGCAAGGCCCACGGAAGCATCTCGACTGGTTTCCCGTTCCTCGGCAAACCGCCTCAGTGCACGCGATCAGCGACACGGGTCGTCAGCCGTTGTCTTTTCCGCAATAATCTCGAGATGAGCGGAGTTCCGCAATTACCCACCATCGATTCCGTCGCGACGCCTGCGCTGGTCGTCGACGCGGCGAGAATGCGCAGGAACATCGAACAACTGGCCGCCTACGCGGCAGCCCACGGCATCGCGGTGCGGCCGCACACGAAAACGCACAAGAGCGTCGAAATCGCCCGTCAGCAACTCGCCGTCGGGGCCCGGGGCCTGACCGTCGCGAAGATTGGTGAGGCTGAGTCGCTGCTGCCCGCGTTCGCAGGGGGCACGCCGGACGTCTTCGTGGCGTATCCCGTGGTAGACCCCGCGCGCACGGAGCGGCTCGCAACTCTGGCCCGTAAGGCACATATGCGTGTGGCCCTCGACACCGCCTCCGCGATCGAGGCCGTGGCGACGGCGGCCCATGCGGCCGGAGTGATCGTCGGCGTGCTCGTCGATCTGGACGTGGGCATGGGCCGCACCGGGGTCGCGACCGCCGACTCGCTCGTGTCGCTGGCCCAGGCCGTGGAGGCGAGCCCAGGCCTGCGGCTCGACGGCATCTTCTGCTACCCAGGCCACATCTGGGCGAAGCCCGCCGAGCAGGCGGCCCCGCTCGCGGCCGTAGCGGGCAGGCTGCAGGAAGCCATCGACCTGTTCGACCGCCACGGCCTCTGTCGCGAGATCGTGTCTGGAGGCTCGACACCGACGGCGTTTCAGTCGCACCTCGTGCCACAGTTCACCGAGATCCGCCCGGGGACGAACGTCTTTAACGACATGAACACGGTCCGCGGCGGCTTCTGTTCGCTCGATGACTGCGCCGCCAGCATCGTCTGCACGGTGATGAGCGACGCGGTGGGCGGCCAGGTCGTGCTCGACGGCGGCACAAAGACATTCACGAGCGACCGCTGCGGCCCGGCGCCGGACAGCGGCCACGGCCACATCGTCGAGTATCCCGACGCCGTGATCACGAAACTCACGGAGGAGCATGGCCAGGTGGACGTGTCACGGTGTGCCCGCCGGCCGCAGGTGGGCGAGCGCGTGACCGTGATCCCCAACCACATCTGCCCATGCGTCAACCTGCAGGACACGGTCTGGTGGCAGGACGTTGAAGGGACCTGTCGGCCGATGACGGTCGACGCCCGCGGGCGGCTCTCCTGAGGCCGGATTGGGCCTTACTCCCAGGCTGCTCGCAGGAACCTCA